>CAJUBM010000133.1 GCA_910584735.1 uncultured Muribaculaceae bacterium
TCTTTATTTGATGATTTCTAAACTAACGCGATTTTATCGCACCAGTAGTAATGCCTATCTTACGAGTACTGCCGTAGACCTTGCGGCCAACGGTTGCCGTGTGCTGCCTGACCATACGCTCAGATTCGATAGCGAATTCCGGGTGTTGGATGGCCTGCTTACCATTGAGCCTCAGCGTGTCAACGGTGTGGCAAAGTCTCTGCCGATGACTATGGAGTTCTGCGCTTCATATAAACTTGACCCGATGACAGCCGACTCGTTCTGCGGTGTGATAAACTATCACCTTGACGGGCTGGATATAGCGCCGGTGCAGATGTCTGACATTCCCGACTTCCTGTCAGGCCCCGAAACCAATCTCGAACTTGCCAACCCGCAGATATATCTGAACTTCAATAACCCTGTAGCCGCCCGGGGGCTTGAATGTTCCGGTGGTCTGACGCTCTCATCCCTGCGTGTCGATGAGCCTACGCTCTCATTCTCCTCCGACTCCTATTTTACCATCGGACATGACCGGGGTGTGGATGGTCCGTATAACATAGTGCTGGCGCCCGATGACAAGTCGCTAAGTGTGCCGGACGGATTTGGCGAAAGGTTGCGTTTTGTGCCTTTCACCACCCTCGGAGGTCTGCTTGCGGCGCCTGAGGGTTCCGGAGTGCATGGTCTGCCGTCTGAAATAAAAATAAGTGTGGACAATCCACAGATTCCATCCCAGCCGGTAACGGACTTTATGCTCGGTGTGAATATCCCGGGTGTGAAGGGACGTTATGAACTCGTTGCTCCGTTGGCGCTGAAGAAGGGCTCGATGATTGTGTACACCGATACCGAGGACGGCTGGAACGACGAGGATGTCGATGCAATAACCATTACACGGCTCTCGGCTTCGTTGAAGGTCACGAACTCATGTCCGCTGGACGCCGAACTGGTGGCCTATCCGATCGATGTAAATGGCAACCGTATTCCCGGAGTGGAGGTAAAGAGCCAGACTATCCCGGCGAACAGCACGGATGCGCCTGTTACTATAGAGATGTCGGGCGTTATAACCCATCTTGACGGTGTGACGTTCGAGGCGCGTGTTATGACAGAGGGCTTTGATGCGCCGCTAAGTCCCTCGCAGAGCATTACTCTGAAAGAGATTCGTGCGCGGGTGAGCGGATATTATGAAAAAGAACTTTAAACCTGTAGGCCATCAAAAATGAAACACATTCTGCGAAAATTAGCTATATGCGGCTTTGTTGCCGTTGCAACAGGTCTGTCTGCCCAGAATACTAATTCGGGCTATTTCCTGGAGGGTTATACCTATCGTTACCAGATGAATCCGGCGTTTGCCAACGAACGTAACTTTGTGTCGATGCCGGGGTTGGGCGATGTGAACGTGGCCTTACGCGGGAATCTTCATCTTTCAAGTGTGCTTTACAATGTTGACGGACGCACATGCCTGTTTACCAACCCCTCGGTGAGTGCTTCCGAGGTTATGAACTCTCTTCATGATAAGAACCGTATAGGCTCCGATGTGAAGTTAAATGTAATTTCTGCCGGTTTTAAAGCTTTCGGAGGGTATAACACTGTGTCAATCAATGCCCGTGCGGGGGTGAATGTGAATGTGCCGAAGGCGTTTTTCTCTTTGGCCAAGGAGGGTATCAGCAACCGCACGTATGACATACGCAACCTTTCGGCGCGTGGTATCGGCTATGGAGAACTGGCGTTCGGCCACTCCCGTGATATATCCCAGGTGCCGGGTCTGCGTGTCGGTGCGTCTGTGAAGTTCCTCATAGGCGTGGCCAATGTTGACGCTTATTTCAACGAGGCCAAGCTCACTCTCGGAGAGAATGGCTGGGAAGGGCTGACTAATGCCGATATTTATGCCAATGTAGGTTCCCTGCAGTATGAGCATGATGTGAACGATGCCGGCAAGGAGTATGTATCCGGCGTGAATATGGACGGTGACGGATCTATCGGCCCTAACGGGTTCGGTATGGCCTTTGACCTTGGCGCTACCTACAGTTGGCGTGATTTCAATTTCTCGGCAGCCGTGCTCGACCTGGGATGGATTTCGTTCTCCGATACAAAATATGCCTCTACCAACGGCACACGTTATGTCAATACGGACGCATATACATTCAATGCCGATGATGATGCCCCCAACTCGTTCGACAACGAATGGAAACGTCTGCGCGATAACTTCAACGAACTTTACCAGCTTTCCGACAACGGTAATATCGGCGGACGTTCTACGGCTCTTGCCGCGACATTGAATCTCGGCGTGGAATATACGCTTCCTTATTACCGTAAGCTGCACTTCGGCTTTTTAAGCTCAACGCGAATCGCGGGACGCTATTCATGGTCGGAGGCCAGGTTCTCGGCCAATGTTGCCCCGGTGAACTGTTTCTCGGCTGATGCCAATGTGGCCTTCAGTTCGTTCGGCACCTCTTTCGGCTGGCTGCTTAACTTCCATCACACCGGATTTAATTTCTTCCTCGGCATGAACCATACGCTTGGAAAGGTTTCCAAGCAGTGGGTTCCACTGAGTTCGAACGCCTCGTTGAATATGGGTATAAATTTCCCGTTCTAATTGAAAGGCTCCTAATTATTATGGGGGGTGTGTCAAAATTCGGATACAATTATCTCCCAACGAAAAACATTCTCTGAGGTAACTTTATAGTGGCGCCGGGCCTCTGGGACGGCAGGCCACCAGAAGAGGCGGAGCAGAAAAATGTCAACAATTCTTTGTATAGAAGTTAGCATTTCTAATTCAACTCAGGCTCTTCGGGTGGCCTGCCGTCCCGGAGGTCCGGCGCCACTAAGAAGTTACTATGTAAAATTCAATAAACGAATCAAGAATCCAGCACGATATTGCCTGTTATGAGCAGGTATAATGACAGTATGGCGAATACACACAGTGCCGCGAATATACACATCTCGGCAGGGGTGAAGATGCGGCGCCATTGCTTGAGGGTATGTTTCCCGGTCTGCTGTAGCCGTGTTAGTATAAAGAATCCTGTCCCGGCAAGGTAGAACAGCGATGTCACCATGAGGAGTTTCAATGATCCGGCCCACATTATATACCCGCAGAATATCATCGCTCCGAGTGATATAATGCGGATGTAGATACGATTATATCCGTGTGGGATATTATGTGGCGCGGCGTAAGATAGTTTCCAAAGGTACATACCGCAGAACATATACGGGGGGAGCACCATCATCGCGGTGAGGTTTAATGCGGCGATATACACGTTTTCCGCTGTTACGACCGATATTATGCACAGAGTCATGAAAATGGTGGCTACAAGCATCCCGTAGTATGGTACTCCCTTGGCGTTTACACGCAGAAACTGTCGGGGAAGAATCTTTACAGACGCCGCTTCATAAGGTATATGGGCGCATACCAGCGTCCAGGCTGTGAAACATCCGGCTAAAGAGATTATCACCGATATTATTACCAGCCATTTCGTCCAAGGTCCGGCACAGGCGTCAAGAACGTATGCAAGTGATGGATTTGGGAGGGTGGCCATCCGGGGCTGGGTCATTACCCCGAAACATAGCACCGAGACAAGCAGGTACAGGGCCAGGGCGAGTAGGAATCCTATGATTGTGGCGCGCCCGACATCCTTGTGCCGCTTTGCCCGCGAAGACATCATCACGGCGCCCTCTATGCCGATGAAACTCCATATCGTTACCAGCATGCACGATGAGAACTGGCTGCCTATGCCACCGAGTGACGGGGTGGTGGCATGCCCCCAGAAATCATAGGAGAACATTCCGATACGTGCATATATCACGAGTATGGCTATTATAAGTACGATACAGCCGAATTTTACAACAGAGAGGATATTGTTTATATATGCGGCTGAGTGGGCTCCGTGTGCCACTATGAAATACATCAGCCACACAAGCACTGAGGCAAATATAACGGTAACCCATCCGTGCTGCATCAGTACCGGGAAAAAAGCTCCTAAGGCATCGTTGAGCATAACGGCATAGGTGACGTTGCCGAGAACTACGCTCAGCCAGTATCCCCATGCCATATTGAAGCCGACATAGCGTCCGAATCCGACTTGTGCATACTGGTATATGCCGGCAGTAAGGTCGGGACGCATATCGGCCAGGGATTTGAACGTCATAACCAGGAAGAACACGCCTACGGCCGTGATAAGCCACGCGGCGATTACCGCGCCAAGAGCCGCATGCCGCGCCAGGTTTTGGGCTATGTTGAAAATACTTCCGCCGATTACAGAGCCGAATACAATGGCAACCAGCCCCCAGAGTCCGAATTTGTTTGATTCCGTCATCTGTATTGATATGTGGTTCTTATCCCGGGGTCACTTCACCATACGAGGAAGAGTACGGCTGCGGCCATAAACAAAAGCAGATATACAACCATCAGCCAGATACGCCATCGGTTGAATCTTGCCCATTGTTCGGGCGACTTTATGGCGACTCCCTGCCACCAGAACATTCCTATCATCACCAATACGCCTGCTATGAGGCATCCGATTGCTGTCCACAACATAATCTTTCTGTTTTATGTTTTCCGTTTTCCGTTTATCTAAGAACAAGTGTGTGTGAGAAAAAGTTAAAGATTCAGAGTGGTATTGGGGCATGTTTTTTTAGTTTGTAATTTTGTGGAACGTTTCATCCCCTGCGAGGGGTATTATAATCTTCCTAACATAAAACCATGAAATACAGAAATTTTTATTCCTGTCTGCTTGCTGTGTGCTTATGTGGTGCGGCGGGATGTCCGTCTGCTTATGCCGAAGATAATATCAAGGTAGTGAAAGGGCAGGTGAGCGATTACTACATCCCCGTAGTGGAGCAGCATGAAATAAAGGGGCGGGTCACGGATATGGCCGGAAATCCGTTGGAGGGCGCGACTGTGATGTTTTTTGCCAGCCCGATTCATTGCAACACGGATGCCGATGGACGTTTTGCTCTGAAGGGTACACCGGCTGATACCATGCTTTATGTGCATTATCCGGGCATGGTGCTTGAGAATCACCCTGTAGGTGTTGATGTGGAGAATGTCCGTATCAGACTGAGGGAGGGGGGAGAACGTAAGTTCCTTCCCCGCCGCAAGGCCGTCGCGACTAAATGGTATACCCCGGAGACTTATGCCCCGCGTACCTATTGCAATCCGATGAATATAAGCTACAACTTCGAGCCATACAATAATAACACACGCGCAGGCGGTTCTTTCCGTTCTTCGGCGGATCCGATGGCGTTGATGTACGGCGATGAATGTTACCTGTTCTCAACCAACCAGGATGGATTTCATTATTCTAAGAATCTGACTGACTGGGAGTTTGCCAGGGCGAGTTTCAAAAGGCGTCCTACCGATGACGACCAGTGCGCTCCGGCGGCTTTTGTGTCGGGCGATACGCTGTTTTATACAGGCTCCACTTATGAGGGGCTTCCGATATGGTATTCCACACATCCGAAATCGGGGAAGTTCCGCCGTGTGGTCGACCGTAACGTGCTTCCCTCGTGGGATCCGTGTCTATTCCTTGATGATGATGGGAAGCTCTACCTCTATTATGGTTCGAGCAATGAGTACCCCTTGAAAGGTGTGCAGGTAAGCCGTGACGATTTTTATCCTGTCAGCAAGATTTACGATGTTATGGCTCTCCATCCGAAAGAGCATGGATGGGAGCGTTTCGGAATGAACAATGATGACGAAGTGACTCTTCCGCCGTTCACCGAGGGGGCGTATATGACCAAGCATAACGGGAAATACTATTTGCAATATGGCGCGCCGGGTACGGAGTTCAAGGTGTATGCTGATGGAGTATATGTGTCCGACAATCCGTTGGGCCCTTTCGTATATCAGAAGCATAACCCCATGAGCTACAAGCCGGGGGGATTCGTGCAAGGTAGCGGCCATGGCGGCACGTTTGCCGACAAGGATGGAAACTATTGGCATGTGTCGACATGCATGCTGTCGTTGAAATATAAGTTCGAGCGCCGTATCGGCCTTTATCCTGTAGGATTCGACAAGGACGGCATTATGTATAGTTCGGCGGCTTATGGTGATTATCCAAATTTTAATGCCGAGTCTGACATTGCCGACCCTTCCGCGCGTTTCTCAGGATGGATGTTGCTTTCGTACGGCAAACCGGTGAGCGTGTCGAGCACCGATTCAATATTGTCGCCGTCGGCGGTAACTGACGAAAGTATGCGCACTTTCTGGGCTGCGCGTAGCGGCGAACCCGGAGAATGGGCTATGGTTGACCTCGGTGGCCCGCGTTCGGTAAAGGCTTTGCAGATAAATTATTATGATTATAAGACAACCCAGCATGACCGTGCCGATGACCTTTACCATCAATATCGGGTTTATGCCTCGGACAACGGAGAAGATTGGACTCTCATAGTTGATAAGGGCGATAATGACCGCGATGTGCCTCACGACTATGTGGAGCTGCAGGCGCCGCTTGAGGCTCGCTATATAAAGTTGGAGAATCGGCATATGCCCTCGGGGAATTTCTGCCTGTCGGGATTGAGGGTGTTCGGCCTTGATGAAAGTGCCGGGGCGCCGGAAGCGGTGAAAGGCTTCGAGGTGGCGCGGTCGAAGGCCGACCCTCGTAACGCTATGATTACCTGGAAGGAAACTCCCGGGGCATACGGCTATAATATATATTACGGCATTGAGCCGGATAAGTTATATAACGCAATCACGGTTTACGGCGCCCAAGAGTATGATATGCGCGGCCTTGACCGTGATACTGATTATTTCTTCGCCATCGAGGCGCTTTCCGAGAGTGGCCGCTCTCCGATGTCTTCTGCCGTAAAGCCCCGTCCTGTAAAATAACCTAAAGGTGTTTTGTAAGAATCCGGCGGGGTGGAGCGAGTTTATGCTTAGGTATTACCTATAATCCCCAAACGGTTTGGGCATGGCATTGCCGATTTTTTCATCGCGCTAATCTGTGCGAATATCAAAAAGCCACAGATTAGCGCGATTATAGTATTTAGTTAGTTTCTTAATAATTAAGGTGCTTGATAATCGGAAATTTAGTGAAAATCGGCAGGAGTAGGTCTATTATTTTGGTCGGTGTGTCAAAATTCCTTTTTTTGACACACCACTTTCGTTATATAACACCTTTGGCAATGGTAACTTTATAGTGGCGCCGGACCTCCGGGACGGCAGGCCACCCG
>CAJUBM010000134.1 GCA_910584735.1 uncultured Muribaculaceae bacterium
GCAGCCGAGCCATGATATTTTGCTGTTTTTAACTTTTATCGGACAGCAATAATAAAGTTACCGTTGCCAAAAGCGTTATATAACAAAAGCGATGTGCCAAAATTACTGACACATCGCCTTTATAATTTAGAAATCCCTATGGCTTATTTGGCTGCCTGGGCAGACGGCTTGATAGCCTTTACTTCGATTGTGAAAATCAGAGTAGAGTTCGGGCCGATCTGTTTGGGGGCCTGCAGGCCATAACCGAGGTCGGCCGGAATTACGGCAATCATCTTGCCTCCTACACCGAGCATCTTCAAAGCCTCGCCGAAGCCGGGAACAACCTGTGTGGGTGAGAAGGTCGCATCAGAATTGGCATCGAACACGGTGCCGTTCACCAGCTTGCCTTCGTAAGCAACGGTAACCATATCGGCATCTGTGGCCTTGGCGCCCGTACCGGGATTCTCAATCTTGTAGACAAGGCCGGTAGAGGTCTTCTGATACCCCTCTTTCACCATCTTCTCGGCATAACGCTGGCCGTCGGCAAGGTTAGCTTTAGCCTGGGGTTCCTCGGCAAGTTTGGCTTCCTGTTTCTTCATCATAACCTGCTGGGCCTGCTGCATGAGCTTCTGGTAGTTGGCATAATATTCGCCCATATCACCTACAGAATCCTTCATGAACACCTCTTCGAAAGCCTTATAAAGTTTGTCGGGGCTTACCTTTATGTCGGCATCGTTGCTGAGGCCCATCATAGGCGACACAAGCTGCAAGCCCATGGAGAGACCCTCGTAGTAAGCCAACTTGTTGGTATCGGCGTCAAGCACCTCTTTCAGACCACGGAGGAAGTCTTTCTTATCCATTTTGGCGAAACGCGCGCTGTCACCCTGGAAACGGGCCTGGTTGAAGCTCATAGCAGACTGCGCGCCGGCAAAATTACCCAACGCGGTGGTCAGAGAATCGGCCAAAGCGGCATTTTCGCCGGAAGCGGCATCATTGCCCCCCTTGTTGCCGCACGACGAGATGCCGGCTGCGATAACGAGAGCAGAAGCGAAAGTGAGAATGATTTTTTTCATTTCTGTGTAAATATACTTTTTAGTTTCTTATATGTCTGATTATTTCTCTATCTCCAACAACGTGACGGTGAAGTCAAGTGCCGCTCCGGGAGGAATCACCCCGCCGGCTCCCTTATCGCCATATCCTAACGAGGCGGGGATAAACAGGCGGTAGGTCCCTCCGGGCTTCATAAGACGCAGCCCCTCGGAAAAACCGGGCACCACCCCCGACACCGGGAGAGTTATCGGCTTTTCTGTTGTATCGAAAACCGTGCCATCGGCCAACGCTCCTTTATAAGTAACCTTAACCTTGTCGGTCAAAGAGGGTGATTCCCCTTCCCCTTCGGTTATAATCTCGAAAAGGAGTCCCGAGGGAAGTGCCTCAACTCCCTCCCTGGACTTCTGGCTGGAGAGAAAGGCCGTCTGTGACTCTTCCGACAATGGTTCGGGAGCTGGATAAAGCAAATCCATGAAATGGCGCAGGTAGGCATCAGCAGTCTTGCCGTCAAAACCCATGGCATCCCCTTTGAGGGCGGCCTCAAGTTGCGGGACGAAAGACTGCGGCGTGATGGGATAGCCCATCTGCTGCATCCCTTCCACCCGTTCAATCATGGCAAGCCCTGAACGCACACCGAAATAATACGGTGCATGCGCATCTCGTATCTTGAACGCATGCTCTACTCCTGCGGCGAATTCACGGACCGCCGCCGTATCCCCGGCAAACTGCCGGTCAAGCTCGGGGCGGGTATATTCCGCCATAATGGTGGCGAAAGCGGCCACACACGAATCGGCCTGCTCAGCCGTATATGGAAGTTTTACCTCCTCGGCAGCCTCCTGCGTCTCATCCACCTGCCCCCCCCGGATGGAGAACACGGCAGGAAGCAACACAGCAGATAAGACAACAGCCTTGAGTTTCATGGCTTACTTACCGATTACCTTAAGCAACTCCACATCGAAAATCAGTGTGGCGTTAGGGCCGATGGGACCGCCGGGTGTGCCGTTGGGGCCATAAGCCAGCTGCGAGGGTATGAAAAGGCGCCATTTCGACCCGGCCTTCATCAACTGCAGGGCCTCTACCCATCCGGGTATAACCTGTGTAACGCCGAATGTAGCGGGTACGCCACGGTCAACCGATGAATCGAACACAGTGCCGTCAATCAGCTTACCGGTGTAATGCACCTCCACCTGGTCCTGGGCGGTAGGCTGCGGGCCGTCACCCTCTGCCAGCACCTCGTACTGAAGTCCCGAAGGGGTGGTCTTCACCTCCTGGCGCTTGCCGTTCTCGGCAAGGAAAGCCTCGCCCACGGCCTTATTCTCTTCGCCGGCTTTGGCCGCTTCGGCCTGCTGGCGCTTCTCCATCTCGGTGAAGTATTCGCGTATCACTTCCTTGGCCTCGTCATAGGTCATCTTTGGCTGGGAGCCGTAGAACACGGCTGCTACACCGTCAGCAAAGTCCTCCACGTTTATCTCGTTGATTCCCGAAGCGCGGAAATTATTACCCATGCTCAGGCCCAGCGCGTAGCTGATACGGTCAAGTTTCTTTTCTTCCATGATTTTTATAGTGTTAGTGGGCCGCACTGCCCGGAGGCAATGCAAACCGGATGCAAAGTTAACTTAAATTCGCGGGGGATAGTTATATTTTTATTGAAAAAATATTAACGCGGTGAGTTTCATCTCATTCCGACAAATTATTAACACCCATGGCGAAAGAAAGGTCAGAGATTTTTTGCAAGTTTCGGGAAATAAGTGCTATTTTTGTAAAAAATAACCATACCGATACGAAAATGAGGACAAAATACAGCCGTGTACTGCTGAAACTGAGCGGCGAATCGCTCATGGGGAGCCAGCACTACGGCATCGACCCGCAGCGACTGGCACAGTATGCCGCACAGATAAAGGAAGCCGCACAGGCCGGTGTGCAGGTGGCCATCGTGATTGGTGGCGGCAACATCTTCCGTGGGATGCAGGGAGCCGCCAAAGGCTTCGACCGCGTGAAAGGTGACCAGATGGGTATGCTGGCAACGGCAATCAACTCCCTGGCACTTAGTTCCGCGCTGGAGGCCGCAGGGCAGCCCGCACGGGTGTTCACGGCAATCAACATGCACCCTATAGGGGAACATTATTCGAAATGGCGTGCCATCGAGGCCCTTCGACGCGGCGAAGTGGCGATACTGGCCGGAGGCACCGGCAACCCGTTCTTCACCACCGACACCGGCGCGGCCCTACGCGCCGTGGAAGTAGAGGCAGATGTGATGCTGAAAGGCACCCGCGTGGACGGCGTATATACCGCCGACCCGGAGAAAGACCCCACGGCCACCAAGTTCTCGGAAATCACCTACGACGAGGTCTACACACGCGGCCTGAAGGTGATGGACCTCACGGCCACGGCTCTGTGCAAGGAGAACCATATGCCCATCGTTGTATTCGACATGGATACGCCCGGAAACCTGGCACAGGTACTTGCCGGAGAACCTATAGGCACACTTGTCTACTAACAGACATATCCTCGTTTACTGATTTTTCTGAAATATAACACCATAGACTCATGACAGACCCCAAAACGTACCTTGACCCCGCCGAGGAAAAGATGGCAATGGCCGTTGAGTATCTTGACGAATCCCTGAGCCATATACGTGCCGGAAAAGCCAATCCCAAGCTCCTTGACGGCATACGCGTAGACTACTACGGCTCGGCATCGCCAATTTCGAACGTGGCCAACATATCTGTTCCCGACGCCCGCACAATAGCGATAACGCCGTGGGAGAAATCCATGTTCCGCGAAATCGAGAAAGCCATCATCAACTCCGACCTTGGCATCACACCTGAGAACAACGGCGAAGTGATACGTATATCCATCCCCCCTCTTACCGAGGAGCGCCGCAAGCAACTCGTAAAGCAGTCGAAGGGTGAGGCAGAGCAGGCAAAGGTGTCGGTACGCAATGCCCGCCGCGATGCCATAGAGGGCCTCAAAAAGGCCATCAAGCAGGGCATGCCCGAAGATGTGGAGAAGGATGCCGAGGCCTCGGCACAGAAACTCCATGACAAATACCTCAAAAAAATCGACGAACTCTTTGCCGCCAAGGAAAAAGAAATTCTGACAGTCTGATTTACAACACATATACGGGCAGGGATTAGGAACTGTTCATAGCGATGAATAGGCCGTTATATTTTTTTATCCTAATCCCTGCCTTTTTCTTTTTAGATTTAACAGCTTGTTTTCAAACCGGCTCTTTACGCAATAGCCCATCATGCAGACCATCTTATTCCATTCCACCATTTTCGGCCCCATACACTCGCGGCGTCTCGGAACTTCACTGGGTGTGAACCTCTCACCCGCCGATGGCAAAATATGCTCGTTCGACTGCCTCTATTGCGAGGCGGGATTCAACGCGCAAGGCCCGGGAGAGGCCGGTCTCCCTCCGCGAGAAGAGGTGGCGCGTCTGCTTGAGGAAAAACTCAAAGAAATGCATCAGGAGGGGAGGAGCCTTGACGTAATCACCTTCTCGGGAAACGGCGAGCCGACACTCCATCCCGACTTCCCCGCGATATTGTACGATACTCTTGAATTGCGGTCGCGTTACTTCCCGCAGGCAAAGGTGAGCGTATTGTCCAACTCCACCCGTGCCGACCGACCTGACGTGGCGGCAGCGCTTATGAGGGCAGATAACAACATAGTAAAACTCGACTCTGCAATCACCGGCACCATCCGTCTGCTCGACCGCCCCAACTCCCCGGCATTTACCGCTGAAAAGGTAATCGCGGACCTTGAAAAATTCCGTGGCACCGGCATTGTGCAGACAATGATGCTGCGCGGCTCTTTCGAAGGAAAACGGATTGACAACACCACCCCGGAGGAGGTCTCGGCCCTGATAGAGGCATACCGCAGAATAGCACCACGCGAGATAATGCTCTACTCCATAGACCGCCCCACGCCGGCCCGCGAACTGGAAAAGATTCCGGCTGAGGAATTACACGGAATCGGCGCATATATACAGAAAGAGACCGGCATCCCCGTGCAGGTGAACTGACCGTAAGATACATTTACGAAATCCCGACCAGCCAATATGATCCAACCCGACCCACTGCTCCCCGGCGACCGCATAGCCATCCTCTCCCCCGCATCCATAATCAACCCGGCATATGTTAACGGCGCCTGCGCCACGCTAAGTGCATGGGGCTTCCGGCCCGAGGTCTATCCACATGCCTTAGGGGCGCACGGCTCGTTCAGCGGTACTCGCCGGGAGCGCCTTGACGACCTTAGCCAGGCGCTGGCCGACCCGGGCATAAAAGCCATACTCTGCTCTCGCGGGGGCTACGGCTGCGCACATCTGCTTGACTGCCTTGACGCGGACGCGGCTCTATGGTCTCGTCCAAAATGGCTTATAGGTTTCAGCGACATATCCGCGCTGCATGCCTTATGGGGAAAGAGAGAGACTGCTTCGATACATGCCTCTATGGCAAAGCACCTTACATTAGGCCCGGAGGATCCGTTAAACCGGCGTCTCCTCTCCATCCTTTCGGGGGAAGGCTGTCCGGCGGTGGAATGGACGGCGCCGGAGGAGACCGCCTCCTACTGCCGTCCCGGCACGGGCGCGGGCATACTGCGCGGCGGTAACCTGGCAGTAATCTCCGCGCTCATACGCACCCCCTACGATCCGTTCGCGCCCGGTAGCATACTCCTTGTGGAGGATATAGCCGAACCTATATATAAGGTAGAGCGAATAATGTGGCAACTGCGGATGTGCGGCATACTCAAATCTCTTTCCGGCCTGATATTCGGCCAGTTCACCGATTACCGACCCTCGCGCGACCATCTTACGATGGAGAAGATGCTGGCTCAGTTCGCCGATGACCTGCCCGCTGGCGCGCCCGTGGCGTTCTCTGCCCCTATTGGACACATCGACACCAATCATCCCGTGCTGCTCAACTCACCGGCCACACTCACAGTCAGTTCCAACGGAGGCTGCAACCTGACTTTCAATTAGCCATTTACAGCCCGCCGGGCGTCCTAAGCCGCTATTTGCGAGGCTCCGATGTCAGAACCTTTACGTGTTTCTTTAATATATGATGACCGGGCGCAACCATCGCTCCGTGGTCGTAGCCGTCAAGCTCGTAAATCCTGACATACGGATGCCCCACCAGGCGAAGCATGCGCCACATATAGGCGTTCTCCTCATAGCGTCCGAAAATTTCTTCCTCGCGGTCACCACTTATTATTATATAGGGTGGGGCATCCGGTCGCACATGGAACAACGGGGCGAACTCATCAACAAGGGGCTGTAACTCGGAAATCCCCTGCTGCTGACGCTTGGCGAAATGCGTTATCACCTGCCCGCTATAGGGAATTAGCGCGGCTATAGAATCAGCATCCACGCCATATTTTGCGAGCCACTTCTTGTCAAGCCCAATCATCGAGGCAAGATACCCTCCGGCCGAGTGTCCGGCAACAAACACTTTCTGCGGGTCGCCTCCGTATTTCTTGACGTTCTCAAACGCCCAGGCCACGGCCGCAGCCGCGTCATCGATACAGTCCGACAATTCAGCCTTAGGCATAAGACGGTAATTGACAGCCACAATCGCCATACCGCTATCTTTCAAACCATCAGGTATGTAACGCTCACCGCCGGTCAGCCCTCCGCCGTGAAACCACACCACCACAGATACCCCTGCAGTATCTGCCGGATAATACACATCCAGCCTACATCGCTCGGCAGCATATCCTTCCGCCCCGGCACGGTAGGGCATATCCTCCACCAAACGATACTCCTCTCCAATTACAACTAACACCGGCATCAGAGCCAGCACAAAAGCAAACAGTCGTTTCATGATATTCCGTTTTTCAATACAAATATAGCTCCTCCACACCTTTATCACGTTCATCGAATCTAAAATCTAATTTAAAAAAAGTTAAACGCACCATTTGCCCAACCCCGCCTTTGCCGAACCGAATATATTGCGTACCTTTGCACCGTTAACCGCCACAGACATGCCCGGATGGCGGAATCGGTAGACGCGACGGTCTCAAACACCGTTGGAGCAAT
>CAJUBM010000135.1 GCA_910584735.1 uncultured Muribaculaceae bacterium
AGGGTGGTCCCCTTTTCAAATGCCACCCGGGTCCCTTTTCAAGTGTTAGCTACACTGTATTCCGTTTCCAGAAATGCCGCAAGGCATTTGTAGGTGTAATTGTATGATTTCAGTGTGCCATGAACCCGGTTCACACCGACACGCTTTGCGAAGTTCTCTATAAATGTGCTGAAATATCCCATCAGCGTTTCCTGTCCGAAAGCCATGCCCTGTATCTGGCACTTCACATCATCGGCGGTAACGACCATGCGGACAGCCGACAGTTCCTGATATACGGAAAGTGCGCTTGCCCTGATTTCGTCAAGTTGGCGGTTGATTTCCCTCGACGCGGCGCTTTTGCCCGTGGCACGGCCGAGCATCCACGCCTTAGGCGATGCCGAGAGCTTCGCGCTGAAAGCCGCCTCCGAGTATCTGCCTACGTTTATGCGCCCCATCACCGGGCACAGTCCGTCATCCGACATCTCGCTCTTTTTAAGGTAGAACGAAACCTTTAATCCGCTCTGTTTCATAACTCTATTCTTTGTTTGCAAAATTAACTGATATAGAGCCATTTGTAGGTATGCAAAACGTAGCGGAACCACGAATAGGAATCACAGATGCCACCCCGGAGCCTATATTTTTTCGCATTGCCGGGAAAATCGCTAAATTTGCAGTAGCAAAGATGCCTGACAAGCGGGTTCTGTGGCATAAGACAGGGATAATCATCCATCGGCAAAACCGTCTTCAAGACCGGAATTCCGGACAGGAAAAAGGCAACGGATAGGTAGCGATTTAATCTCCTAACCCTTCCAAAAACCGAATTTTCCGCCGAAAGCACCATTCGGACGAACAACGCCGATCTCTCCTAACTCTCAACACATTACTTTATTCCCCATTTATTGCCATAGTCTCGTGAATTCTGTGTATCTTTGCTCCCACAGGGGCACAGGCGCGTCCCGCGCGGCAGTTCGGCTACTGAACTCCGTGCGGGCGCGATGCGTTATAACATAAAAATCGTTTCAGACTGTTTCAAACTGTTTAATATGATGAGAAAGGTTTTGTCGGCACTTGCGATTGTCGTTGCAGGGATGGCATGTGGCGCCGTAGAGGCTGCGGAGACGGTCAGTGCTGACTCAGTGACAGTCCCGGCGCCTACAGGGCAGTCGGTAGGTCTGGTGCTCAGTGGGGGCGGCGCCAAGGGGATTGCCGAGATTGGCGCTATCCAGGCTCTTGAGGACAATGACATACCTATTGACTACATTGCCGGAACTTCGATGGGTGCGATAGTCGGCGGACTGTATGCTTGCGGGTATACGCCCGCCGAGATGATGGATATGCTTCTTTCCAAGGGTTTCGGCTATTGGTCCTCGGGAACGATAGACCCCGAACTTACTTATTATTTTGTGAAGCAGCCTCAGACGCCGGCTTTCGCCAATATAAACGTGAATCTGAGCCGCAGGGATTCTGCGGATACCACCCCCGGCATATTGCCGGCATCGCTGATTTCGCCGCTACCTATGAATTTTGCCTTCATGGATCTTTTCGCGGCCTATACGGCGCAGTGCGGGAGTGATTTCAATAATCTCTTTGTGCCGTTCAGATGCGTTACCTCCGACATTACGGCGAAGAAAAAAATCGTGTGTCGTTCCGGACATCTCTCTGACGCCATAAGGGCCTCTATGTCGTTTCCGTGTGTGTTCGCCCCGATAAAGATGAACGGGGTGTATGTGTACGACGGGGGACTTTATGACAATTTCCCGGTTGATGTGATGCGCGAGGATTTTGCGCCCGACATTATGATAGGGGTGGACGTACATGCTTCCGACAAAGGCCCGCAGCCGCATAACATCATCACCACAATAGAGAATATGGCCCAGGTGAAGCAGGACTATAAACTTCCTGAAGACGAGGGCATACATGTGCGCATCAATGTGAGCGAGTTCTCACTCTTGGACTGGGGCAAGGCGAAGGAACTGTATGAAATAGGCTATAAGAAAACGATGTCCATGATGGACTCCATAAAGGCACGTGTCACCAGCCGGGAGACGGCGCAGTCGCGCACCCTCAGGCGGCGTGTGTTCAAGTCGAAGTCGCCCTATGTGAGGTTCGACTCCGTGCATGTGGTCGGCGGGACGCATGCCCAAAATGAATATCTGTCACATCTCTTCAAGCCTGAGAAAGTTGATACGTTCGGCATACATTCGGCCCAGATGTCCTATTATCGGGCTCTGTCGCCGGGAAAACTACGAAACCTTATGCCGCAGGCCGATTATAATAAGTCGAACGGCTTGTTCACATTGTCGCTTGACGCCGATGTTAAGGATAACTTCTCTGTCGGTGCCGGTGGCTACCTTACATCATCGGCCAACTCGTTCATTTTCCTCTCGGCCAATTACTCCTCGATGTCCTACCGTTCCACGGAAGCGAAGCTCATGGGTTGGATAGGGCAGAGTTATATGGCGGCCGAGTTCGACGGACGACTATATCTCACCAATACTCGTCCTTCGGCTTTTGACTTGGAGGCGGTGTATTCGCGGCAGAAATATTATGAGAACGACAAGCTTTTCTATGAGGACAGTTCGCCGGCGTTTATCACTAACTATAACGCTTTCGCACGACTGTATTTCGGCTGGGCAGTGGGGAATAGAGGAAAGGTTCAGATAGGAATCGGAGGAGGTCAGGATCGAAACGGCTTCTATGCCAGCGACAAGGGGGACTTCCGTTCCTCCGGCAAGGTGACCACACATTTCAATCTCGGGCAGGCCATAGGCCGGTTGGAGTTTAACGCGCTTAATAACCAGAGTTATCCTTCAGAGGGTTATTTGATTAAGGTTACGGCGATGGAGGTGATAGGCAAGTATCATTACGATGAAAGGGGGGGTGAGGCCGGCGATGTGCGTGAGAGCGATCCCACCCATTGGTTCCAGGCTGAGGCACATATGGAGAATTACATCCCGTTAGGGAAGAATTTCTCATTGGGTATGAACGCCGAGGTGCTGTTCTCCACCCGCGATTTGTTGAATACGTATTATGCATCGTTGGTGAACGCGCCATCGTTTACCCCTACACCCGCCACACGCAACGTCTTTAACAAGCGATTCCGTGCCAATTCTTTTGCTGCCGTAGGGGTAACGCCTATATGGCGTCCGATGCAGAATGCGCAGGTGAGGCTTAACGCCAATGTGTTCATGCCTTTCAGGCGTATAGAGCAGGGGGCGGACGGCGTGGAGGCCCGTTATGGCGGATGGTTCCGTAACCCGGAGTTCGTTGGTGAGCTTGATTTGGTTTATAACCTGCCGTTCGCCTCGGTATGTGCCTATCTCAACTACCTGACCTATCCGGCACGAAACTGGAATGTCGGCCTGTCGTTCGGTCTGTTCTTCACGGCGGGGCGGCTGTTGCGCTGAGCGTGTGTCCCGATTATGCCATAGAACGGATATATCGATATTCCAGGTTGCAAGGTGTGGGAAATTTGCGTAACTTTGCAGGCATAAAATCCTTACACCATCAAAGATGCAGGAAAAAATCATTATCCTTGATTTCGGTTCGCAGACCACCCAGCTTATCGGACGCCGTGTGCGCGAACTGAACACATACTGCGAGATTGTTCCATATAATAAGTTTCCACACGGCGATGAGTCAGTAATAGGTGTAATCCTGTCGGGCTCGCCATTCTCCGTGTATGATGAGAAGGCTTTCAAGGCCGACCTTTCACAGATTCGCAAACGGATGCCGGTACTCGGTATCTGCTACGGCGCCCAGTTCATGGCATGGGCTGATGGCGGAAAGGTAGAGCCGGCGGCATCGCGTGAATACGGACGTGCGCTTTTGGAGAAAGTAAGCGATACGGATCCTCTGTTTGCCGGCATCCGGCCCGGAAGCCTGGTATGGATGAGCCATGGCGATACGATAACCGCCATTCCCGATGATTTCCACATCATTGCCTCTACCGACAAGGTGGCTATCGCTGCTTATAGGGTGGACGGGGAGCAGACATGGGGAGTACAGTTCCATCCCGAGGTGTATCATTCGGTTGATGGCACTAAGTTGCTGGAGAACTTCGTAGTGGGCATCTGCGGGAGCCGTCAGGACTGGAGCGCCGCTTCGTTTATTGATTCCACCGTTGCAGAGCTTCGCCGTCAGTTGGGCGATAACAAGGTGGTGTTAGGGCTGTCGGGAGGCGTTGACTCCTCGGTGGCCGCTGTGCTGCTTAACAAGGCCATAGGAAAGAATCTCACCTGTATATTCGTTGACCATGGCATGCTGCGTAAGAATGAGTTCCGCGATGTGCTTCGCGACTACGAGGGGCTCGGACTCAACGTTATAGGTGTGGATGCTTCCGAGAAGTTCTTTGCCGAACTTGCCGGGGTCACAGAGCCTGAGCGTAAGCGTAAGATTATAGGCAAGGGATTTATTGATGTGTTCGATCAGGAAGCCCATAAGATTGAAGATGTGAAATGGCTTGCCCAGGGTACGATCTACCCCGACTGCATTGAATCTCTTTCCATTACCGGCACAACGATTAAGAGCCATCACAACGTCGGCGGACTGCCGGAGAAGATGAATCTCAAGCTATGCGAGCCTCTGCGCCTGTTGTTCAAAGACGAGGTTCGTGCCGTCGGACGCGAACTGGGGATGCCCGAACACCTTATCAAGCGCCACCCCTTCCCCGGCCCCGGGCTGGCAGTGCGTATTCTCGGAGATATAACCCCGGAGAAGGTACGCATACTTCAGGATGCCGATGATATATTTATTTCCGGCCTCCGTGAATGGGATTTGTACGACAAGGTATGGCAGGCAGGGGTAATCCTTCTGCCGGTGCAGTCGGTCGGCGTTATGGGCGATGAGCGCACCTACGAACGCGCCGTAGCCCTTCGTGCTGTCACTTCCACCGATGCCATGACCGCCGACTGGGCCCATCTACCCTATGAATTCCTTGCCGATGTGTCAAACAAGATTATAAACCGTGTGCGCGGCGTCAACCGCGTAACCTACGACATCTCTTCCAAACCGCCGGCCACAATCGAGTGGGAGTAACCCGGAACAGTCGGACCGATGTGTGATTCGGCGTGGCTGGTGTAGTCTAAATTGAGTTTAGTTGAAAAAAGTTTTGGCAGTCTCGCCGAAAGTGCCTACTTTTGCGTAGATTTCACAAATTAGATAAGTAAAATACTAAACACTTTTATTTACAATGGCTTACGTAATTACTGACAAATGTGTGGCTTGTGGCACATGTCTGCCCAACTGCCCGGTTGACGCCATCTCTGAAGGCGACATCTATGTAATCGATCCTGATACCTGCATCGAATGTGGTACATGCGCCGAGGTTTGCCCCTCCGACGCTATCATCCCCGGCGAATAATCTCCGCCCGGTAAAAAGGAAAACGGCATCTCGGCAAGGAATTGCCGGGATGCTGTTTTTTAATCATGCCGAAACCTACCTGATACGGGAGTTGTTATTCCTAAAAGAACCGTGTTTCAATTATTTATCTGAACTAAAAACTGTATCAAAAAGTGCTTTGGGATAATATAAAAAACTCGTTGGGAGGATATTTTTCCATGTCGGAATACCTTGTGACCCAGCAGGAGGCTGAGGCTTCTATTCGCGAGGGTGTGTCTTTCCGTGGAACCAACATCATAATACTCGTTCTTGCCATATTCATAGCTTCGTTGGGGCTGAATACCAATTCTACGGCTGTGATTATCGGCGCCATGTTGATTTCGCCGTTGATGGGGCCTATCTGCGGGGCAGGCTTGGCGGTTGGGATACAGGATTTTGACCTGTTGCGCCGTTCGGGACGGAATCTGGCCGCCGCTGCCGGATTTTCGGTTATTGCTTCTACGATTTACTTCCTTATCTCGCCTGTTACCGAGGGACATAGCGAACTGCTGGCGCGTACCTCTCCAACGATATATGACGTATTGATAGGATTTTTTGGCGGAGGTGCCGGAATTGTAGCCGCCGGGTCGCGTTCGAAAGGTAATGTAATCCCCGGTGTGGCTATCGCTACGGCTCTTATGCCTCCGCTGTGTACCGTGGGGTATGGTGTGGCTACCTGGCAGCCACAGTATTTTATCGGGGCGTTGTATCTGTTCCTCATCAACTCGGTATTCATTGCCGTGGCTACATTTATAGGGGTAAAATTGATGCACTATAAGCCGGTGCAGACATCTAATCCCGAGAGGGCGCGAAGGGTGCAGAAGTGGATATATTCATTGGCCATCATTACATTGTTGCCGAGCATATATCTTACCTACAATATGCTGCGTGAGAGCCGTTTTGAAATAAACGTAGATAACTTCGTTGAACATGAATGTCATTGGCCTGATACAAGGGTGGTAAATGTATCAACGGACTGGCACAGTAGGGGAGGGTCGGTAATCACGCTCACCTTGGTGGGGCGCACCATGCCGCGCGACTCGCTTGTAACAGCTCTTGGTTCCAGACTTGGCTATTATAATCTTGCGAACTCCTCCCTGTCCATCCTCCAGGGTGACGGCCCTGCTGAGATAGGCCAGAATACTTCGGCAAAAGATGTTTATGAGGCATCCCAGAGTATAATAGCTGCCAAGCAGAAAGATATTGATTCGCTGCGGCAGGTAATATCATATAACACCCTTGTGTCGGCTCCCGAGCTTATGCCGGAGGTGCGTGTGGTGTTCCCGGCGGTGCGTGACTTAGCCATAACTAAAGCTATATTTGCGAAATCTGACGGGGGCAGTACCGATTCGCCGTCACCTACCGATACTGTAAATGTGGCTCTTATAAGTGTGAAAGGGCGTTTTGGGCGTGAGGAGCGCGGACGTCTCTCCAAATACCTTGAAGCCCGTCTGCGTGTACGCCGGGTAGACGTCGTGGAAGTTCCCGCCTCGGATGTGTCCCGTTGACACGGCTCTGCGTACAGCATAATTTATCATATTTCAAGGTAGCTTATTACGTAAATGTGTCATAATTCGGAGATACCTATCTTCCAACGAAAAACATTATCCGAGGTAACTTTATAGTGGCGCCGGACCTCCGGGACGGCAGGCCACC
>CAJUBM010000136.1 GCA_910584735.1 uncultured Muribaculaceae bacterium
GCCGTCCCGGAGGTCCGGCGCCACTATAAAGTTACCTCGGATAATGTTTTTCGTTAGAAGATTGGTGTCTCCCAATTATGACACATTTACGTTGTTAGTTTGAAAAAAGTTGGGGGAAGTGTTGCGTAATTGAAAAGAATGGCGTAATTTTGCAACGCAAAACCGAAAAGAGGCGCGCGGAGGCGTTGCTGACAGCGGTTGGTAGATAAGAAAACAGGCGGAAACGCTTCGCAAATGCTTCAGTAGCTCAGTTGGTTAGAGCACCTGACTGTTAATCAGGGGGTCGTTGGTTCAAGCCCATCCTGAAGCGCGAAAAGGCAACCTCATTGCGGGGTTGCCTTTTTCGTTTGAGGCCGGGTGGGACGAGTGGGACGGGTAGGATTCTAAGGACTTTAAAGACCTTAAGGGCCTTAAAGACTTTAGGGGCTTTAGGGGCTTTTTATTGGGGGGTGGAGGTGAGGTGGGCGAGGAGTTCGTCGGGGGTGATGCCGAGGAGGTCCATCTCGCGGCGCAGGGCCGGGAGGGTGGCCTGGTAGAAGTCGCGGCGCCGTGCCTGCGATACTTTCTCAGCGGCGTCGGCGGCAAGGTAGTAGCCCATGCCTCGGCGCGGGGCTATGATGAGTTCGTCCTGGAGTGTCTCGTAGGCTTTGAGGACGGTGTGGGTGTTAACCGATAGCTCTACGGCGAGTTCGCGCACGGAGGGGGCTTTCTCCGAGGGCTTCCAGGCGCCGGAGATCACGCGGGTGTAGCAGTAGTCTACAATCTGCCGGTATATCGGTTTGTCGGTGGCGAAATCCATGCTTTTGAGGATGGGTGGGACTGGTGGGACTGGTAGGACGGGTAAGACTTTAGGGTGGCTTTGGTGGTGGCTGCTATGTTTAGCGCAGGCGGCGGTACATCGAGGCCAAGGTGAAGGCCGTGATGATTAGTGATATGGCGCCGATGGCACACATGGCTATAGGTATGGTGTGGGTCATGGATTGGGCTACTGCCTCTTCCGAGAGGGGTGCGCCGTTGTCTGCGGCTATGGCTTCTTTTATTCCTACTATGATGCCCCATACCATGTAGCAGAGCATCATAAGAAAGTACATTCCCAGCCCTCTGAGCAGCGAGCCTAAGACGGGATGGCGGCGCAGGGTGACGGCTCCTTTCAGTATCACACTCTCTATCATTATTGATATGAGCCATGCCGACAGCATGAACATGAGTTTGGCTGAGGCGGGGAGTTGGGATGTGCCGGAGAAGGAGAACGGAAAGGTGCGTATGAAGCTGTAGATGTTGCCATCGGGAGATATGAGTGAGCCTATGGCGGAGAGAAGCCACATGTATAGCTCTATGCCGACCGGCACGATGAGGATGGGCCACATCAGATAGAATGTCATCCGTTCGGAGGCCTTGACGGGCGCCAGGCGGATTATGGTGTTGTCGCGGTAGGCGAACACGATAGGTGAGATTAATATCGCGGTTCCGAGCAGTATCGAGCACCCTCCGCGAAGTGTGTCGGGAAGGAATACCAGTCCGAGATATATTGCCGGGATTAATGCGGCATAGATAAGTATCTGTACGCGTATCGCGGGACGGTATAGCATGCCGAACTGCCATACGCGGCGCCATGAGAAGCGGTCGCAGGCCGTGGCGGAGGTTGTGGGGATGGATGTTTCTGTAGGAATCATCGGTGGTTTGGTGGGGACGGTTTAGTTGGGGCGGTTTAAGATGGAGAGGATTTTGTCGCCGTTGTCAATCAGGGCTGAGTAGAGCAGGGAATAGTCTATATCGCCGGGATCGCCGGAGGTGTTCTCTATCAGGGAGGAGACTACGCCGACGCTCTGTTCCGAATAAAGGGCATCGGGAACCGGGGCTGTGGAGCGTACACATGCCAGCCTGGAGGCGATTTCTTCGGTGGAAGCGCATATTTTCAGACTCCCGTTGTGGATGAGCATCAGGCCGTCGTAGAGTTCGCGGAGGTCGGAGATGTTGTGTGTAGACACGATTACGGTCTGGTCAGGCTCTACGCAGCGCGCCATCATGCGGCGCATGGCCTTTTTAGAGCCTATATCGAGGCCGTTGGCAGGCTCGTCAAGCAACAGCATGTCTACCCCTAATGCAAGGGCGTAGGCGATGAATGTCTTGCGGTTGGTGCCCAGGGAGCTTTTCGACAGGTCTTCCGTGCCGTCAAGACCGAACTCGCGGAGGTTGGCGTCCAGAGCTTCGGGGCTGAAGCCGGGGTAGAACCGAGAGTGGGTCTTTGCAAAGGCGCGTATGGAGGTTGCCGGTATTTCCAGTTTATCGGGGAGAAAGAACAGGCGCCGCATCACCGAGGGGGCGTGTGAGGCGGTCTCCGTGCCGTCAAGAAGGCATCTTCCGCTGCCGGGGCGGAACAGTCCGGCCATGCAGTGGAGCAGCGTGGTCTTTCCCGCTCCGTTCTCGCCGAGCAGCAGGTGGATTCCCGGCGATATGTGTCCGCAGGCGGCGTCTATGGCCTTTGTCCCGCGCCGGTAGGAGTATGTAAGTCGGTCAAGCGTAATCATAGGCAGGGGTGGTTTGTCTCGTAAGGGACGAGTTTTCCGCTTATCAGATGCAATCTCTTATATGAGTATGCAGATTAAGATTGTTACGAGGAATGTGAGGATTGATTCGAGCATGGGTGTATTTCGGGGGGAATTACGGGTGGATATTTCCCGGGAGTAACCGGGAGTGTCTTGGTGTTGTAGTGTGGTACAACACTGCAAAGATAGGCATGTTTTCATATTACCGCAAAATTTTTTGCGGATTTTTTTGTGTAAATTTAAAGGATGGATTCGTTACTGATTGCAGGTCAGGCGTATAAGCTCAAGCCGCGTGGCCGATTTCTGGGTTACTTCGAGGCGCAGGTTTTCGAGTTCCACCACTGTCCCTACGGCGGGTATGGTGCCTGTGGCATGGAGTATATATCCCGCTAAGGTCTGGTATTCGTCATCCTCGGGAATGTCGAAATGGTATTTTTCGTTGAGGTATTCTATCTCTATACGGCCTGAGAATTCGTATATGCCGGGAGCTATCTCGCGTTCTATGAGGTCGGTGGAGTCATGCTCGTCCTGTATGTCGCCGAAAATCTCCTCTACGAGGTCCTCGAGGGTCACCATGCCGGCGGTGCCGCCGAATTCGTCCACTATTATGGCTATGGATCGCTTTTCGGTGAGCAGGCGCCGCATCATTTTGTTGGCCATGAGTGTCTCGGGGGCGAACAGCACGGGCTTCACCTGTTCGCGCCAGTCGCGCCCGGGAGTGAAGAGCTCGGAGACGTGGATGTAGCCGGCCACGTTGTCGATATCCTCGCGGTAGACTATTATCTTCGAGCGTCCCGACTCGGTGAAGAGAGCCGACAGCTCGTCGCGCGAGGTGGTATCGATGTTCACTGCCACAATCTCGTTGCGCGGGGTCATGCAGTCGCGCAGGTGGATAGTGGAGAAATCGAGGGCGTTGTGGAATATCTTTACCTCGTTCTCAACCTTTTGGTTCTCATCGGCCTGCTCGTCGATGCTCTGTTCGAGATATTGGTTGAGGTCACCCAACGACAGGGCCCCGAGCTTGGCGTTGCCGTTCTTTATGCCGAACAGGTGCATGAGCATCCGCGAGAGCCATGTTGCGAAGAGCGACACCGGGTAGAGTATGCCGTAGAGCAGGGCCATCAGTGGGGCCAGGAGCGTCATCGAACGGTTGGGATTGATGCGGAACACCGATTTGGGGAAGAACTCGCCCGTGATGAGTATTATGGCGGTGGATATGAGTGTCTGCGCAATGAGTATGAACCCTTCGTGCGGCCATATGTCGTGGAGCCACGGCTCTATGAACTTGGCGGCGCCCATGCCGTAGATTACGAGCATTATGTTGTTGCCTACGAGGATGGTGGAGATGAAGAATTCCGCGTTGTTGTAGAAGAGGCTGAGGCTGCGGCCTATCAGGCCTCCTTTCTGTATGTCGAGTTCTACACGTACGCGGTCGGAGGTCACGAACGCTATCTCCGTGCCCGAGAATAGGGCCGAGAACGCCAGCGCTACGAGTGTTATGATAAGCCAGACCATATTTGTGGGATTGCTATGGATTACGATGGTTTGTGGGTATGTCAGGGTTCCCGGCTCATGAACTGGGATGTGGGGAAGATGCCGGTAGGGCGCCGGATTGTGTATTCGGTCATATCCTGGTTCGATTCGAAGCCGTATCCCTCGATTATGCGGTCGGCGCGTTCGATGTGTATGAACGAGTCGGAATAGAGCTTCTCCTTGGCCTGGTCCCAGAACAGCTGCTGGGTCAGGAATTTGTCGCCGAGGTTGTTGAGCATGCGCACGTTGCGGTCGAAGCGCCACATACGCCTCTGGCTGAGGTATGTGGCCGAGTCGGCTGTGAACGAGCCGTTCTCGTTCATCGAATTGTCGAAACGCACGGCGTAGATTCCCTTGGGAAAGCTCCAGTGGGGTTCTTTTGCCTCTTCGAACATCAGCCACAGCGGTGAGGTTATGCGGTAGCGGGTATAGGAGGAGTCGGAGACGTAGGAGTCGACATTGACGGTGCGCAGCGTGGGGAACTTCTCAGGGTCGGCGCTCAGGGCTATGCTGTCTTGCTTCCCCTCGGAGCAGCCACACAAAGCAGCGGCGGCCGTTACGGCCGCCAACGGTAGAAGTCGCATGGCAGTGAGGTGGGGGGTGCGCATCGTTTTTCTACGTGTCTTGCTGCGCCTGACGCGCATTGTGACGTATTGTGTTATGCTTAACGGATCTTGTTACGCCAGAACCAGAGCTCGTTCACGTTCACACCAAGGGTTACCACGAAGTAGTTCTCCTTCACCAAGGCCATTGGTGTGGCCTGGCGGTGTCGGTATTCGAACGAGAGGTTTACCATTGTCTTGGACGAGGGGGCGGGGAGGCCGAGACCTACAGTTACGCCGTATTCACGCAGGGAGTTGTCGCCTACTTTCACGTAGTCGTTGGAATAATATCCTCCGAGACGGTAGTTCACACGGTTGATCCAGTTGCCGCGCGGGTTCGGCATGTAGCTTATGCCCAACGAGCCGCGCCAGCGGTCATCGAAAGTCTGGCCTGATTCGTTGCCCGAATCGAACCCTTCGAGGGAGGCGAACTTGGCGTTCTTCCACGGCTGGTAGGTGAAGTCGGCCTCTACGAAGAGACGTTTGCGGAAGTGCCAGCTTATGCCGGCGCCCCATGTCTCGGCTTTCTGATAGGCTCCTTTGAGGGTGGTGTAGCCTATGGTATCGGCTTTCTGGTCTACGTTTATCTCATATTTCACGCCGTAGGTGTGGCCCCGGAAGTCTTTCTTCGGCGAGTACACCACGCCCAGGCCGATGGTGTTGTCGGCGTTGAGGTTGAACTCATACTGGGCGCCGATGCGGAGGTTGTAGTCGCGCACCTCGAGCACACGTTCGAACAGCGAGGTGTTCCCATGTTCGGTATAGACGTATGTGTCGTTGAGCAACGTGCCGAACATGTAGCTTATGTTGGCGCCTATGGTGAAGTTCTTGAACGGTCTGGCCGACAGACCTAAGAACAGTTCGTTTATGGCTCCGGAGCCTTCCCGGGCGTTGTGGCCGTTTACTATCTCGTTGCCGAAGCTGTAGCCGGTCTGGGAGTAGGGGGTAAGGCCCACGGCGCCTCCACCCCAGCGTGTGATTGGGAACTGCAGGGCCACGTAGTCAAGACCGCCGGTGAAGTTCTTCCCTTTCTCGGATCCCTCGGTGGTCGACAACCCCTTGGCGTCTACGGCCATGTCGAAAAGGAACGTGAGGGTGTCGATTGCGGCATATGAGGCGGGATTCATGAAGTTTATGGCGCGTCCCGAGCGCATGGCGTAGCCTACGCCCCCCATACCGCGCTGCGCGGCGTTGGCCTGCTCCGAGAGCATGCCGTAGCCGAACCGCGAATAAGGCGATACGGTGCTGTTCTGCGCCTTGGCGCCTGTGACGGCCATCAGGGCCGCAGCGGCGATGGCGATGATTCTGAGCTTTATGAAACTGTTCAAAGTAACTTAGTTGTTGTGATGTTCGTTATAAAGGAGTATGCTTAGCAGCCCCTTGGTGACAAGACACGAATCCCTGGTTACGGGGAAGTCAAGGAATTCAGAAATCCTTTTTGACCAGCCGCCGGTCACCACTACGCGGGTATCCCCCGGTAGGAGGCTGCGGTAATAGCCGATTTCGGCAGCCACGCCGCGTACAGCCCCGGCGCGCATGGCCGTCACGGTGTCGAAGCCGAACTGCGGTGTCTCGCCGTATCCGCTGACTTCCGGCAGACGTGCCGTGAAACTGCGCAGGGCCCTGAGGCGCATCCCTACGCCGGGGGCTATGTTGCCTCCGAGATATGTGCCGTCGGCGGTTACCACGTCGTAGGTCACGGCGGTACCCATGTCTACGACGAGCAGCCCGCATCCCGGATGGAGGCTCCAGGCACCTACGGCGGCGGCTATGCGGTCCTGCCCCAGGGTGAGGGGGGTGCGGTAGCCTATTCGCAGTGGCATGGGGGTGTCGTGGCACAGTTCGTGTGATTCCACACCCATATCGGCCAACCACCGGGTGAATTCCGGGCCGTTGCCGGTCACCGAGCAGCACAGTGCTTTCGCCGGGTGGTATTCCTCTACCAGGTCGGCCAACGCTTTGTGCGTCAGACGGTCGGCAACAACCTGATCCACCAACTCCGGGCCGTTCCACACGGCGGCTTTGGCGGCGCTATTGCCCTGGTCTATTGTTAGGTTGAGCCTCATCTGTAGCATTTTTCGCGGCTATGCCGCGATTTTCGGGGCAAATTTACGAAATCCCTGCTAATAATCCCCACCCCAGCCCTTTAAAAAATGAAAAATACTGTAATGAGGAAGATTTGCAGCCGATGGTAACTTTTCGACAGGGGCGATAAACTTATAAAAATGGTAACTTTTTGAGGAGCCGGATGGTAGTGGCGCCGGACCTCCGGGACGGCAGGCCACCAGAAGAGGCGGAGTGGAA
>CAJUBM010000137.1 GCA_910584735.1 uncultured Muribaculaceae bacterium
ACCTCCGGGACGGCAGGCCACCCGAAGAGGCGGAGCCGGAGATTACTACCCTATCCTCGACTTTCGTTCTTCGGGTGGCTTGCCGTCCCGGAGGTCCGGCGCCACTACCATAACACTAAAGTGACCACGTTTTGAGTGAGAGAAGTGTAAGACTTACGGCGGTTTTCCTCTCCGACTCCAGATATTCGGCCAGATATTCGAAGTGGTAGCCTTCGCCGTCTTCTATGAGCCGTGCGGCAGGACGGTTGTTTACAAATACCGTGGCTGTTCTCATGCGCTGGCGGTGAAATAGGGTTCGCGTGGCATCTCTACCGGGCCGAGTTGGGCCCCGAAGAGGCGGAGTACCTGGTTTACTTTGTCGATGCGCAGGGTGGGTTTCCCCTGCTCGAGGTCGCGCACGAAGCGCAGTCCCACGCCGGCTTTCTGTGAGAGGTCTTCCTGTGTCAGGCCGTAGAGTTTGCGTTTCTCCTTTACGTATGCGGCCAATTGTGTTTTTGCCATGATTATACCTTTACGGGTGCAAATTTACATAAAAACAGCGATTTTACAACCTTTCGGGTATAAAATCGCTGTTTCTGTTATTGTTTATACCCTTTCGGATATAAATATGCGTTCTTAACTGTTATCTAACGCAGAATTTACGGCCGTTAAGGATGTATATGCCGGGGGAGAGTGTGGTACGTGCCTCGTCGGGGATGACGTTATGCTTCACGGCGCGTCCCGTGAGGTCGTAGACAATGCCCGGGCGATTGGTGGCGGAGTCGGTGGTCTGGTCGGTTTCTACGTCCTCAATCGCGGCGGGGGTTGAGAGGGTGCGTACCAGGGGGACGCGGCATGCCTCGTAATATTGGCCGTCCTCTTTCTTGTATGTGATGAGCACGTGGTATCGGTGGGCGGCTTCCAGATTGCGGAACGTGTGGGTAGTGGCGCTCCCTATCGGCGTGAACTCATCGGTCCCGGCCACGCGCTGGAGCATTGAGCTATAGGTGCATGATACATCATCAATGGTGGCCGATACTCCTTCAGGGGCTTCGAGTTGCAGGCGGAAATATTCGGCGCTGTAGGGGAGTGCCTCGTTGGCTACGCAGTCGATAGTCAGATTCTGTGTTTTGTTGTCTGCCGAATAGCCGGAAAGATAGAACACCTGTACCAACTCCGATGCGCTGCCGGTGACGGCATACACGTTCAGTCGGGCATTAGAGCCGTTGGGGCGGCAGTTGAAGGTCGCCATGGATATGTTGTCGTATGTCTCGCCTGCGGTCTCCGTGCGGTAGGCCGTAATGTCGATGTAGTCGCCTGATTTCGCTAACAGGAACGAGGGGGCGATGCCGCTGCATAGGGTCGGATCGTCGGTCCAGCCGGGGTTGTTTGCGGTCCATGTCTCGGGGAGTGCGCGGTCGCTGAAGTCGCTCGCGGTCGGGCCCGTTGCGAACGAACCGCTGTTCTCCATAAGTGTATAATAATAGCCGTTGGCGCCTGCTGCCGGCTCCCATTCGATGGTGATGAAATCGCTGCCGAGGTCTTTCACCGCAGTGTGAAGCCGTGCGGGGCTGCTGCCACGCACGGGCACTTCCACAATCCTGCGTATGAAGGACAGGGCGTTGTCGGCGTGGATTGTCTCCGCATTACCGGGATAGATGAAGACGGTGGCATCCTTGCTGATGTTTCCTCCGGCAAACGGGGTTCCGGCGAATGTAGGGATTCCGTCCTCCATGTGTATCTCTTCCAGCGCGGTGCATCCGTTGAAGGCATCCCCCGCGATAAGGCATGTCACCCCGGAGTCCATGGAGCGGGCGAAGTACACTTTTTTAAGACCCGTGTTGTCTTTGAAAGAGGCTCCGATTTGGTAAGGCCCGGTTCCGTCCATGTCGCTGCGGAAATCCACCGCCTCCAGCATCGGGCAGTCGCAGAACGCACCGTCTCCGATGGCGCCGATTCCGTGCGACATGTCTGTTTCCCTTAGGTTGGGCATATCGTTGAAGCAGCCGTCAAATATTTTCGGCAGGCCGCAGAGTGTTATCTTTTCAAGCCCGCAGTTGCGGAACGAGTAAGCCCCGAGACCGTTCGTTATGTCGTACTCGGCATCGTACTCCTCCGTCATGGTAAATGAGCCGCGCAGGTCGGGGACGTTGACGAAGCATCCGTTTCCGATGGCGCTGAGGTTGTCGATGTTCACAATCTCTTTTAACACGGGGCAGTCGAGGAAGTTATAGTTGCCGGTCATGAGTAGCCCGTTGGCCGGAAGTACGACCTTTTCCAGGGTAGGCTCGGCCATTATGGCGCCATCGGCGACCCCCTTCACGGCGTATGTCTTTCCGCCGTGGGTCACGGTGGCCGGAATCACGATTTCTTTCATCCCATACGGTTTCCGTCCCTCGTCTATACGGGGTCGGTTCTCAGGCACATCGCCTTTGGCGTAATCGAATGATTCCGGCATGGTCACATTGGCCGCGTCCGCCGGGGCAAGCAGCGCGTACTCTACGCCCGATTTGTTGACGATGTCGAACCTGAGGCCGTTAATCTCGCAGTCGTAGGCTGATGCTGGAATGATGGTTCCTGTCAGCAGGATGAGGCTGCAAATAAGTTTCGGAGCATTCATGATCTGGAGGTTTTGATGGGTGTTTTGTTTTACCCCCCCCGGTGTTGGTTATTTTGCGTTGAACGTTGCAGGGAGATGTTTTTTGATAATTTTCCCAAAGATAGTGAATGTTGTAACTTTAAGGTGTTATGTATCTGAAAATTGTTTAAAATGTCACCGAAATGTCTCTGTCTGTACGGAGATGTATTCCGCTGCCTGTTGGTTGATGGCGGGGAGGTCTGGTGGGGCGGAGTCGGCGGAGTGATAGCCGTTCGGATTATTTTGAAATAAATAATGCGGAAATATTTGGAAATCAGGAGAATTTGTTGTAATTTTGCATCGCTTTTAGGAGAATAACGCACTTGCGCCGCCTCTAAGATGCTGAGGGATAGGCGTGTAGTGTGCGCCTATTGCATGGAATCGAATTTACAAGAAGACGATAAAAACAGAAGTAAAACCATTAAAAAACTAAGATGCCTACTATTCAGCAATTAGTACGTAAGGGACGCAAGACTCTTGTGGACAAGAGCAAATCGCCCGCCCTTGACAGCTGCCCCCAGCGTCGCGGCGTGTGTGTTCGTGTCTACACCACCACCCCTAAGAAACCTAACTCGGCAATGCGTAAGGTTGCGCGTGTGCGCCTCACCAACGGCAAGGAGGTCAACTCCTATATCCCCGGCGAGGGCCACAACCTTCAGGAACACTCGATCGTCCTGGTTCGCGGTGGCCGTGTTAAGGATCTTCCGGGTGTGCGCTACCACATCGTGCGCGGCACACTGGATACCAGCGGCGTGAAAGACCGCACCCAGCGCCGCTCGAAGTACGGAGCCAAGCGTCCCAAGGCCGGAGCAGCCAAGAAGTAATCCGCCGCGTCCGCTGATTAAGGACGCCGGGTGAAGCCACTGAACGCTCCAACGAGAAATCAAGCCGGCAGCGCCCTCTGTGACGCGCAGGCAACAAAGTCAAAAACACGTTTTTGATTCCTCGATGCTGACAACGGTTGAGTAAGCCAAGCGCAGGCCGACGAGTCCGGCGCCGCTGAAGAAGACACCAGCCAGGAAAAAGCAAAAACACATCTGCTTAAACTTAAAATGAGAAAAGCAAAGCCTAAGAAACGGCAGATCCTTCCGGATCCCGTGTTCAACGACGTGAAAGTAACGAAGTTCGTGAACCATCTGATGTACGATGGCAAGAAGAACACCTCTTTCACAATATTCTATACCGCACTTGAGACTGTGAAGTCCAAGATGCAGAACGAGGAGAAGACCGCTCTCGAAATCTGGAAGAAGGCCCTCGAGAACGTAACTCCCCAGGTAGAGGTGAAATCGCGCCGCGTCGGCGGTGCCACCTTCCAGGTTCCTACCGAGATCCGTCCCGACCGCAAGGAATCGATATCAATGAAAAACCTTATCAACTACGCCCGCAAACGTGGCGGCAAGACCATGTCCGACAAGCTCGCTGCTGAAATCATGGATGCCTTCAACGAACAGGGCGGTGCCTTCAAGCGCAAGGAGGATATGCACAAGATGGCCGAGGCCAACCGCGCATTCGCACACTTCCGCTTCTGATAGGCCCGAAACAGGGAATACCCAGTTATCATTGATATTCAAATTTTTCAAAGCATAATGGCTAAGATTGACGAACAATTAAGATATACGCGCAACATCGGCATCATGGCCCACATCGATGCCGGTAAGACCACCACATCTGAGCGTATCCTCTTCTATACCGGCCTTACCCACAAGATTGGCGAGGTCCATGACGGCGCCGCCACCATGGACTGGATGGAGCAGGAGCAGGAACGAGGCATCACCATTACCTCCGCTGCCACCACCACCTTCTGGAAGTATGCCGGTGACAAATATAAAATCAACCTGATTGACACCCCGGGGCACGTCGACTTTACCGTAGAGGTAGAGCGCTCGCTCCGTGTGCTTGACGGCGCCGTGGCTACTTTCTGTGCCGTAGGCGGTGTTGAGCCCCAGTCTGAGACCGTGTGGCGTCAGGCCGACAAATATAACGTTCCCCGTCTGGGCTACGTAAACAAGATGGACCGCTCGGGTGCCAACTTCTTCGAGGTTGTGCGCCAGGTGCGCGAGGTACTCGGCGCCAATCCCTGCCCGATACAGATTCCTATCGGCGCCGAGGAGACTTTCAAAGGCGTTGTAGACCTTATCACGATGAAGGCCATCTTCTGGCATGATGAGACCATGGGTGCCGAATACTCTGTAGAGGAGATTCCCGCCGGTCTCCAGGCCGAGGCCGAGGAGTGGCGCGACAAGATGCTCGAGAAAATCGCCGAGTATGACGACGCCCTCATGGAGAAGTACTTCGACGATCCCTCCACCATCACCGAGGATGAGATTCGCCGCGCTCTCCGTGCCGCAACCCTGAAGATGGACATCGTGCCGATGACTTGCGGCTCGTCGTTCAAGAATAAAGGTGTGCAGTGCCTCCTTGACAACGTGTGCGCCTACCTCCCCAGCCCGCTTGACGCAGGTGCCGTGGAAGGCCACGCTATCGATGACCCCGAGCAGGTAGAGACACGCGAACCCTCCCCCGAGGCTCCGATGTGCGCCCTGGCGTTCAAGATTGCCACCGACCCCTATGTAGGCCGTCTGACATTCTTCCGCGTATATTCCGGCGACGTGGTTGCCGGTTCATACGTGCTCAACGCCCGTTCCGACAAGAAGGAGCGCGTTTCGCGTCTGTTCCAGATGCACTCCAACAAGCAGAACCCGATGGAGAAAATCGGCTGCGGCGACATAGGCGCAGGCGTAGGTTTCAAGGATATCCGCACCGGTGACACCCTCTGCGACGAGAACCACCCCATCGTTCTTGAAGCTATGGAGTTCCCCGATCCCGTTATCGGTATCGCCGTAGAGCCTAAGACTCAGAAGGATCTTGACAAACTCGGCGTAGGTCTGCAGAAACTTGCCGAGGAGGATCCCACCTTCCGCGTGGAGACCAACGAGGAGACCGGCCAGACCGTTATCTCGGGTATGGGCGAGCTTCACCTCGACATCATCATCGACCGTCTCCGCCGCGAGTTCAAGGTAGAGTGCAACCAGGGTCGTCCGCAGGTTACCTACAAGGAAGCCATCACCAAGCCTGTAGAACTCCGCGAGGTGTTCAAGAAACAGACCGGTGGCCGTGGTAAGTTTGCCGACATCATCGTGCGCATCGAGCCGGTTGACGAAGGCTTCGAGGGCAACCTCCAGTTCGTCGATGAGGTGAAGGGCGGTAACATCCCCAAGGAGTTCATCCCCTCCATCCAGAAAGGCTTTACAAACGCCATGAAGAACGGTGTGCTCGCCGGATACCCCGTGGAACGTCTCAAGGTGACCGTTATCGACGGTTCGTTCCACCCCGTGGACTCCGACCAGTTGTCGTTCGAGCTCTGCGCCATACAGGCCTTCAAGAAAGGCTCTGAGAAGGCAGGCCCCGTGCTGATGGAGCCTATCATGAAGGTAGAGGTTGTAACCCCCGAGGAATCGATGGGTGACGTGATCTCCGACCTTAACAAGCGTCGCGGACAGGTAGAGGGTATGGAGACAGCCCGCTCCGGCGCACGTATCGTGAAGGCCCAGGCTCCCCTTGCCGAGATGTTCGGCTATGTGACCGCCCTGCGTACCATCACATCGGGCCGCGCTACCTCCACAATGACATTCAGCCACTACGCCGAGGTGTCCTCTTCGATTGCCAAGGCCGTGCTTACTGAGTGCCAGGGCCGTGTAGACCTCGTTAAATAAAACAACACTTCCGCCAGAGGCGCCCGACATCTCGCCGGGCGTCCGCAGCGGTTGACAACTCCGGGAGAGGCAGTAAATGATTCTTGACTTATTCCGGAAATACGACAACAATTTTTTTACAACTCACCACAATGAGCCAGAAAATCAGAATCAAACTGAAATCTTACGACCACAACCTCGTCGACAAGTCGGCTGAGAAGATTGTGAAGACAGTGAAGGCTACAGGCGCCGTTATCTCGGGCCCCATACCCCTGCCCACACACAAGCGTATCTTCACCGTGAACCGCTCCACATTCGTAAACAAGAAATCGCGCGAGCAGTTCCAGCTTTCCTCCTACAAGCGCCTTATCGACATCTACAACTCCACCGCCAAGACCGTGGACGCCCTGATGAAACTCGAGCTTCCTTCGGGCGTGGAGGTAGAAATCAAGGTCTGATTCCAGACGGATTTTCAAACAACAAAGAAAATAAACCAACCACAAATCAATCCCGAGGCCCGATGCCCGGCGGCGGGGCGTGAAACTCCGCCTGATTCCGAGTATGGCCTCTAAAACAAACTGAAATGCCAGGATTATTAGGAAAGAAAATCGGAATGACATCCGTTTTCAGTGCCG
>CAJUBM010000138.1 GCA_910584735.1 uncultured Muribaculaceae bacterium
AAAGTCGTTAACACTACCAAAAGCGTTATATAGTAGAAGGCGGTGTGTCAAAATTGAATTTTGACACACCGCCTTGTTATGTCTTATGGAGGTTTATCCTACCGGGCTACATTATTATTCCTCGTACTTCTTGACGATGACGGTGGCGTTGTGGCCGCCGAAACCGAAGGAATTGCTCAGGGCCGCGCGTACGGGGCGCTCCTGTGCTTTGTTGAAGGTGAAGTTGAGGGTATAGTCGATTTCTTCGTCCTCGTCCCCTTCCTCGTGGTTGATGGTGGGGGGCACGATGTCGTTCATCACGGCCTTGATGCTGAACATGGCCTCCAGGGCGCCGGTAGCACCGAGCAGATGGCCGGTCATGGACTTGGTGGATGAGATGTTGAGCTTGTGGGCATGTTCGCCGAACACGTCTACGATAGCCTTGATTTCGGAAACATCGCCTACGGGGGTGGATGTGCCGTGGACATTGATGTAGTCAATATCCTCGGGCTTCATGCCGGCATCGTCAAGGGCGTTCTTCATCGACAGTATAGCTCCCAGGCCTTCAGGATGGGTGGCTGTGAGATGGTAGGCATCGGCCGACATGCCGCCGCCTGCCACTTCGGCGTAAATCTTGGCGCCACGGGCCTTGGCGTGTTCAAGCTCCTCGAGCACGAGTACCACCGAGCCTTCACCCATCACGAATCCGTCACGGCTCTTCGAGAAGGGACGCGAAGCGGTCTCGGGTGAATCGTTGCGGGTGGAAAGGGCATGCATGGAGTTGAAGCCTCCCACGCCGGCGGGGTAGATGGCAGCCTCGGCGCCGCCGGTAAGCATTACATCAGCCTTACCGAGACGGATGAGGTTGAAAGCATCGATTATGGCGTTGTTCGATGAGGCACAGGCCGATACCACGCCGTAGTTGGGGCCGTGGTAGCCGTAATCCATCGATATATGCCCCGATGCTATGTCGGCAATCATCTTGGGGATGAAGAAAGGATTGTATTTCGGGCCGTTGGCGGCGTTCATAGCATAATAGCCGGCTTCCTCCTCGAACGTATGCAGGCCGCCGATTCCGGCAGCTACGATAACGCCCACCCGGTTTTTGTCGAGTTCGGCGTCCTTTTCAAGTCCGGCATCGTCCACGGCCTGACGGGCAGCCACCATGGCATACTGCGCGTACAGGTCAAGCTGGCGTATTTTCTTACGGTCGAAGTGCTCGGCACCGTTGAAGCCCTTAACCTCGCAAGCGAACTGAGTCTTGAACAGCGAGGCATCGAAATGGGTAATGGGGCCGGCACCGCTTACACCATTTATAGCGTTAGCCCATGCAGTCTCCACATCGTTGCCGATGGGAGTGATGGCACCCATGCCCGTAACTACTACTCTTTTTAATTCCATTCTAAAAATTTATTAGAGGATAGGCGAGAACGCCCGCGGCCGGAAATAGCTCCGGATTATGGGAAAGCCCGTGTAAAGCAGTCCCGGAAGGAGAGAAAGTGTTTGTTGGGGTCGAATCGGATCTTTACGATTCGGATTCATAAAAGCAGCCCGGGGCAAAACTAATCGGCTCCCGGGCTGTATGGGGGTTAGAAGGAGCCAGGCAGATTACTGGGCTGCTTCGATATATTTGATGGCGTCACCGACGGTGGAGATGCTCTCAGCCTTGTCATCGGGGATAGTGATGCCGAATTCTTTTTCAAATTCCATGATGAGCTCTACGGTGTCGAGGCTGTCGGCGCCGAGGTCGGTGGTGAAAGCTGCGGTTTCGGTTACCTGGTTCTCGTCAACGCCAAGTTTGTCAACGATGATAGCTTTAACGCGATCTGCAATTTCTGACATAATAAATAAGTGTTTAAAATTTTGATTATCCAGTGTTAGCGGTGCAAAGATAGGCATAATTTTTGGTATACGCCCACTTTACGGCTGCAAAGTTACAAAAAGTCTGCCAAACGGCACTATTTTTCAGCGATTTTTTTACTTCATCCCGTTCAACCACTCATTTTTGGGGCAAAAAAAGAACGTTATGATACGGACACGACAATATCGGCGCATCATGCCTCTGGCAACGCACATATTTTACCGACACATATTTTATATAACATATGTTGCAAATACAATCAAAAGTTAATAAACTCAAAAAATATTTTATATCGGCCTGCTGTATTTGCCATATTCGCCTGCAAATAGTACTTTTGTACGTTCATAAACAGATTCGATTCCAATCCATCCGTTTAAGCCTACTGATTACAGCCTGTTAGACCCGCAAACACATATGGTATAATATACCTGTAGTCCTGAACACACCAACCTGACATCAAACGTGGCTGTACGCCCCTACTCATACAGTCATAAATGTATATATAAACCAAACCTAACCAACCACACTCACAACTATCCCCCCATAGAAGGTAGACGCCACGCCAGCGCCGTGGTCTATCTTCACCCCCTACACCATAATTATCCAATCATAGCCTCGGGCATTACCGCTATCATTTTCCAACCATATGATGAGAAACTTAAGGGTCCTCATTACAAGCATATTATTCCTTGTTGCCATAGTGCATATGCCTACGGCGCATAGCTCATCTACCCCCCCCCATTGTAACACAAATGCAACAGACTCGGTTTCAACCGAATCCCTTTTCATCATAAACAGCGCCAGGATTGTTGCAACTCCGGCATTAATGCTATTCATCGAACGCCTTGACTCAATCAGCGAGACCGGGCGCCGGGCTCGTATATTCGTACACGGCACCGCTTCTCCCGACGGGCCGGAGGCATGGAACGAAAGGTTGTCATACCGCCGCGCCTCAGCAATAAGGGACTTTCTGCTATCCCATACCGACATACCTCCCACCTCAATATCGGCCACCGGCCTCGGAGAAGACTGGGACGCTACCCGAAAAGCCTCCGAGCAGCTATTCTCTCCGGAAGATTATGCCGAAATAGCTCAAATTATAGCCACCATACCCTCCCCGGCACAGAGGGAACGAGCCTTACGCCGTCTGCAAGGAGGCCGCATATGGGAAAGACTTAGATCAGATGTCTTCCCCAACCTCAGAAGAGTGTCAATCACAGCCCTCTATCAGACCGAGCAGCCTATATCCACGGCCAAGGACACGCCCAATCCTGTAGAGGAAACGGAACCATACGCACCTGACACCTTGGCACAGACCGTCACTAAAATCATAGAGACAGTCCCGGCGGAACAATCCTCCCCGGCAACAACACCTTCAGAACGCCCTCCCCACTGGTACCTGAAAACCAACCTGCCGGCATGGGGGATGCTGTGGATGAACGTGGCGGTGGAGATTGATATAAACCGCCACCTGTCGGCCCAGCTACCTATATATTACTCCGGCTTCAACTACTTCTCAGGAGATGTGAAGTTCCGGACCCTCGCCATACAGCCCGAACTGCGCTTCTGGCCCGGCTCCGGAGGGGAGCGCAAGGCGTTTGTAGGTGTACACTTCGGCCTTGGATGGTATAACGTAGCCTTCGGAGGCGATACCCGCTACCAAGACCACAACCGCCGTACACCCGCCATAGGAGGCGGCATCTCGGCAGGCTACCGCTTCCGATTCACCCGCAATCCGCGCTGGGAGATGGAAGCCTCAATAGGCGCCGGCTGCTACCGTCTTGACTACGACCATTTCGAGAACAGGCACAACGGCCGGATTATCGGCCGTACACAGCGCACGTTCTTCGGCATAGACCAAGCCGCCCTGTCGGTAAGCTACAGCTTCAATCTCGGTAAATCGAAAGGGGGTGCGCTATGAAAGCTGCTATCCACCTCCTTACAGCCCTAATGATGCAGATATGTCTGTCGGGGTGCGTACATGAATGGCCCGAAGACCCGTATCCCGGCGAGGCCACAGCCACGCTACGTCTGGAATTTGACAGCGACCTGCCTTTCTATACCCTCGTGGAATACAATCCGCAGAGCCGCGCCTCCCACCCCGCTGCCGATATACCGGGACGCTCGGATGACAGGATTCCCTACCGCCACACCCTGCGATATACGGTCAACGCCTACGAACCGGGCACACGCACACTCGTTGAAAGCCGCACATTCTTCAAGGACGACATCTCAACCGTGGACCACGAAGTGACAATGACCCTGCCGCGAGGTGTCTACACCATCTATGTGTGGGCCGACTATACCGATGCCGCCGCCCCTGACAGGAACATGTATTATTCACCGGCTGACTTCGCCGAGATAACGCTTGCTCCATCACCGCATATCGGAGGCACGGACTTCCGCGATGCGGCACGGGGCTCAATAGAGATAGACCTTCGCGGCGAACAGGGGTCTGAGCAATGGGAGGAGGTGCATGTCGCAGGCACGGTGCGCATGGAGCGTCCATTGGCCCGTTTCCGATTTATAACCACCGACCTGCAGGAATTCCTTTCGCGCTACGAGGCAGCAGTTGCAGCCAAAGAGCCGTCACGCGAACCGTCAAAGTCACCGGCCGCCATATTGTCGGAGTACAAGGTGCGTCTGCGCTACTCAGGCTTCATGCCATCATCCTACAATATATTCACCGACGCACCCGCAGATGCCCTTACCGGCTCATCTTTCGACGGCAATATGAAAGTTATTGACGATTCAGAGGTGGAACTTGGATTCGACTACGTATTTGTGAACCACGCGGACGCCTCGGTAGACGTGGCCATCGAACTATATTCGCGCCACAGCGGCGAACTTGTAGCGGCATGCGACCCTGTCACCGTACCACTGAGGCGCAGCCATCTCACCGAGGTACGCGGACGGTTCCTGACGGCCACATCTACCGGCGGCATGGGTATAGACCCGGGCTTCAACGGCAGCTTTGACATAGAGATAAAATAACCAACATAATTCATACCAACCAAATAAACCATTATGAAAAAATCATTATTCTTACTTCCCGCACTGGCTGCTATGACATTGGCATCGTGCTCGAACGAAGAGCCCGTAATCAACAACGGCGGCGACGGCAATGTAGTCTTCACAGCCACCCTCCCTGCCGACATGGCATCACGAGCCTTCTCTGACGGAACCAAGGCAACAAAGCTCACCTACGCCGTCTATGAGGCCGGAACCACCAACACCATAATAAAAAGCGGCGACCAGGGCGCGCCCGAGGTCTCATTCAACAACCTCAAGGCCACCCTCAGCCTGTCGCTGGTAAAGGGTAAGACCTATGACGTGGTGTTCTGGGCCGATGTTCCCGGAAATAGCTCGTACACATTCGATGCCGCAACCCAGTCTATCACCACCGACTACACCGGCATCACCTCCGGCGATGAAAACCGCGACGCCTTCTTCCAGGTAGAGAAAGGGCTTTATATCGCCGGTGCCGTGACCAAACAGGTCGAACTGCGCCGCCCCTTCGCACAGCTTAATGTCGGAACCGATGACCTTGCCGTGGCCGCAGCCGCAGGTACCACCGTCTCCGCCACCTCCATGAAGGTAAGCCAGGTGTACACCACCCTGAACCTCCTCTCGGGCGAAGTAAGCAACCCTACGGAGATAACCTATGCCATGTCCGCGCTTCCCGAGGGTGAGACATTCCCCGCAGTCTCCAACTCCAAGCCCTACACCTACCTGTCGATGAACTACCTGCTGGTAGCTGCCGACAAGGCCCTTGTTGACTGCGAGTTCACCATCAACGATGACAACGGCGCAAAGGTCAACACCCTGAACTTCGCCAACGTACCTGTACAGCGCAACTACCGCACCAACATCTACGGCTCGCTGCTAACCTCTCCAGCAGACTTCAACATCGAAATCGAGAAAGACTATTACACCCCCGACTATGAGGTTGAATACGTTGAAGCCCGCACAGCCGAGGAATTTGCCGCAGCCATAGCCGCAGGTTCGGACGTGGCCGTACCCGCAGGTGCGAATATCGACCTCACCGAACTGATCACTTCCGATCCGGCTACCAACCTCACTATAGCTACCCCGACCCGACTGAAAGTTGACGGCGAACTCTACACCAACCAAAAAGGCCGCATCAATGTGACCTCCGAACTTACCGTTGACGGTGGCGGCGTAATTACCACAGGCGAAGACGCATACGGCATCTTCAACATGCTCGAGGGCTCCACCCTCAACGCATCGGATGTTACGTTCGAACACAACAACAAGCTGGACGGCGCCCCGGTAGCGATTCGCGAAGGAGCTACCGTTAATCTCGAAAACGTTACCTTCAACTCAAATTTCGCAACTGTAACATCTTTTTCGACCACCGATGGCGGCAAACTCAATGCCAAGAACTGTACCTTCAACTCCACTTCCAACTCCGCACGTAACGGAAAGAACTGGACCTACTGCGTACTTATCCAAGGTAACTGCGAGGCCGTACTTGACAACTGTACGGTAAACGGCGTACAGGGTGGTGTGTCGGCAGCACGCAACGCTCGTATTACCATCAACAGCGGCAACTATGCCACCCACCGTCTTGACGATGAACCCAACGCCAACGCCTTCTACGCAGTATATGTGGCACAGGGAGGCACAGTAACCATCAATGGTGGCACATTCATCTCCGACAACAACCAGAAAGCCTCCATCTACAACGGTAACAACGATATAGAAGGGGCATCGTTAGGTACACTCGTAGTGAAAGGCGGCAAATTCGGCAACAAGGGATACTCCGAGGGTACCAAGGGTGACATCACCCCCGCCGAAGGCTTCATGTGGAAAGAACTCACCGACGGCGGCGACTTCCACTTCGAAATAGTCCCCGCAGAATAACCGAAAAGTCCTAAAAAGACATAATACTTAACAAATGGCGGTGTGTCAAAATTGAATTTTGACACACCGACTTTGCTTTATAGTTATAGTAGCCGGATGGTAGTGGCGCCGGACCTCCGGGACGGCAGGCCACCAGAAGAGACGCAGCAGAATCAAAAATGCTAACATCCTCTCAAAAAATAGTTGACTATTCTCCG
>CAJUBM010000139.1 GCA_910584735.1 uncultured Muribaculaceae bacterium
ATTCAGCATCTGACATCGGTCTGTCGGAATAGGAAAGGGACTGGAGCACCTCTTGGTTCAACTTCTCATTATCGCGGTACACGTTGTAGCCCATAAACCGGTCTACGTTGTCGGAGGCATATGCCCTGGCAGGAATAGCAGACCTATGAGCCGGGATGCTGCCTAAGGATACCGTCTTAAGTCGCTTCATCGGCTTCGCATGCCGCGCCTCTGACGTAGTGGCATTGTCGGGAAGAAGCTCCAAATTGGCTGCCAGATTCCAGTTTATGCTGTATTCCCCGCTTCCCTGGGTGGCATTGTATATAGAGTACCAGGTCTTGCCGTCAGCCGAGTACAGGTCGCTATATCCGGCCTTACCGGGACCCTTGTCATGCGAAACAGGGTAGCTGTCAGGCTCCATGGCCACGAAGTAGCCTACCATGTAGCTGTGACCTTCCTCTATTTTCACAGGATGGTCGAAAACGCAGTCATTCCACCGGTCCATAGCCGGGATTATATCTTCCCCGGTATAAATCAGTACCCCGTCACGGTACACCAGCGGGGTGAGATATTCAGCAATATCCGCCATATGGAAGCGAATTCCCGCTATGGAATATCCAGCATATTCCTTCAGTTGCTTGCTGTCCCATTTAATACCGACATATGTGCCGGTTGAGCCACCTATGCTGTTAAATGGCTGTCCGTTGTCATAACGCAGACATTCCTCCGCTGCAAGAACGGGTGCCCTCCACGAAAGAGTGACATCGCCATCATCTGATGACAGAGACAGGTCGCGGGGAGCATTGGCCATATCGGACGTGTTTATCTCGACCGTTATATCCCGTGACTCAGCGGTAGCTTCGTTGTCATATAACGTCTCCACCCGATAGAGATATTCTCCATCCTCGAGTCCATAATCCATATATGAACCTCCGTCTATAATGTCGGCATTGATCTCTTCTCCGTCACGATACACATTGTAACCCTTAACCTTGGCATATCCTCCCTGCGGGCCCACATATATATTGTCAAAGAACAGCATATAGGAGTCAATGCTCTCATAATGTATGGCCACGCGCCTGGCTTCTTGCGGCAGGGGGAACTGATAGGTACTCCATGTCGTAGGAGCCTCTATAGGAGCGGTGGTGAGCCATTGTAAATCATCGTTGCCTCTGTCTGACATCGAATATCCGACCCTGAACAATTCCCTGTATGATGAACTACGGGCGCATACATCGAAACGTACCACGCTGTTTGCCGGAAGTTCCAACGAAGGCGTTATGAGCCAGTCGTCATTATATTCCGTCTCAAGATTTCCTGAGATGAAACAGAAGAACTGCCGGCTTCCGTTATCGGCCACCCCGTTATCGGCAGGCGTAGTAAGGGCAGGATTATATATTATCCCGGCCATACGGGCCTGCTCGTTATCATAATCCACATTATTATGTCCGTAGGTATATGCCCTGTCGCCATCAACAAGCGTCCAGTCGCCTATACCATCGATAATAAATGGAGTATAATGCTCGAAATCATCAAAGAACGCATTCTTGAACACAGGGGTAGTTGACCAGTCGAGCTTAACGTTTCTGCGGGTTACCACCCTGGCTTCCAGACCTTCCACGCCGACGCCCCATTGCGGATCGCGAACTTCAATCCCCACAGATTCCGACCGTGCGATGTTCCCGTCCACGTAATATGTCTCTATCTGGTATTCCTGGCTCCCGAATAATGGCTGGTAATCCACCATTCCGACCGCCTCCGTACGGCCAATCTCGGCACCATCCCGCAATACACGGTAGTAATCCACAGCCACATCGCTCTGAAGCTGCCGCCATTGGAGGTTGACACGGTAATCATCGTCAACTGAAGCCTTGAAATCTGCGGGAGAAGGATACATGCCGTTGAGGTCGGCATCGACACTGAGCTTCAATGGTATCTCCACGCTCTCGCCGAAACCGTCTGTTGACAACACTATAGCGGCTTCCTTCACATCCTTGTCGCTAAGAGAAGATGAGTCAATTGTAATATCTATAAATCCCTGCGAACCGGCTTCTACCATCTCGTCCCTGGAAGAGGCATCAATCCATGTCTCTATGGGGAACATCTTATAAGCCAGCACCTGGCGTTTACCCTGCCCGTTTCGAGAGGTTACATTCTGATAGGCCAGGAGTGTATAGAATCCGGGTACGAAGCCTGTCGACACATGAAGCTCGCTACCGGCTATGGTAGCCATACCGACAATGGAGTTGAACGCACTCTCAGGATCATCGTTCACCTTGTGGGTGTTTACGGTAAACTGCTCTGACGCCAGTTCGTACTGGGTAAGGACCAGCCCGGATGTATAATCGGACCGCAACATCCAAAGATACGGGCCTCCGGCACTGAAACTGTCAAAAGCCAGTCCCTTGTAACCTGTCGACGGCAATTCGTATTTCTTTATAAGAGAGCCATCGGCAGCAATATGGGATAGACCGTTACTATTGTCTACAACATAGAACGTACCGTCAACAGGGTTTCCGCACATAGCCCCCACACTCGTCAATGACGGGTCACCGACCTCGATCTTCTGCGAATAAAGAATCTTCTTTCCCTGCATATCTACAGGTATTATACATGCCGGCACCGGGGGATCCATCCATGCCTGGGGCAGGGTGTACGCATATACTTTCCCGCACGAGGTAAAGAATCCCTGCGGCTGCGATACCATACCGTCTCCCATTTCAAGCGTTATGGTCTCAAGCAGAACACCCGCCTTGCTGTATCGGTTTAGCTGTACCGACTGATAGTTGTTAGTCTTGGCATAGAGACTGCCGTCGAAAAAGAATGTTGGACCAGCAACGTTTGTCTCAGCAAACACAACATTGCCGGCGACCTCGTATGCCGGAGTGACATCAAGCGATGATTCCCCGACAGCCTCGCCGACACCATCACCGCCGAACGATACGGCAACATATGGCATACCGGCCCGGCTGCCGCTGTTTTCAAAGCCCACGCTGAGTTTCTTTATCCCGTCAGTACCGACAGAATACTCCAGCGGCCCGGCCGAGGTGGAGAACTTAGCTCCGGGTATGTCTATCTCATAGCTTCCGCCATCTCTAACTTCCAGACCATGATGCTCATACGTGTAATTGCCGTTGCTTACGGCCACGTCATAAGTGCCTGTACCGACATTCTCCATGCTGAACCGGCCGGAATCATCGCTCTTGGCCTCATAGATAGTGCCGACTTCCTGCAAGGCCATCCTTATGTCCAATGCAGAATCCACCGGATCCCCGGCAAACTTCACATTACCGCTTATTGATACCGGCTTATACTGCCACACCTTTATATCTCCGAACTGCCAGTTATATGCTTCGGTCGTCACCCCCACAGGATACAGACGCACACGGAACTGCTTGCCGCCGACGAGCGCACTTAGGTCATATTCTATCTCCGAGAAATTCATGGCATCCGACTTATAGGCAATCACGCCGGCATCCTGCCACGTAAGCCCGTTGTCGGTGGTCACCTGCACGGCCATCTTCTCATCCTTCACCACATTGTAGGCATACGTATTGCCTGCGTATGAAATAGAGAACATCACCTTGCTCCCGGCATCCGCCTTCATCGTTTTCGAAACAAACGATTGACCATATTCGGGATCCTTAGCATGCAGGTATTGGAGACACTTACCGTCCCCTATCGGAGAGTTGGATATTACCCATGACAGGGAGGATTCCTCATCCTTCTCCACCGTCCAATAGTTATAAAGCCGACTCGACGCGTGAAAGTCGGTGAATACCTGACTCCCGAAATCTTCTACCAGCGGCATATGGTCTGTGGCATCAAGTCTTACCTTGCCGCCGCTTATCGACGGCAGTTCCTCTGTAGAGGTCACGGGACGTATCTCGTATGAATAATCCACCCCCTCAGCCAGGTCTGAATCATTATAGAAATAGGCATCCTTGCCCAAAGGCGCAGAGTTCACCCTCGCACCGTTGCGATACACATTATATCCGGTCACCGATGCATCAGCAGCCTTACTGCCGACCGGGACTGAGGAGCCTATGAATCCGAGCCCGTTATAGTCCACCAGCATCAGATAACGCTTGTTACCGGGACACCTGTACGGCACTATATTCCTCCCGGAATACCCCTCGCCGACACCGGCCTGCCCGGCATAATCATTAAGGTCGAATACCGCCCCTGCAGAAGCAAGCGTGGCCACATCATATTCATACACCTTACGTGTGTAGGTGTTGTCGGAGGCATATACATAGATCCGGCCATCCATATAGGCCGTCCCCATACAGAAAGTGCCACCCGGCATATCAGCCGTGAAGTTTATCTGCCCCTCCAGCATGGTTCCGTCCATTGAAAGAAAATATCCCCTGCCGGGGTCGCCTGTAAAGAAGCCTCCCTTGCCGCCATCAATACCGGGGACATAGCATATGTGGTACATCACACCGGGTGTGGATATGACATCAACCACCTCATGCCGGGCCATGTCAATCTTATATATACCGAACCGCTCATACACAATTCCGTAGAAATACGTCCCGTCCGTGGTGACACGGTACATCTCAGGCAGCCCGTCTATGGTAAGCTGTTCGCGGAAGTTCCCCTCCATGTCGTAGACAGCAAACGGATTCACTCCCGAATATATTCGCTGGCCGTCCGTAAAGTTGCAACTATGGTTAAGTTCGAACGAGAAAGCAGGCCTCCAGTCCGCGGAAGGCACAGCAGTAAAATCCGCCCCCTCCTCAAGTTTTGGCTGCCAGCCTAACTTCACCTCGTCGACCCACGTCCTATCCCATTGAAGGACGGAGCTTCCGTAACTTTCCGGGACAGCCACGGCTACGGCGCCCAGCAACAAAAGCACTTTGTGTATCGCTCTGTTCATAATCCGATTGATTGGTTAATATTCTCTGCCCCCAAAATTAGCCAATCACAGACATTTATACGAAAAATACCTATTACACTTATTACACATCATCCCTTTTTAGCGACAGCCCTCGTATTTTTTCATCAAAAATCTTGGCGCCCCCCTTCATGTTGAAGATTTTCTTCAATAGTCTGACCCTTGAGTTTGTAATAGCCTGGGGAGTACTGCCCAGAAGAATACCTAATTCCGAAGGCAGGAAGCGGAGCTTTACAAGCACACATATTATTACATCGTTATGGCTGAGCGTAACCCCTTCCCGTTCTATTGCCGGAATGAATTCAGGGATATGGCGGTTCACAGTGTTGATAAGGTTTGAGAGATCTGTGTCAGACGCGGCCCTGCCGCATGCAGCCTGCTTATGGAGCTTAGTGACGACAGGCATGTCAAGCAGCATGTCATCTATTTTCGCCTCATCAAGATTCTGCTTGTCCTCCTGATATTCCGAAAGAGACTCCTGCAATAATTTTATCTCCCTCAGTTTGTCGGCCACAAGATTCTCGCTGTCTCTCTTCTGCTGCCTTAGTATGGCCAGCTCGGCACGGTTCTGCCGCAATGTCTGCAAATCGGCATAGTAACGGTTATTAAGCTCACGGATTTCCTTCTCTTTACGCTGATGAATCTTCGAAATAACCGTATAGGCACCCAAAAGGCACACCACCAACACAGCAATCACGATAACGAGCCACATCCGTGCCGTGGCAGCCTCCTCGGTCTTACGGTTGGCGACCTCCTTGCTGGCAGTATAGTCATAGAGAGACTGCAACTGCTGCAAATTCTCCGTAGCCCTTATATTATAGGACGAATCAACCAGGTTGCAATACAAATCTGTATACTTGAGCACGGAGTCCATGACCCCCATCATACCATACATACGGCGCAAGCCGTTACTGCCATTCACCATGTTTACGATAGGATGTTCTATAGCCAGTTCCTTCCTGAAATAAATTTCAGCAGAATCAAGCCTTCCCGTGCCAAGATAATACTTACCCTTCAAATAATAGTAAGTCTCATTGCCTCTGCTTATATTACCTTCCGGATCGAACAATCCCGAATCAGCCTCATAGCGGGCCATATACTCCCTCACCTCATCAAACCGCCCTTCTTTCAGCAATATAGCGATTACCCAGTCAAGCGACATAGCGGCATACTCCCCGTAACCATAGCGTTCATACAGCCTACTGGCCCGCATGCTGTTCTCTAACACAAGATCCGGCCGGCGCATAGCATCATAGCAATTGGAACGAAGCTCCTCACAACGAAGAGCCGTAATGGTATCACACGCAATCCAGGCATAACGGATAGCATGATTAAGATTCAGCAGGACACTCGCCGTAGCCCTCTGCAACTGGAAAATATATGCAGTCTGCGAATATATACGGCTTAAGGTTTCAAAGTCACAATCAGATGAAGTCGTGTCGGCACGGCTAACAGCCTCTTTATAACACTGCAACGTCTGCGGAGCATCCATCCGGTCGCGATACGCACATCCAAGCAGATAATAAGCCAGCATCCCATCATTACTATCCCCGTTACGGTCATAATAATCCACAGCCCTCTTTATAGCGTCAAAATCTTCGTCAGACAGACCCGCCAACGCCCCGATTCCCTCCATATTCCGAAGCCGGATGGAAAGCATTACATACCTCATCCTCCCTCTCTCCGAAAGACTCCCGACATCACCCTCGACCATAGCCAGAATAGCAGCCACTGAATCCGGCTCGGTACGCACAAGCCCGGACGCCTCATCCAGGAGGTCGTCATATCGCGAGGCCTTAGAACATCCGCCAGTCATACATATCAATAAGGACAGTACGGCCAGATAAAATATCTTTACATTCATAGCATTTCCCAGATATACATGATAAAAGAACCTAACGGGCATCATGAACACCCATTAGATACAATATCTGCAATATTACGAAAAAATGGGTCAATGTAAAAAGTAGGTTGTTAAAAAGGAGAATAAATGCGAACTTTGCC
>CAJUBM010000140.1 GCA_910584735.1 uncultured Muribaculaceae bacterium
CTTCTAAAAATTTTCCTCGGACAAACATTAAAATAATTTCGACCAGTTACTTATGTTTTTTCTCTTTTATAATGGATTGGCAGAAAGGAGAGGCCGGGATGCGGCACGTTTCTTTCTGAAAGTCTGTTTGGTTAGTCGTTGTTTTGCCTGAAAAGTTGCAGACTGTGGTGCAAAAGTACGAAAAATATAGCGTTAATAGCTTTTTTCATCGTTTAGTTGTTGTATAATTCAGTCGTTTTAAGTAGTTTTGCTTTCTAAAATGTATCTATGAGACTTTTCCGGCTTCTTCAGATTGCTGTTATCGCTGTGTGTGGCGTCCTTGTGTTTTCAGGATGCCACTCCACGACTGCCACAACGGCTCATTACCGTGGTGATTCGGTGTATGGTGGCGATGGGAAGGATTCTCGCAAAGGTAAAGGCAAAGGAGGTAAGAAAAAGGGTGGCAAATCCGGGCGCTATCACGATAAAGAGTTGTTGGCCCGTGCAAAGCGTCTCTCCGACCCTTTGGCCCGTGCGTTGGTTACCGAGGCCGAGTCGTGGCTCGGAGTGCCTTATCGTTATGGCGGACAGGATAAGGACGGTACTGACTGCTCCGGCATGATAATGGAGGTGTATCGTAATGTATGCGGACTGAAACTGCCCCGTTCTTCCCGCGACCAAAGCGATTGGTGCCAGCCTGTGGCTACCGGAGCGATGCAGCCGGGCGACCTTGTTTTTTTTGCCTCTGATGGCGAGTCGGTCTCGCATGTGGGTATGTATGTGGGCAACGGAGAGATGATACATGCCTCATCGTCACGCGGGGTGATGCTATCGCCCTTATCTAACGATTACTGGGCCAACCGTTTCTATGGTGTAGGGCGCGTAGCTTCTGCCGAGACGGCATGGCAGGGACGGGCGCCACGCTCCTCGCGATCGTCCGCTCCATCGAAAACTTTGGTTGCCGATGCTAAGAAATCAACGTCTGAGCCAAAGACCTCTCCCTCTGACGGAAATCTTCCAGATACGTTGCTCGAGGACGTTATAAATCAAAAAATAGATTCTATTTTTGTCGGGTCTTTGGAAAGCTCGGCAACACTGCATGAATGAGTTCTTTGAAACGTAAAATGCTAAAAATGTCTGGTGTAAAAGAGATTACCCCGAAACAACGCGCTATTAAGGACAACCTGCTGGTTGTCCTCTGTATATTGGGAGGAATATTGATAACAATACCTGGGATTTTATTGCAAAGTGTAGAAAATTTTGACGAGACTTATCAGGCATTGAGTGTGAGATTTTACCAAGACTCACCATTGGCTCCCCTTACATTCTTTTTAGGAAATATATGGAATAGAATATTTGGAGATACTCTATTGAACCTGCGGATACTACAGTTGCTATGCTATTTTGTATCAATAGGGATTGGCTGTCTGATTTTCTATAAGATGACTTCGCGAAAGGTTATGGCGGCTGTTTTGTTTATGGTGTTGTATGCTTCCTCCCGGCAGATGTCAATGTATCTTTACGGATGGGACACCGGGGCTTATCCATTCGCGATGCTCTGTATGGCTTCTGTCTTTGCATATATTAGTAGACCGAGCCATAAACTGGCTGCATTGACCGGCGTAACGGCTGCTCTGTTTTCGATGAGTAGAATACCGTCAGTTGTTATAATCCCAATCATAGTGTTTTTTATTTTCAGGTTTAGAGGTGATAAAAAAGGAAAACTCGAAGATTTGGTGTGTTTCAGTGTATGTCTATTAATATCATTGATTGGAATTGTTTTAATGATATATGGTAATTTTGGTGCATTTTTTAAAGCATGGAATCCTGATAACATTATAACAGGACATTCTCCCTATCAATTTCATAGACATTTGAAGGGAATTATAGAGATAGCACCCAGGGAATTGGTGGAGAGCCTGATTCCGATTACATGTGTGATTGCTGGTGTCGGAATTGTTTGGGTAAAAAAGAAGAAATTAGTTGTTATCGTTACGCTTTGTGTTATAATATCGATTATAACCCTTTCGTTATTATGGATTTTACCCATTAGGATCTTTTTTGGAGGATGGTTGTTGATTTTTATTGTGGCTTTGTTTTATAATCCGCTTTCAGGGTTGTTTTATAAGCAGGTAAGAAATCAGGATGAATATAATAAGAAACTCTTTTGGGTTGTGGTTGTCTTTGCCGTTGTTCCTATTATTGGTAGTGATAGGCTGCTCGAAAGATGGATGGTGTTGCCTTTGTTGCCAGTGGCATTGGTTTTATGTTATAGAGATGTTAAAAAATACATACTACCTATTGCGTGGTTTATGATGGTAGCAGTTGTGACTATGACTGTTGCCAAGAATGGGGTATGGATTTATGAAGGCCTCAATCGCATGAGTGCTATTTCTCCACGGCTTGCAGGTATGTGCCAAGGCGATGAGGTGTATAGGGCGGTTGAGGATGTGCAAAATGCAGTCGAGAGGCTTAATAAGGAAGATAGGAACTATACTTTTGTAGGACTTAAAAAGTATTTGGGAGCATATGTGGCGGATCCGGATTGCCTCTATAATTTTCAGCATTTTCATTATCTGGATTTTGAAAAGGATAAGGAGATGTATGAACGTAGATTGATTGGATATGACGCTATAATCGTTATGCCGACGTTATATTCCTATTCTGAGATGAATGATGCTTTCTTTGATTTTCTTGGGGAGCATGGATATGAGAAGACTACTCAAGGTAAGTATTCAGATAGATACGATGTATATATAAGGACCACTGCGCAGGGGCAGCCAAAATGATTATAGTCGGTTGGGTTTAAAGAATAAAAAGGCGCTTATCACTAAGCGCCTTTTTATTGGTTTCCAATAGGTACAATTTCTAAGGTAAAAAAGATTGTTTTAGGTTTGTGGTGCAAATGTCGGCATTTCCATAGGTGCGGCAAAATATATTTGTATGTTTTACGGCATGGTTTTAAAGCCGTAAAATCGCAATGGGAGCCTGTTGACTGGTGCAATCGTTTGTGAATCAACGTAAAAATGTTTTAAGTGGGAAGATTGAGAATGATGTTAAAATTAGTTAATATTAATAGTGAGGCTTACTTTTTGCCATTTTCGGAGAAAATATTCAAAGAAAATTTAGTGCCATCAAACATTCCGTAGGAGTTGTGCGAAATCCAGTCGCCGAGAATAACCATGCGGGCGTGACCGGAGGGTAGAGGATAGTCGGCCAGGCAGTGACGGTGTCCGAAAATGAAATAATCTATAGGGTTGTCGGTATTCATGGCCTCGTATTGTCGGCAGAAATCCACTAACGGTTCTGTATCGGGGTCGAATTGAGGGGCTACGTAGTTTGAGAAGTCGCGTGACGAGGAGGACCATCCATGCGCGAAAGGGATTGTCCAACGTGGATGGATTCCGGCATAGAGTTTCTGTAGGATTTTATTTCGAAATATACCCTGTATTATACGGAAACCAGCGTTGACTTTTCCCTGACGGTCGCCATGGGCCATAAGGAACCGTTTCCCGAGAATGTCGCGCACAACTACTCCGTCAAGAATCTCAATTCCAATCTCATCGCGCAGATAATCGAAAAGCCATATGTCGTGGTTCCCTTTGAACCACGATACCTTCACCCCGCTGTCTGCCAGCCGGGCCAAGACACCGAAGAAACGGGTATATCCGCGAGGCACCACCGTGCGGTATTCGAACCAATAATCAAGCACATCCCCCACCATAATCAGTTCGGAGGCTTCGCCGATTAGCGATTCAAGAAAGTGTACCACGCGGAGTTCGTGTTCACGCGGTGACGGGATATAGGATGCTCCGAGGTGCAGGTCGGATATGAAGTAGACCGGCTTCGGACGCAGATGCGGTTGCATAGTTTCCACAGAGGGGATGGATTGGCGGCTGGGGTTGTTGTAGATATTAAAGGCTCTTGAATGGGGATGTGCCGGGGTCAGAGAAAGCCTAATTCAAGTTTTGCTTCCTCCGACATCATATCCTTGGTCCATTCCGGCTCGAATACGAGGTTCAGGGTAACCGACTTTATGCCATCTATGGATTCGAGTTTCTGACGGGCATCCTCCATTATAAAATCAGCCATGGGGCAGGATGGTGCGGTCATGGTCATGTCGATAGTCAGATTCCCCTCCTGGGACAGGTCTATTTTATAGATTAGGCCGAGGCTGTAGATGTCAACCGGTATTTCGGGGTCGAACACCGTTTTCAGCATCGCTACTATTTTTTCTTCAAGTTCAAGATGGGTTTGTGAGTCCATATCGGTGGATTTGGAAAAATTATGGGGTTGTGGGTCCAAAGTTACGAAAAAAACGCGTATCAAGTTCATCATAAATAATGGACGTCTATAAATTTGAATCTTTAATTAGGGTTTGTTTAAATATTTTAGAGTAACTTTGCCTCCGAGAACAATCTATGTATTTTTCCATTTTATCAAAACACATATGAAATTCGTTAAGAAGATTTTTTCTGCAGCATTATTGGGATTGGCTATTTTTACGGCTGCTCCACAGGCTGAGGCTGCAGGGCCGTTCCGCTTCGGTATAAAGGCCGGTGTTGCCATTAATGATTTGAAATTCAACGAGGATGCGTTCAACGCTAACAACCGCACCGGCTTTACGGGAGGTCTGACCGCACAGTTCGTTGTGCCCCTCACAGGTATCGGTTGCGACATCTCGGCTATGTACACCCATCGCTCCAACCGTATTTCGGTCAATTCGACTGATGCTAACGGCACCTCTGCTTCAAGTATGAATGTGAACCGCGACTATCTGGAGATTCCCGTAAATTTCCGCTGGGAGATAAATATCATAGGCATAAATAAGATTGTGGCTCCTTTCATCACAACGGGCCCTGATTTCTCGTTCCTTATGTCTAAGCAGAATGTAAACGATGCCTGGAAAGAAAAGAAATTCGACCTCGCCTGGAACTTCGGCTTCGGACTGCAGTTCGTACAGAAAGTACAGATTGCTGCCTCCTACGGTCTCGGTTTGACGAAGAGCGCTTCCGGCGATGCCTCACTTTACGGCACGGGGATAGACAGCAAGAACCGGTTCTGGACAGTTACCGCCGCTTACCTTTTTTAAGGCCGAAACACTATACTAATGAGGGGAGGCGTGTCAAAATTAAATTTGACACGCCTCCCAGTTATTTAGTTGTCAGTGTTAGATTAATTGCCGGGAACAAAGATTACGATGCGGTTCCAGTCGTTGGTGGTGTAGGGCTGCTTTGCGGATCCTTCGGCATCCATGCTGAGGCGGTTGGAGGCAATTCCGTAGGTGTTTACGAGAGTGTCGTAGACGGCTTGGGCGCGACGTTTTGACAGTTCCATATTGTACTCGGATGTGCCGGTGTCTTTGTCGGCATAGCCCTGGATAAGTACGTTTACATCGGGATTATCCTTAAGATACTGCGCTACGTTGTAGACATTCACCATCTCTTCGTCTGTGATTACGGCAGAGTTGATTTTGAAGCGTACTGTAGACATCATCGGGGCTGCGCTCGGCGGGCAGTCGGCCTGTTTCACTTCGGGGCAGGGAAGCTGTGCCTGTGCGGCTGCCAATGCTGCCGACGTTGCTGCGAGTTCTCCACGCAGATTGTTAATCTGGCCGTTCAGCCCTGATATATATGCTGCATCCTTGCAGGGATTGTAAGCCGTATAGTTCACTCCTCCAAGGTTGAATGAGAGACCGCCGGTAGCTTGGATGTTTATGTCGATAGGCTTGTCGTAGGCACAGTTGTTCAAGTTGTCGCCGAAGAATGAAGCGCGTCCTTCAAGGAAGAAGTCGACATACCTACACAGACGGAATCTGAACTGGATACCTGCCGATACAGGGAGGGTCCAGGAGGTGGTACGCAGCTTCCCGTTATCGCGTACGATATTCGAGCCGGCTGACTTTATATCCCATGCATATGTGCCGCCTAACCCTACGAACGGGATTACACTTACGGGGCGGTCGGCATCGACACCTCCCAGGGAGTTGCACATATCCCACATAAAGTCGAAGTTGAGCGATGCGTAGCGGGCCTTCGAATAAGAGTCGTTATCCCAGTGCCATGCGCCGTAATATCCGCTGAAGCGGAATCCCAGATAGGGGGAGAACCATCGGCCGAAGCCTAAGTTATAGGTCGCTGTGATGTGGCGTTTGGGGTCTTGTCCCTCGGGGAGCTTGTTCTCGAACAGAGGCACATCGATTCCGGCGCCGAGTTGGATGAACCAGTTGTCGCCACGATCCACAGAGTATTGTGTCTTACAGTCGGCCACGTCCATTACAGTCACGCTTTCTTCCTCTACGACCACTGTGTCCTGTGCATATGCGCTCGCTGCGTAGAAGAGCCCGCATGCAACGGAAGAAACTAAGAGTAGGTTCTTTTTCATTTGAATCTCTTTTTTGTGTTACATTTGACTTTTTACATCTCTCAAAGAAGCCGAAACGTGTGACGGGCCTACAAAGATACATCATTACCCCTCGTCGGTATGCTTCTTCTCTGTTGTATGTCAAACGCACCGGTTCGCCCAATAGTTCATGCCGTAAGTGTTAAGGGATGTCGGGATACCTATGTTACGTGGATGTGTATATTATTATGAAGATTTGAGATAAGCCGATGGATGTGATGATTATATTATAAAGAACAAAGGACCTGTCCTCACGGGCAAGTCCTTTATTCTTAATCCCGGCCTGTTCCTGACGTCTGGCTCGGGCTTACAAACCTAACATAAAACACGATTATTATCTTTCTTTCTTAGTCGTTGAGTTGGCTAATTCATGTGTATGCCTTTGCTCAACTTTTAATACTAACCCTAAAAACTAATTCCTTAATCAATAAATCAAACTACTACTGGTGCGATAAAATCGCGTTAGTTTAGAAATCATCAAATAAAGAG
>CAJUBM010000141.1 GCA_910584735.1 uncultured Muribaculaceae bacterium
CGGTATTGGCTACTTGGGAGGCCCCAAAACAAAGAAAAAGAAAAAACGCTAAACTCATTCAAATATTGTTTGAGTATTAGCGTTTTAACTTGCGGAGCGACCGAGATTCGAACTCGGGATACGCTTTTGGCGTATACACGCTTTCCAGGCGTGCCTCTTCAGCCACTCGAGCATCGCTCCGTTTGGGTAGGAAATATTGTTGGCGGGTATTTCCCGTTGTATTTCGGTGTGCAAAGTTAGATGCTTTTTTTGAATTGGCAAAATTTGGAAAAGGTTTTTTTGAGGGGTCGTGGGATTTTATTGAGGATTTGTGTGTTTAATGAATTTTAACAGATAAATTATCGTGTTATTATTGTTTGTTTTGGAATGTTAAGTGGGAATGATTAATTTTACCTTTAAATTCAGGGTATTTGTGTGTTTATGTATGCGAGTACCTTATTTATAATCCCCCTAATAGTATTCCTCATGATGTACGATATTGATAGATTTGTTTCAGCCGCCGATTGTGGAGGGAGAAGGGGGAAATGCATTGTTTTGGCGGTGATACTTGGGGTGATTCTATGGTTTCCGACAGCAGTTATGGCTGCTTCGGAGTCGGTTGTGTGCAGGGATGAAAATTCGTTGTCAGTGTTTGAGGACGTTGCGCTTGATGATGATTCTCTGTTGAAAATTAAACCGATATGGGAAACGGAGCTTACCAATGATGATGCCAACGAGGACGCCCATCTTATATTTGTTCAGAATGGGATTATCTACGTATTTGTGGATAGATTTGGTAAAGAGTATGACAATTTGCTGCATTTCAGACGGTTTTATGCTTCAACCGGGTTCCCGGTTGAAGATGCGGAGGGAGAAGGGTTGATTGCGGTGTCCTTACCTGATAATCTGACCAATGTTCAAACAGAGGGATTTAGGCACTGGCTTAAATTGTTCGTAGACGCGTCCGGACAACTTTGCGGCGCATCATTTACTTATAAGAACGGGAAATTAGATATTGCGATTCTCAGCATTGATGTAGAAGAGTCGATCTCAGCCCACGAACTTTCATTTCAAAATACAGAAAAGGTTGTTTCAAAGGGGAGTTTCTTCATTTCGGATAAGCAGGGTACCTATAATCCGTTTATAAATGAGATTTCAAATGTAACGGGGTCGTTTGAGTCTGGGGATGTCTCTTTTGACTTCTTGGTGTTCTTGAATAACACGTATAAAGAAAATAATTTTCATAAGCTATGGCACTTTGATATGGCCGATGGCTCGTTGCAGTCTTCATATTTCGGCAATATGGGGTTTGAATACGCATGGGAAGGCGTGGCAAGATATTGTGTGGATTTGGGAGATGATGCCATTGTCTATAATTCTTCCAAAAACGGGCTTTATAAGGTGGAACGGCTTATGCAGGCTGAGGACGGATTAAGCGTCAGTGACTGTAGGATAACCGAACATATAACGGACGGCTCGGATGTCGATGCGGTTTGTAATTTTTGTTTCGATCCGGTCACGATAGGGGGTAAGACCATGTATCTCTGCACGAACTCATGGACGGCTGACGCGGTTGATTTCCGGCTGGTAAGATGGGACGACAAGTCTTCGCTGAAGAATATGGAGCCGGTCGCTGTTATCCCGGAGAATAAATTCAGATGTCCGGCGGAGGGAAGATTTTATAAGGATAATATGAGACAGTTTGCCATTTGCCAATCTGTTGGATCGGCTGCTGTGGCAGCGTCCGATGATAATGTCGTCAATTTTTCAAAGACACATCTTTATGCTTATTCCCCGGGAAGCGGGTTGGGGCTGTATGAGATGGCGTTAGAAAATAAAGATGATTTCGGAGGCTCTACAGATGTGGAACGGGTTGGTTCACAATGGGGTGGGCTAATCGTACAGGGCAATCGGATTATAGTGTCAGGCGCTCCTTCAGATGTGACGGTTTACAGTCTTATCGGTAGGGTTGTATGGCATAAGGAGGCTGTCTCTTGTATTGAAATGAGTGATTTTCCTACAGGCGTGTACATAGCGCGGTGTGGGAGTCAGAATGTTAAGTTTGCCAGGATATAAAGTGATTGTTGTTGAGATAAAGCAGTATGGAGAATAAAACGTTTGTATCGGCGATGGCTGCTAAGATGGATTGCAGCGCTGAAGAAGTGGCCCGGATGAATGAGGGCTTCTCTGCCATATTGCGTAGGGAGTGTGCTGATTTAAGCCGTGTCGCGATACCCGGTTTCGGTTCTTTTGAAGGCATTAAGCATGATGAGGAGATAAGGACGGATCATGCTTCCGGGCGCCGGATGATGTTTCCACCCTGTATAGAGGTTGAGTTCAAACCGAGCACGATGCTTCGTAAGCGTATAAATAGTTGAATCGTAATGCAACGGATTATTTCTTTACCCGACATAATATCCGAGTTGGTCCAGGTCTGCGGTTGCACGTCCGAGGTGGCTGCCGAATTTCTCCATGCATTTGCCGAAGTGGTTGCCGATGGGATAGCTGCCGATGGTGTGGTGAAAATCAAAGGCATCGGGGTGTTCCGAAAAATAGAAGTAGCGGAGGGCTATAAGTTGGAATTCCAGCCTGATTCCATTCTGGCGGATGAAGTAAACGCTCCATTTGCCTTGTTCGAGCCTGTAGAGCTTTCCGATGGGATTTCTGAGGATGCTTTTGACGATGAGCCCCAAGAGGCCGGAGACTCACAAGATGCTGAGGCATCGCCGGATGAAGATAATTCACGGGAAATGGAAGATTCGCCCGGGGAAGAAGATGCTGATAACGATGCGGAGCCGTCGGAAGAATACGAATTAGAGGAAGAGGAACACGAACATTCATCCGTCATAAATAATAATCCTCCCATAGGGATTCCTCCAATTCCCTCCCGTGAAAGGGATGCCTCGGGACACGGAATGGACGAAGTCGGTCACGACAAGTCTGAGGCCGGGATAGATTCTGACAAGGGCAGGTTGGAAAGAGAGACGGATAGAGACAGCGACAGGGTGTTGCTGCCGGAAACCGTAGTGCGAGTGGAGCGCAAGTCGCATATATCCACTTTGGTGCTTGTGGCTCTTATTTCATTGATTGCCGGATTGCTGGCTGGATATTTCGGTTTCCCGTGGATAAATCTCCACGAGGTTAAGAATGTTAAGATTACGGCTGATAATGTGCGTGTTGTACATGAAACTGCGGTAAACAACGAGGCCCCGGTCGCGGTAGATAGTGTGGAAAATCCGTTGGAGACCTCTGTCCCTAAGGACACGTCTGTATCGGTGAACAGTAAGGTGCAGGCTTCCGCGACAGCTACTGAGGGGTTGCGGAAGAATGATGTTGTCACAGACACGGTGAGCGGGAAGAACTATCTTTCCCGCATAGCCCGCAGACACTATGGCAAAGATATATTCTGGGTGTATATATACGAGGAGAACCGTGACGTCATCTCGGATCCGAACAACGTGCGCCCGGGGACGATAGTCACAATTCCTCCCGCAGAAAAATATAATATCGACCCAAAGAATCCCGAAAGCATACATGAGGCCGAACGGCGTTCGGCGCGAATACTTGCCTCTGCCGGAGGGTCCTATTGATTAGTCTGCATCAGTGTTGACACGATGCCTTTCCAAGAGCGTTATATTGGCATATAAGCTCTTGTATCATAGATTGGTATATGGTTAGGAAAGTAGGGAGAGAAGTTGGGCGGAGGCGTTCTTGGTGTCTACTTTTGTTATGATGTGGGTGATACGGTGGGAGGAGTCGGTGACAAAAGTGGTGCGCACGGTACCCATGTATTCCCGTCCGGCCATCTTTTTCTTCTGCCATACGCCGAACGACTGGTTTATCTCGGTAGATGTGTCTGATAGGAGTAGGAAAGGGAGGTTGTGTTTTTGGGCGAATTTCGCATGGCTTGCCGGAGAGTCCTTGCTGATTCCTATGAGGGTATATCCGAGGTCTTTTAGGTCTTCGTAGCCGTCGCGGAGCGAGCATGCCTCGGCGGTGCAGCCGGGTGTGTTGTCTTTCGGATAAAAATAGATTACCAGAGGCTTACCTTCGAAATCGGAAGCCTTTACTACATGCCCTTGGGCATCTGTCCCGAGTATTTCGGGAATCATGTCGCCTATGTTCATAGCCGGGTGGTTTTAGGTTGTCAGTGTGGGGTGGGAAGAGGATGAAAAGCGCCGTCGGTGTTGTTTACGGACGGCGTATGGAGTAGGGTTATGATGATAGCGTCGTTGCTTATTTCTCCTGTACTAAGGCAAATAAGAGGTCTTTCTCATCATCGGGGTTGGACTGGATGTCTACCTTACCTTCGCGAGCGAGCCATCCTACGGCAGCGAAAAGCTCTTTGTCTTTTAGCTTAGTGATTTTTTTGAGCTGCTTGAGCCCTACGGTCTCGGTTTCGTTAAGGGCATTCCATACCAAGCCGGCCCAAGATCCGATTGCTTCAGTGTTCATTTTGATAAATTATTAAACGGGTTAAACTTTTTGTTGAAATTGTCATTCTACTGGTACAATTGCGATGCAAATTTACATAAAATTTTTAAATTCACATAATTATGAGATGCAACCGATTGTGCCGTATTATCAATCATATATTACAACAAATCTCAATGTTTTGGAGTTCAGTGTATTATGCGAAATATTGCTGTTAGGCATTTTTTTTGTAATTTTACACCCTAAAACTAAATAATGGCTTTGTGTAGCGAAATGAGACAAGACAGGGACGGTTCGTCGCATGTGGCGGACGTTTCGCGGACGTTTTGCGGGTTGGTGGTGAAAAATACCGGCGCGTGGTACACTGTTCTACCCGATGGCGCTCCGCCTGTCAACTGCAAGATAAAGGGGAATTTCCGGCTGAAAGGGATACGTACCACGAATCCTGTGGCCGTTGGTGACCGTGTGGAGGTGCTTTGCGCTCCGGATGGCTCGGCATACATAACATCTATCTGTCCGCGAAAGAATTATATAATAAGGAGGGCGAGCAACCTGTCGAAGGAAGCGAGCATCCTTGCCGCGAATCTTGACCAGGCGATGATTGTGGTGACCTTGAAACATCCTCTCACGTCTACCAATTTCATAGACAGGGTACTGGCTACGTGTGAGGCATACGGCGTGGAAGCCGCCTTGGTAATTAACAAGACAGACCTCCTTACCGATGCCGATGATGCCGAACTGCTTGAGGCGGTGAGCTATCTTTACCGTTCGATAGGCTACCGCGTGTACCATGTGTCGGCACGTAACGGCACAGGGATGGATGCCTTGCGCGAGGCTCTACACGATAAGGTGACGCTTATTTCCGGCAACTCCGGGGTGGGGAAATCGACCCTCATCAATAATCTTGTGCCGGGGCTTAACCTACGCACGGCGGCTATATCGCAGGCTCATGACCAAGGGATGCATACCACAACCTTTTCAGAGATGTGTCCCCTGCCGGGAGGTGGCTGGCTGATAGACACCCCCGGGGTGAGGGGTTTTGGAACCCTTGATATGGACATGCACGAAGTATCGCATTTCTTCCCCGAGATATTCCGCACATCGGCGGACTGCCGTTATGGCGACTGCACCCATACCCATGAGCCCGGATGTGCCGTGCTTGCGGCGATCGAAGAGGGCCTTATTGCCCGCTCGCGCTATGCATCCTATCTGAGTATCCTTGAGGATGCCGGAGAAGGGAAGTATCGAAAGCCATTCTGAGTTGATTTTTTAAGAAGTCCTCCGAGAGAAATCTTAGACGGCCTCTTTACCTAACATATCTAACACAAATCGTTGTCATGAGAAAACTTATCATTGCGGCCTTGTGCGCGTTGAGCGTATGTCCGTTTGCCGCAGCAAAGAAACAGAAGGCCCCGGCGCAGAAGCCGGTGGGCGAATTCAATCTGTCTACTTACAACATCCGTCTTCCGGCGGGTTCCGATTCCGTGCAGGGTAACGGCTGGGGACGCCGTCTGCCCTATGTGGCCGGGCTTGTACGCTTTCATGAGTTTGATATATTCGGTACGCAGGAGGGGGTTCGCCACCAACTTGACAGCCTGAAAGCGCGGTTGCCCCGTTATGAATATATCGGAGTCGGCCGCGATGACGGTGCCGCCGGGGGAGAACATGCCGCTATATTCTATAATACCGATATTTTTGAGTTGGTTAACCACGGCGACTTCTGGCTTTCGGAAACCCCTGATGTGCCTTCGTTCGGTTGGGACGCCGCATGTCGCCGTGTCTGCACGTGGGGGCATTTCCGCCACAAGGCATCGGGACGTGAATTCGTGCATTTCAACCTCCATATGGACCATATCGGACGCACGGCCCGTGTGGAGAGTGTAGAGCTTATAAAACGTAAGATTGACGAACTTGGAGTGAAAGGGCTGCCCGTGTTCCTTACAGGCGACTTCAATATCGACCAGAATAATCCGTGCATAAAAGGAATTTCGGCTTCCGGGGTTTTCAAGGATGCCCACGATGCCGCCGCAATCGTTTATGAGCCTAACGGCACTTTCAATGCATTCAATCCGCAGGGATTCACCGCCAGCCGTCTTGACCATATATTCGTAAGTCCCGAGGTTGAGGTTTGCAAGTTCGGTGTATTGACCGACTCCTACCGTACGCTTTCAAACGAGATGGAACCTGCCGACTTCTCTGACAGTTTCCGCGTGAATGTAGCCTCTTATACGCCGCGTTTGCCGTCCGACCATTTCCCCGTCATGGTAAAGGTAAGGTTGAAAGACTGATAGACAATCCTATGGCAAAAGCAAGAGAGGCATAATCCAGATAAAATTATATTGCTGTCCGATAAAAGTTAAAAACAGCAAAATATCATGGCTCGGCTGCT
>CAJUBM010000142.1 GCA_910584735.1 uncultured Muribaculaceae bacterium
GTGATTTTCGGCTCCGCCTCTTCGGGTGGCTTGCCGTCCCGGAGGTCCGGCGCCACTATAAAATTACCATTGCCAATGGGTATATATTAAGCCGATGGCGGTCTGTCAGAACGACAGACCGCCATCGGCTTCAGAGGTTATCTTTACAAATATTCCTTTAACGGAGTTTTGTTATTTGGCTTTTTTCAGGACTTTCTGGTTGATCTTGGCCGGGTATTTGCGGGCAAGCTCGGCTTTCCATTCCTCTTCAAGCTGGTTCTGATAGTCGGTCGTGACGAGGCCGCGTTCGTCGGCGGCTTCCTCGGGAGCGGGAATCACGCGGTTGAACCATGCGAAGTAGTGCGCCCATTTGCCTTTGGGCTCGGGCCGGGGGCCATTGAATCCGAGATAGTCGGTTATGGAGTTCTCGCCTTTGGCTGCAATCACTTTCTCTACTTTTACGTCTTTGCCGAATTCCTTGCGGAGTACGGGAACGAGTGAGTCGGGAGCCACGGTGTTGTGGGCGAGGTAGGACTGCGCGAGGTTTTTGACGGAGTCGGAAGTGGCAAAAATCACGTAGCTTTTGAATTTGGGGGCATCCCATTTGTAACGGTCGCGGTTAGCGTTGAAGAAGGCTTCAAGGCCCGCTTTGTCGTTCTTTGCCTTGGACCATACGTTCTGATCGGAGATTTCGAACAGCAGCATACCGTCACGGTATTCGTTTAGGAGGTTGCGGTAGTCGGGATTGTTCTCTGCCAGGTCGACGCGTTCCATTTCGAGAACGGCATTGTCGATATTGCGTTCTAAGGCCGCGTTGAAGTCGGAGATAGCTTGTGCTGCGGTGAGATTGGGATTAACCATCATCTCTGAAGCAACTTCCGACAGGAGCAGGATATCTTTCTTCCCGGCCTGTACCAAAGGCATTTCCGAGGCAAGGAATGTGTTGAGCAGCGTGGAGTCGATGTTGCCGTTGGCTTCGATTTGGGAGCGTACCTGGTCAAGGTTTTTATGGACGGGACGCACTTTGAATTTACCACGGAGCATGGCAATCTTGCGGTCGCGGGGCATCTTGCCGCGTTCGTCACGCGAGATGAGGCTCTTAATCTGGGGCTTGAGGGCGCCGAGCGAGTCAATTCCCTTGTGTTCAAGGCGTTTTACGATATGATAGCCATAAGAGGTTGCAAACGGTTCGGACAGTTCGCCGTCAGCTAAGGAGAACGATACTTTCTCGAACTCGGGAACCATCTGGCCCGTGCCGAACCAGCGCAGACGTCCTCCGTTCTTAGCCGAACCCGGATCTTCGGATTCTGCGGCAGCAACCTGGGCGAAGTCAGCACCGCCTTTCAGCACATTATATATTGAGTCTATCTGCTGTTTCTTTACGGCAGCTTCTTCAGGGGGAAGACCCTGGGTTAGTTTCAAAACGTGCTCTACGAGTACCATCCCCTGGGCCGGACGGCGCCCGTGAACCTTCACAATGTGATAGCCTACGGGGGTGGAGATAACAGGCGATATTTCACCGACTGCGGTGGTGTAGGCGGCATCCTCGAAAGTGTAGGGTAGACGGCAGGCCGTGATGTAGCCCATATGTCCGCCGTTGCGCACTACTCCCCGGTCGGTTGAATATTTGCGGGCCATAACTTCGAAATCAGAGCCGTGGTTGAGGATGGAGTCGCGGATGGAGTTGAGCAGTTCGCGCTGGTCGGCGTGTGTCTCGGGCGACTGGTGCGCCACCATTATGTGGCTCACGTCTATTTCTTCGCCCAGTCGTGCGTATTCTGCCGCGATAATGGAGTCTTCTACCTCCTTTATTGTCAGGTAAGGCTCTGCAAGGTCGCGGCGGTAGCCATCGAACTCGCGCTGGAAGGCCTGGCTTTTGTCAATGCCGGCTTCTTCGGCTGCTGCTACTTTCTGTTTGTAGGTGATGAACATCTGCAGGTACTCGTCAATTGTCTGCGGGGCGAGTTGCTGCGAGTTGTTCTTGTGGTAAAGGTATTCAAACTCACTGAGAGTTACAGGCTTGTCGGCAACCGTGAGCAATACGGGGTCTTTAGGGGCGCCGGCATAGAGAATTCCGGCGGCCGCAGCCACAACCGTCAATGAAAGAAGACTTTTTTTCATATCTGAGATTACTAACTTTATTTCCGTGTCTTAAGGTGGTGTGGCGCATGTGGTTCTGTACATGGCACGGCAACACTAACTCAATAACGTGGCGTCCGACAAATTATTGCTTTAGTCGGGGTATTTTATCGTCGGTAGATTTTGCGGGTTTCGGTAACGATGCCGTTTGAGGCAGAGATTATATAGAAACCGCTGTTGAGGACGGATATGTCTATGTCACATTCCGAGGCGCACGGAGAGAGTGACATTATACATTTGCCGGATATATCGGTGACGGAAGCCTGCGAGATGTTGGTGGTGAAACTGTTTATCCTCACATGGCTCTCATCGATGTGATGAATCTCTAAAGGTAGGTTGGAACTTGCGGACACCTCGGTTATACCCGCATAGCGTAGTGCCTCGGTAAGGCCGGCATATGCATCTAATATGCCGGCACCCCAACGGGAATCGCTGTCGGGCGCGGGCCGGAGGGTGGATCGGGCTATCTCTATTACTTCGCAAGGCTTTAATCCGGGATTGGCTTCAAGCCATAGCGCGAATACCCCGGCTGCGAAGGGGGAGGACATGGATGTGCCGGAAGCTATGTCCCAATAGTTGTCGCGTCCTCCGGCGGCAACATGGCCCCATTCAGGTTTTGTTTCCTCGGGATGATTTTGGTAGAATGGGGTGGAGACCGAGGAGACTACCCCGGCTCCGGGGGCGCAGAACGAGGGGAGCCTGCGGCCATCGTTCAATGTGCCGAAACTGGTGAACTGTGCCACCGAGCCGGGTTCTTGCCCGTCTGTACGACGTGACACCATGGCTCCTACAACCGCAATTCCTTCGCCGCAGGCCAGGTCGTTTATGGAGCGTCGGTTGGAGCAGCGCGGGCTGTACTCATCGCCGGTAACCATGAAGTTTATCCCGGATGATGCATACGCTTCCGCCGCGCTTCCATCTACCCCCTCAATCTCTATACCCATCCAATATCGGCCGTCTTTGTCGCGGTTGCGCCAGTCAAAGGAGAATACAACGTTGTAACGTCCGTTCTCCGGGTTTATCTCGCAAGAGAAGCGGGCATATGCGCTGTCAAAGAGATTGGAAAGCGCCAGGTTTGGATTCCCCGGAAGGTAGCCGGAATAGTCGGGAGTGAAGAGTGACATATCCGTTATCCCATTTTTCAAATCTACGGTATTGAAGGTATGAGTCACCCTTTTCTCTTTTGAGTCATAGATTATCAGACGGGCTGTGACTGGGCGAGAGTCAATGCTCCATACATCGACTATGCCGTTGAGTTCGTATGGCGATCCGAGTGGATGTTCTCTGCATAGGGCTTGTACTTTTGGTTGTCGGGGGGTATAGGAATATGGGAAGAATCCTCCCCATTTCTGTCCGTCGTTTCCTGCCGAGATGCAAACAACCGCGTCCCCGGCTATGCGTTCGAGGTATTGGTTGAACAGCGTGGTCCCGTCATGAGGGCCTGTGACTGACGATACTGACATGTTCACCACCGGAACGGCAGAACTCACGCTGCGGGCATAATCGATTGTTTCCTCCAGTCCGGCCAGCAGATAGGCATCGTAGAGAGGACTTGTGGTGGCTACGATGTGGGCGTTACGTGCCACGCCGTGGAATCCGTTCTCCATATAGCCTCCCGCCATTATACCTGCCACATGGGTGGCGTGCCAGTGGTCGGGATTGTCCGTACTCCATGATGAGATTTCCTCCGGGGTGAGTAGCCGTGTGGGTTCGGAAGTGCCGGTGGTGTAATCAACCACACGCTTTACCCTTGACGCGTCATTGTCGGATTCTTTAAATGTGATATGGTTTGGATCAAAGCCGTTGTCAGCGAAGCCGAGAACCACACCGCGCCCGGTGTAGGATATGGGTAAAGAGGTTGCCGCTTCATCTACCCGACAGAATCCCCGCGCCAGATTCATGGCAAGGGAGGCACATATGCCTGACTCCATGCGGAGGACGCCGGGAGCGGAAAGGACTTCTTCGATGCGCGTGGCCGGAACCGTGACCAGCGCCAGGTCGTCACGCCTTGCGAGTTGCAATATGAAATTCGGTAGCTGTGAGGTCGCGGATTCCAGCCTGACTATGGCCGGGATGTATGTTGGTGTGCCGGCGGTTGCCCGTAGGTTACCTTTATTGGATGGATACTCCTTTGATTGCTCTATAATTAGGCGCTGCGCGTTTATAAGAGTAATCGGACTGGCCGATCCTTTTCCCAGTGCGGGGATACAGGAGGCCAGTCCGATTAATAATAATGGGAGAGATTTGTTCATTTATCAGTTTATCATGATTTTCTTAGACACGGTGCCACGCGATGTCCTTGCGGATAGCACATATACGCCGGCGGGAAGGTCGGAGGTGTCGACATGCATGGTATCGTTATCGGAGCCACCATCATATATCTTCATCCCCTGGATGTTGAATATAGAGGCTTCGATTCCGTTAGCGCCGGGAGCGCATATCTCGTAGCCGGAAGTTCCGTCAGCCTGGATGAGGATGGCATCTTCTTCGGCACCCACACATTCGAGAGCGCTTCCGCGAAGGATATATTTGAGGCCTTCGTATGCGTTTACCAGGCCGTTCGGCCCCCAGTTGTCGCCGGCGTTCTCGGGTTTGTAGGAGGTGTTACGGATTACTTCAAGGATGTCCTGAGTGGTAAGCTCGGGATTTGCCTGAAGCCAGAGTGCGGCAACGCCTGCCATATGCGGGGTAGCCATGGATGTACCTGACATAATTGTCCAATAGTGGGTCTTCCCGTTTTTATCGGTATAGCCGTCCTTTATCGGGGTGCCGCATCGTGAAGAGCTAAGGTTGCTTGAACCCCAGTATTTTACGTAATAATTGTTCATTGAGGAGATTATTACGTATCCGGGGGCAAGGACGTCCGGTTTAAGTGTGCCGTCAAGCATATGTCCCCACGATGAGAAACTTACCACTTGGTTTATTTCAGGTTCGGGTGCGTAGATGTATTCCCCTGTGTCGCTGAGCCGGTCCTCGCTCTGGCGTGTTGAGTAGGCTCCGACTGCAATCATGTTGTCGCCGCAACCCATTGCGTTAAGTGTGCCGTCGCCGATACATTTGTCATATCCGGGCTTCTCCTTATCGCCGAATCCTAACAGCGGAACGTTATAGGTTGATGACATTCCGGCGTAGGCGTGAACTTTCTGCCCCGGAGCGCCTTCTACTCGGATTGCTACGGAATATGAGCGGAAATTGGCGCGTGTGGAGGATTTTAAATCTACAGCGATTTCAGCACGGTAACATCCGTTAACCGGGGAAACGCCTAATTTTCCACCCATGTAGCTGTTGGAGTAATGGTCGCTGAACTCCTGTACGCTGCGGTCGATTTCAGACGATGTCACACCCGGAGGGGTAGAATATCCGCAGGAGAGGAATTTCTTGCTGCCCTCTACAAGGTTGAGTGAGTAGATTGGTTCCTGTGGGTTTTCAAGGTCCACTATGTCGAGATATACGTTGAACGGTTCGGCAGTGTCGCCCCATACGGATATAGGGCCTTGTCCCTGACAGAGAGAACCTCCTACCTGCGGGGTATAGAACTCGTCAGGTTCGATAAATGCGCGGAGGATGTTGTCTTCGGCGGTAAGTTCCTTATAAACGCCCAGAGATTGGTCTCCCTCGTTGCCGGATGCAATGAAGAGGTGTACGTGTTCTTCTCCGGCGATATTGTTCAGTGCCTGTGTGAATGCGTCTGTGCCGTCATGGGGGCCGTCATCGTTTGAGCCCCATGAAAGGTTTATCACGCATGGTTTGCCTTGTTCCTTGGCATAATCGGCTATCTTTCTGACGGATCCGGTGAAGTTGGCATCATACCCGCTACCGCCGGCGGCCACGATTTCCGCCCCGGTAGCCACACCTGAATAGTCTTTGCCGCTATCCAGTTTCTTGAAGCAACCGGCCATGGAACCCATGGTGTGTGTGCCGTGCGATTCGGTCATGTCATCGGTGTTGAAGTTGCTTACAGCATCACCTGCATGCTCCTCATAGTTGCCGTTGTAGCCTACGAAGTTCCAAAAATGGCTTACGCGAGGATTTCCGTCCTCGTCCTTGAACATTACGTGGTTAGGGTCTATACCGGAATCGAATATGCCGGCGATTACCCCCGTACCGTCAAACGGATGGTCCAGGCCTTCACCTGCATGTACCTTGTCTACACCTGTGGCTGCCACTCCGAGGTCGTTCAGGAGGCGGCGCTTGCGCTGTAAAGAGGCGTCTTCTACACCGCTGATGGCTAATGCGTTTTCTACGGATGCCAACGGGATGGTGGCGATAACGATGTTACCTTCCTGTTGTATAACGTTAACCCCTGCCGCCTTGAGGGATTCCACGGTTTGGCTGTCGGCAACACGGAACAGTATGCCGGTTGTCTCCAATGCCGGGGCATCAGCCGCCGACAAGGTTGAGGCGCCCTTGCTACGCATCTCTGCGAGTAACATCTCGTCTGCCAGGCTGAGATGGGTCTGGGCGTATGCGCACATGCCGAGTCCGGCTGATGCCGCAAGAATGAGTAATTTCTTCATCTGGGGTAATGTTGGGCTAAAGTCATAAATGTTAGGTAAGCAATACCTGCATTGCAGGATGGACGAATTGAAGTCCGTGTGGCAAAGATACTACTGGTGCGATAAAATCGCGTTAGTTTAGAAATCATCAAATAAAGAGAG
>CAJUBM010000143.1 GCA_910584735.1 uncultured Muribaculaceae bacterium
GGTGGTCCCCTTTTCAAATGCCACCCGGGTCCCTTTTCAAGTGTTAGCTACAACACTCTTGGCAATGGTAACTTTATAGTGGCGCCGGACCTCCGGGATGGCATGCCACCCGAAGAAGCGAAGCAGAATCAAAAAATACTAACTTTCTATCCATGAATGATAGCTGACTATTCTCCGGCTGTGCCTCTTCGGGTGGCCTGCCGTCCCGGAGGTCCGGCGCCACTATAAAGTTACCTCGGATAATGTTTTTCGGTGGAAGATTGGTGTCTACGAATTATGACACATTTACCTTTATTCATATCATTCAGGGGTGAATATCGAAACTCCATTTTATAGAGGCACGGCATCCGACACTCTCCTTGTACTCGCACAGGCCGTAGTTGGGCTGTCCGTCCTCAGTTGAGTGACCGATATCAATAAAGTCTATATCCCCCCGGGAGAGATAATGGCGGTAGATTTCCAACGGCAGCAAGTTCATGGGCCGCGCTGCCGACATCCCCGGCATATCTCCCCAATACACCACCTGCACAACTCCGGGCGCGATATGGTGTACCTGGGCGGCGGCGGCAGGTTCACCGTCAAGGGTGAGCATAAAAAAATCCATCGGCACCACCGATACCGTTGCAGTGACCTCGGCAAGTGTCATATTGTGTGGGAAACCGCGATGCATGCGGTTTTGGTGTATCACATCATATACCCGCGCGATATTATCGGGCGCAACCTCCAACTGCTCGAAACGGAATGGAAGTCGCTGCGCCTGACGCAGTTTCTCACGGGCAGAACGGGAGTAAAGCGACACCGGATCCACGATGCCCCGTAAATCCACATGATAGTTTATCTCCGGCACACCGCACCCTCCTGAAAACCGTGTAAGCACATTCACCGATTTGGCGTAAAGGGCAGCATCCATAAACTCGGGCGGCAGTGTCACCCTCAGTCCGTCAGCCCCGTTGCAGGCAAACTCTATGGCGAGGCGATACATCTCTTCCACCTCCTCCACTCTTTGTGTCCGGCTTAATACCAGCCCTCCGAACGGAGCAGAAAAGGGGGAACGCCAGATTCCGTCACGAAGCCCCGTAACCAGCCCTCCGCGCAGACGTGTGTCGCGAAAAAGTAGATAAGCAACCTCCCGGCACTTATGGCGGTTAAGCTCCGTGAACGGCACGGAACTGTATATATTTCCCTGCGCCGGCAGCACATTTGCGAATTCCCGGGCATCAACTTGTATGAGTTCCATAATAATATGCAAATTTAGGTATTTCCCCACAACGGCACAACACCTCAAAGCCAAGCAATAATACACCAAAGGCCACATCTTCCAGTACATTTTGTTGTAAATATTCGTAATTTTTTTATAATTTTGCCACGTTTTTACAAAACATAGAGACAAACACACTCTCTTATATTTCCAAACAGTACACATATCAATTTCTAAGATTAAGTAAAATAAGGTGAAAGCAAAAGAACTTATGGCGGAGTTGCAACTCCGTTTCCCTAACGAGCCCGAATATCTTCAGGCTGTAGAAGAAGTAGTTACCTCAATCGAAGACATCTACAACGAATATCCCGCCTTCGAGCGCTACAACCTCATGGAACGCCTATGCATGCCCGACCGCGTAATATCGTTCCGCGTATCGTGGGTCGATGACAACGGACGTGTACGCAACAATATGGGCTACCGCATACAGCACAACAACGCCATAGGCCCTTACAAAGGGGGCATACGGTTCCACTCCTCGGTGAACCTCTCCATACTCAAGTTCCTGGCCTTTGAGCAGACGTTCAAGAACGCCCTGACCACTCTGTCCATGGGTGGTGCAAAAGGTGGGTCGGACTTCTCGCCGCGCGGCAAATCGGACATGGAGGTAATGCGTTTCTGCCAGGCTTTTGTCAACGAGCTGTTGCGCAACATAGGTCCCGACATGGACGTGCCCGCAGGTGACATAGGCGTGGGTGGCCGCGAGGTAGGATATATGTTCGGATGGTACAAGAAGATGACACGCGAGTTCTCAGGGACATTCACCGGCAAGGGACTGGATTTCGGAGGTTCTCTTATGCGCCCAGAGGCCACGGGCTACGGCAATGTGTACTTCCTCCTGAACATGCTCCAGACCCGTGGTCTGGGACTTGAGGGGAGACGTGTTGCTGTGTCGGGGTCAGGCAACGTGGCCCTATATACCGCCGAAAAACTTATCAAGCTCGGTGCCAAAGTGGTATCGCTAAGCGATTCGGACGGCTCCATAATAATACCTGACGGACTGACGGCCGAGCAGTTCGGACGCATTTTCGAACTTAAGACGGCATATCGCGGACGACTTTGGGAACTGGAGGAGGAGCCTTGGTGCAGCTATCATGCCGGCGTACGTCCCTGGCGTCTGGCGCAGTGCGACATAGCCATGCCCTCGGCCACACAGAACGAGCTTGACGGCGATGATGCCCGCGCCCTTTTGCAGCAGGGATGCATAGCCGTGAGCGAAGGCGCGAACATGCCCTCCACCCCCGAGGCAGCACACGAATTTCTAAAGGCCCGCATACTTTACGCACCCGGAAAGGCGTCAAATGCCGGAGGGGTGTCGGTGAGCGGCCTGGAAATGGCCCAGAACAGCCAGCGCCTGGCATGGACGGCTGAAGAGGTGGACGACAAGCTACGCCGCATCATGGCCGACATACACGCACAGTGCATCCGCTACGGGCGTGGCGACGACGGGTTCTGCAACTACGTGCGCGGCGCCAACACCGCCGGTTTCATGAAAGTGGCCCGGGCCATGATGGCACAAGGGATAGTGTAATACGGCTGTCATACTTATTATTGGATACCACAATGCCCCGTTATGAAAATTTAACCAGCCATGACGCTCCCCTGTGCTGTAGATTTGTTGTAATTTTGCAGTTAGAAAAATCTTATTTACGTTATACTGACAACAAGAAACTATGGCAACAATAAATGTTGACGTTAAAAACGTACTCGGCACAGTTACAGCCGAGCAAATCCAAAGCCTGAACCCCGAAGCCGCCGCTGGTCTTGACAAGCTCCACAACGGCACAGGCCTGGGCTCAGACTTCCTCGGATGGGTAAACCTACCCTCTGAAATCACCGAAGCCCACCTTGCCGACATAGAGGCAACAGCCAAATCACTCACCGACAACTGCGACTATATCGTGGCCGTAGGTATAGGCGGAAGCTATCTCGGAGCCAAAGCCGTAATCGAGGCTCTTGCCGACCAGTTCAGCCAGCTACGCCCCCAGGACGACCCACGCCGCTGCCGCGTACTCTTCGCCGGACAGAACATCGGCGAGGATTATCTCTACGAACTCCAGGACTTCCTTGCCGACAAACGCTTCGGCATAATCGTCATTTCCAAGTCCGGCACCACCACTGAGCCTGCCATCGCCTTCCGCCTGCTCAAGGAACAGCTTGAGAAACAAGTAGGGAAAGCCGAGGCGGCAAAACGCATCGTAGCCATCACCGATGCCAAGAAAGGCGCCCTACGCCAGCTTGCCACAGAAGAGGGCTACAAGACATTCATCATACCCGACAACGTTGGCGGACGATTCTCCGTCCTCACCCCCGTAGGTCTGCTTCCTATCGCTGCCGCAGGCTACGACATACGCGCACTCGTTGACGGCGCCCGCCGCATGGAGGCCCGCACCGTGGAAGCTTCCGACGAGAATCCCTCGCTGCTCTACGCCACCACCCGCAACGCCCTATACCGCGCAGGCCGTAAAATCGAGATTATGGTGAACTATAATCCCAAGCTCCACTTCTTCGGCGAATGGTGGAAACAGCTTTACGGCGAATCGGAAGGGAAGGACCACAAAGGTATCTTCCCCGCATCTGTGGACTTCTCCACCGACCTCCATTCGATGGGACAATGGATCCAGGACGGCGAACGCACCATCTTCGAGACCGTACTGTCGGTTGAGGAAGTGGCACATCGTACGATAATCCCCTCCGACGAGGCAAACCTCGACGGCCTCAACTACCTTGCCGGCAAACGAGTTGACCAGGTAAACAAGATGGCCGAACTCGGCACACGCATAGCCCACGTGGACGGCGGCGTACCAGTGATCCGCGTCACCATCCCCGCCCTCAAGGAGGAATATCTCGGCGAACTGATTTATTTCTTCGAAAAAGCATGCGGCATCTCAGGCTATATACTCGATGTAAACCCGTTCAACCAGCCGGGCGTGGAAGCCTATAAGCGCAACATGTTCGCCCTCCTTGAAAAGCCCGGTTACGAGGCCGAGACCGCAGCTATAAAGTCGCGCATCTGAGCATCCTGAAATACAGGGACCCCCGGTTATAACCGACAGATTCCCAATACAGGCAAAAACGCCATATCATAACTTTAACCGCACCCCGAAAGTACATGCACAAAAAAACTTCGGGGTGCGGTTAAATTATACCTGAAAATACGATGCACGATTTGTGCAACCGTGGAAATTTAACTACTTTTGCACCCGGAAAATCTTATACCATAGTTTCTCATCACATCTACATAATAATTACTTACATTCCTACTTAACTTAAATTTCTACTACATTTCATGAGAAAAGCCAACCGGGCACTCCTGGGAGCCATGATGGCTCTGACGGGGGCATCAGCTTCTGCCGGAACTTTTGTCGGAGATCGAACCGACTTCCGGGATGAAACAATCTATTTCGCCATGACAACCCGTTTCTATGACGGAGACCCTGACAACAACACCTATTGCTGGGATGGCGTAAAGAACATCAACGACCCAGAATGGCGTGGGGATTTCAAAGGTCTTATCGACAAACTCGACTACATAAAGGCCTTGGGATTCACCGCCGTATGGATTACACCCGTGGTCGAAAACGGCTCGGGCCTCGACTATCACGGCTACCACGCGATGGACTTTTCCAAAATCGACCACCGCTATGTTTCAAAAGATGCCAGCGATGCCGATGCCGACGTAGCCTTCCAAGAGCTTATAGACGAAGTGCATAAGCGCGGCATGAAGCTCATACTTGACATAGTGCTGCAACATACAGGTAACTTCGGAGAGAACTACCTGTGCAAGATGTTCAAAAAGGATTACACCAAAGACCTCGGCGACATCAACGCCTCAATGCTGGTAGTGCCACGGAGCGAAGGGGGAATGTTGCCGGCAAACTATCCCGACATGCAGCCATCACAACAGTACGGCACACGTCTGGCCATGATGAAGAACACAGACTTCACAAACCGCGACACGCATAACTACTGGCACCACAAGGCATGGTTCGACTGGGACGATCCCTCCCGCTGGTGGGGCCAGATTGCCGGAGACTGCGTAGACCTGAATACGGAAAACCCGGCAGTTACAAACTATATCGTGGAATGTTATTCCCGCTTCATAAAGATGGGTGTTGACGGCTTCCGAATCGACACGGCCGGGCATATCCCCAGACTGTCGTTCAACAAAATGTTCCTGCCGCAACTAATGGCTGCGGCAGAATCGGCAGAGGCCAAGGCTAAACGCGGCAACACCCCGTTCTTCATGTATGGCGAGGTATGCGCACGTTCGATGGAAGTGATATACCGTGGCGAGAACTACAACTGCTCACCTTGCTACTATACCTGGAAGGAATCAAAAGACTACCCCTGGGATATGAATCCCCAATCATGGGATGATGTCGTAGCGATTCCCCTGAAAGATGAAGGTTCGCAAGACTTTATGACAGTGAGCGGACACACCAACTGGGAATCCGTACTCCAGTCGGGCAAAGATGACCTGGGACATTCCGACGCGATACTGCGTAAAAGCAACAACGCCCTGCTCAACGGAAACGAATACCATACACCTGACTACTCAGACTTCTCAGGGATGAGCGTTATCGACTTCGCCATGCACTGGAATTTCAATTCTGCCACAGGGGCATATGGCGTACGCCACCAGGACAACCTGTACAACGATGCGACATATAACGTAGTCTATGTGGACTCCCACGACTACGCACCCGACAGCAACTACCGCTTCACCGGCACACAGGACACATGGGCCGAAAACCTGTCACTGATGTTCACCTTCCGTGGCATACCATGTATATATTATGGCTCGGAAGTGGAATTCCAAAAAGGAAAGGATATTGACAAAGGTGCCGTACTGGCACTGAAAGATACAGGCCGGGCATACTTCGGAGGTTTCATCGAGGGAGATGTAAAAGTTACCGATTTCGCCGAGTACACCAACGCCACAGGAAACCTGGCCTCGACCCTGACATACCCGCTGGCACGGCACATACAGCGCCTGAACAAAATACGCGCCGCCGTACCCGCCCTGCGCAAAGGCCAATACAGCAATGAGGGATGCTCGGGCAAGATGTCCTTCAAACGACGCTATGTGGACAGCAAAACCGACTCATACGTGCTGGTGACAATAAGCGGAGACGCCACATTCACAGGCATCCTCAACGGACGATATGTCGATGCCGTAACCGGCGATGTAAAGCAGGTTACCGATGGACGTATGACAGTGTCATGCAAGGGGAAAGGGAACATGCGTGTATATGTGCTTGACACAACCAAGACCCCGGCCCCTGGCAAAATCGGAGAAGACGGCAAATATCTATATAATACGGCATCTGTAGACCAGCCATGGTCA
>CAJUBM010000144.1 GCA_910584735.1 uncultured Muribaculaceae bacterium
ATGACGGCGAGGTAAATAGATTCTTCGGCTCCTCGTCAGGCAAGTATCGCCCATTTACTGCGAGGGCTTTGCGTAGAGCCTCGCGGAAGGTTACGCCGTTGTTCGTGTAGTTCATTACCATATCGTAAGCCTTCGGGTGATTATCGAGGAGAATAGAGAACCGGCGGTCGTCTGCGAACTGTGCGCCGAATCCGCAACCCATGCAGCCGGTGCGCGCTGCGCCTTTGTGGTATATTTCGGCAATATCCAGCCGCTGCTCCTCGATATATTGCCACACGTCTGCCTCCGTCCATATTGACAACGGTCGGGAAGCAGCTTTCTCTCCGAACACATTACAACCGCCAGCCTTGATATATTGGCCTTTTCGTAGGTCGCTTTCGTCCGCCATTACTCCAATAATTGGGCGACGTCCGGTTATCTTCTCGAACTTATGAAACGGGCGTTTCTTCAGTATATCGCAACACTGCGATGATGTTTCGTAAGGTTCTGTTAATAGGTATCGCCATTTCTTAGCCAGACAGAAAAAGCCGGTTCCCATAATGATAGACGCGGTTACGGTGTTCGGGTTGAATCTTACTTTGTGAACCTTTTGTGCGGTTTCTTTTCCGACAAGAGGAAAGCCGTATTTCGCCCAGACTTGGCGCGGTGTAATCTCCGGCCTTATGACTTGTATATTTGCGCCCTTCTTCGCTTGTTCTCTGACGAATTGTATTATTTCGGGGTATTCGTTGCCGGTAGAGCAAAACACCGCCAGAATGTCAGGATAAAGAACTCGGCAAAGGTGTAATAAAACCGTGCTATCCTTACCGCCGGAAAATGAGCAATACACTTTGTCAATACCGCCCATACGGGAAATAAACACGTCGATAGTAGCGAGAGCGTGGTCGACTTTTTGCGCAAGCGTCCACGCCTGACGCTCTTTAAGTATATCGGTTGTCATTGGATAAATAGGTTTTTGAAAATGCGGTAAAGGAGTTCGACAACGATAGAATTGCCGGCGAGTTTGCGTTGTTGGGTCGTTGATAATCCGGCGGCTTGAATCGCGTCGATATAGATGTCCGGCAAGTCCATGAGGCGGAACAGTTCGCGCGGTGTGAATTTACGTATGAGGTAGCCGACGCAAATCAAATTGTTATCGGTATAAGCCGAGGCGGTGACAGCCGGGGCAATATCGAGGACGTTCCCACGGGCGAAACCGTGCGGTAGCTGTATAACAGTGGGTTCAACAATAAATTCAGCCGTTGAACCTGTGTAACGTCTGTTTGAGCTGCATACTGTTCCGGCTACGTCTTTGAGGTGGCGAGCTACCACCACGCCTTTGTTGTCGCGCGTGTAGCCTAATACTTTAGGTTCTGCGAGAAGGCTATCCTTGTCAACTGTTGTTATACAATTCGACACCGAACCGCCTAACTCCAGCCTTTGAACGGTTGGAATCCCGGAACGGCGGTCGCCGGGGTTGTCCGGGTTTCTCCCTCGATAGGCACACGCGACAGGCTCGGCGAGGTAGGTATCAGTCGGACGACTGCCGCAAAGCGTAGTAACGGCGCAAGAAATACCGTCGGCCGTCTTGAAACTCGTAGAGAATCCGCACCCTTCAGACTGTTTGCGTTCGTTGTGGTTGATAATCATGTGTAATTGCTTTTCGTTTAGATACCATGAATCAGCCACATTTTCTTCGAGAACGTGGATTAACCTCCGCGTCAGGGTTTCGGAAGGCTGCGGAAATTCGTAACTTTGCCCCCCCCAGATACTTACCATAAAAACACGCTCACGATTCTGCGGAACGCCGAAATTCTTCGCGTTGAGAATAGCCCAGTAATTGGAATATCCGAGGGCTTCGAGTGTGTCGCGCCAGCGTTTGAAATTATCTTTGTGCTTCTTGAAGGTCAACGCCTTGACATTCTCCATAAGTAGGAATTTAGGACGTTTCACCTCGATAGCTCTCGCACACTCCCAAAGTAATGAGGAACGCGAACCGCTGCCCTCATCAAAACCTCTTTGTTTCCCTGCTGTGCTTATGTCTTGGCACGGGAACGAATAGGTAAATAAATCGAAATCCGGCACCTCTGCCCATTCTATCTTGGTAATATCTCCAAAGTTTGGGTATTTGGCGAGGAGTTCCGGCGACGGCTCGTATTTCTCCAGATTTAGCCGGTCGATACTATGCCCTTGCAAACGGGCGTCACGAGCTGCGTAGTATGCCAGGACCGCGAAACGGTCTATTTCGGAGAATCCAGCCACCTCGTAATCGAATCCGGGATAATCCTCCTTCAGACGCTGGAGGGCTATCGACTGACTGCCGTAACCGGCAAACGCCTCGAATATTCTTATTTTCATAACTGTAACGGTTTAGAAGGGCATTTCCTGCTGGGTTGGAGGGGGCGGCGGGGGATTCTTCAGACGCTCGGCCTCTTTCTTGGTGCGGAGATAAATCATTTCTTTCTGTACCTTCTTGTGTGTTATCGGGTCCTCGATACGGCGCATTATTCGCGAACCTGAATTGTGTAGTTCTTCAGGATTGAGGCAGTCGATATAATCACAAGTAAAGCAGAATCCCTTCAGCGATTTTGTAAATTTCTGCATGGTGATTTTAGACACGCCGGAGAATCGTTTGTAAGCCTCGAAAGCATCTTCCCTCACGATTTCGCGGTTAAGATTATCACCGCACCCGTTTTCATCAACAGAGAAATAACCTTCGGCCCACTCGCGGAAATTGTCGGACATATCCCGGAGATACTTACGGAATATGATATTACCCATCTGCGGCTCGATTTTGACTTGCAACGGAGCGACGGAAAGATAAAATTTCACGCACTGGAGTACAAAATTTATATCCGCCTCCCACTCGGCTTCGGTGTATGCGCTGCCGAACAGGTCTTTGTTAAAGTCCGTGCGAATCTGACGGGTTTCGAGATAGTCGTTATCTTCTGTTCTTTGGTGGTAGTAGTCGGAGAATACGACGAACAGCATACGGCCAACACTTGAACCGTCGAACTCCTTCGGGACGTAGTTCGTAGTAAAGGCGAATTTCGGCGCGTCTTGAAACGTCAGTGTGTAGGCTGAAACATTCTTTGTGTTAATCGTGATGTCCGACGTGATATTATCGTAAAACTGTTTGAACGGTAAATATTCGTCGCAATCGTCAACAACAACGATTCCGAGATGTTTGCTTACTTGCTCGAAAGCAAATTGATTCTCCAGTAATTTAGGGTTACGCCCAGACAGCTTCAGCCAGCGCGTGAAATTCGAGAGGGCGCGGAACATGAAGGATTTGCCGGAACGTCCGTTACACTGGTCGTTCTCGCCCACTACGTTATCCATGACGAACGGGGCCCACGCTCTCGACTCTGACTTGTAACGGTGCATCATAAACCCGATTGTAAAAATCTTGTTGATAAGACACTGTTTTTGCTCCTGAATCTCTGCGGCGGTCAACGCCGGGCCGGCGATGTCAAACTTATGAGCTGCGAGATACGCCGCCCCTTCTTCCGGCGACATAGCGTTAACTTGCTCCTCCAACTCCTTGCGCCAATAAATACGGGAGGAGTTAATCAGGTATTTGAAATAATTCGAGGTTTGATTTTCGGCCACCTCGATGTCGAAATCTTCGCTTTCGTATTGCCCTTCGGGGTGGGTAATCGTGAACATATCAGGAAGGAATTTAATGTTATGGTTGATAACATTCTCCTCCCAGACATAACGACCGGCAGAGGCGGCGCGGTTGTCGTGCTTGATAATCTCGCGCCCTGTAACCTCGACGGTAAATTTCGGGAAATAAAAGAACTGTGAACGCTCGGTGTAGTTGGTGAAATCCGGGTCAATTTCTCGAAGGGCTTCGAGGTATTGAGCCGACAACTTGGAATCTTGCAATATCTGGTTGCGCAGTTCGCGCTCTTGTTTGCTGTCTATTGCCCAGTTTAGAACAAATTCGCGTATCTCCTTGGGCGTAACGAGCTTCACGATATTGCCTTGAATCCTCACGAACTGCGTACCCGGTGCGTGTTTGTCGCGAAGGGTGTAGAATCCGTTCAACATTAAAAATTCGTGCAGACATGAAATGTCTATCGAATATTTTTTCTTCTTGGTTTTCTCGTTCCATGATTCAACCCAGAACCTTGCGGGTGTAGCGAGGTTCAGAAGGCCGCGAAAATCGCCCTTGCTGCTCCATATCTCCATCCAATCTCGGAAATCCTTACGGGGTTTCCCTCGGTTGTCGCGGTATGAGGACAGTTTTTCGGGTAGCCAAATGGTGTGTATGTCGATAAAGCGTAAAGCGAGTTCCGTACCTTTCAGGCGACCGGTTGCGTCGATGTCAGGTATATTATAGACAGTTTCGACATATTTCGTTATCTGGTTCCACTCCTCTTGGCTTACTTGATAAGTTTCGGAATTGAACCACAAAGGGTAGTAACCGAGAGAGCGGACACAAACCGCGTCGCGTTCGCCGGAGCAAATGATCGCTTCGGGTAATTTTTGTTCTCGGTAGGGCTTGTGCTCGTTTGCAGGGTCGGCGGTCCACTTTGCTTCCTCGGTATCGTTGTACGCTCTCCATGCTGCGGCAAGCTCAAACAAACCATTAATGTAGCTTTGTGGTTTCTTCCCGGCTGGCTGGTATTGGAAACGCCACTGTTTCTCCGGGTTCAGAGGCTCGTAAATCTTATAAAAGCAATCACGATTACCCTTTGAATCAGTAAACCAACATTCGCGGATAAAAATCGGGTAGTTCTCGTTTGAGTATTTATAAACAGCCTCGCGGTTCCTGACTGTAACGACATGGTTAGCCCGGTACCAGTGGAGAGCCTTCAGTGTGTCAGGAGTGACACGCGGCCCCATAATCTCGCACTCCTTTGCCGTAAACTCTTGGTTAATATCCTTATCCCATGAACCCTCCGTTTGTTCCACTGTGGCCGGTTGACGGCGAACGTCCGGCCGGTTGACGGAACGATTTATTTCATCGGTAATATTAAAGATAGCCGAAAGGTCGAGGATAGCTTCACGGAAGGTTAACCCGGTTTGCTTCATGTGTATGGAAATAGGGCTTTCGGCTCTGCCTTCGTCGCCGAAATCTGTCATTTTCCAGACTTGCGCCCCATCCTTGGCTTTCATTAGTTTGACCCTTGCGCTCGGAGTGCGCTCGTCGGGTCTTGCCTTGAACGACCTGTTAGTCCTTGCAGCTTCGGGAGCGTCGGGGTAATGCAGCGCAATGATACGGAGGCCGTCGTCTGTTGCGGCGTATAACTGTTCAGGTGTTACCATATCATGTGACAAGTTACATAATTACAAAAATTTAGGGCGATTTCTACCCCCCCCATTTTTCGAGATTGAGGGGTAACGGTCTTGCAAAGTGACGAATAAACCGAAAGAGGGGGAAGGACGCACACGGTATTATTTTTCATCGCTGAATAAATTTAGTTGAATCCCATAACCGAAAGCCTTCAGCCGTTCCTCCACGCGGGCGGAACGATTCGCCTCCGGCGTTGTGACTACTCGCTCCGTTTTACTGAAACGGTAGCCACGTCGACGGGCATAATAGCGTAAATCATACAGCGTTTTAGGGTCGCGCATTTGAAACGGTCGTATCAGTGTCGTACACGCGAGTAATAGCGTCACAAACCTCGGCTATAAGGTCGGAAACGGAGAGGTCGTGGGTGATACCGATACAACCGAAACCGTCGTCATTCTTCTGGACGTTGTGGACGTGTATGTCGCCGGCTTCATTAAGCACGTCGGCGAGGCCAACCGGTAAGCACTTTTCGGATATTACGAGAGCGGCACGATGTTCGCCGGCATGGAGTTCTGCGGAGTGCTGTCCGAAGGTGATAATTTTTTTCATATTTCGAGCGGGGTTATATGGTTATTAAATAGCCGTGCCGGAGGCGTGGCCGCTTACGCCTTCGGTCAATTCCTCCGGCTTGGCTATCGTGAATATTTCCTTACCTGAAACCTGAAGGGTATAGGCGTTTATTAGTTTCTTTGCCGAGTTTGGCACTTTGCAACGCCCGTATATCCAGTTCAGTATTTTGCTTCTGCTTTCGGCACAAGCGACAACCAAACCGGCTTTATGCTTGTTGTAGTCTGCGCGGGGGAGAGAATCCAGCCAACCGCGCAAAATATTAGAGTCCGTAAGGTCTTTAATTTGATTCTTCATTTGTAGAACTGAAATATTTTTGTTAATTTTACTCTGCAAATGTAGTAATAAATCCCATTAGTCAGGTAAATAATCCCTGTTAAAAATTGTAAAATATTAAATCCGATGGCTAATCTTCTTTTAATCAGAGATTTGTGTGAGCGCAAGAAAATGACTATTCGAGAGCTGTCGCAACGAATAGGCCGCGATGAAAGCTCCATACAGAGCGCAATCCGACGCGGTTCGACCAACTCGACAACAATAGAGCTAATCGCCAAAGAATTAGGCGTGTCGGCTGGTATCTTCTTCGACGGATTCGCCGCCGA
>CAJUBM010000145.1 GCA_910584735.1 uncultured Muribaculaceae bacterium
CCCGGAGGTCCGGCGCCACTATAAAGTTACCATTGCCAAAAGTGTTATATAACAGGAGCGGTGTGTCAAAAAATGGATTTTGATACACCGCTTGTATATCCATGATTAAAACCGTTGAATCCGGTAAATTCCGGTTATTACCGAGATAATACGTCAATTATAATAGATATTGCTAAATATGTAAACATTAGAGCAATGCACATTTTTTAATAGCTTCTGCAACATTAATTATAACCGCATACGTGTTAACAAGCCTATCTTTGCATCAGTTTTTAAAATCAAACTAACCTTAAAAAACGTATGAAAAAACAAATCCTCGGTGCAATCCTTACCATCCTTGCGATGATAACGGCCCATGCACAGTCCGTCACGGTTCATGGCTCGGTCTGGGGACTGAACGATGACGAACCCCTGATAGGCGCCACAGTAGCGCCCGAAGGAGATCCCACCAAGGGTGTGACAACCGACATCGACGGCAACTTCGTAATAAGTGTGCCCCAGGGAACCCGGCTTTCATTCTCATACATCGGCTACGTACGCCAGGTTCTTGAGGCGCAACCGCAGATGAAGGTCGTACTCCAGGACGATGCCCTCAACCTTGACGAAGTAGTGGTGACCGGCTATACCACCCAGCGCAAAGCCGACCTTACAGGCGCCGTTTCCGTGATGGATATGAAGCAGCCTATATCCGAGAACTCCGGGTCTATCATCAACTCTATGCAGGGACGCCTCCCCGGCGTGTCGGTAACCACCGATGCCGCCCCTGGCGGCGGCGGTGCCATCCGCGTACGCGGAATGTCGACCGTCAACTCCAACGACCCCCTATATATAGTTGACGGCATACCTACGGACAACATCACATCAATAAACCCAACCGATATAGAATCGATGCAGGTGCTGAAAGATGCCGCATCAGCCTCTATATACGGTTCACGTGCGGCCAACGGCGTAATCATCATAACCACCAAGCAGGGAAAAGGTGACAAATTAGCCGTCAACGTAAACTATGCCGCATCCCTCCAGACCATCTGCAAGACCTACAAGATGCTCAATGCCGAGCAGTGGGGACAGGCTTACTGGACCGCACAGAAGAACTCAGGTCTCCGCCCCTCGCATCCCCTCTACGGCAACGGCGAGACACCCCAGCTCGTAGAGTTCATAAACGGCAACCCCAACTACCCCACCACGAACACCGACTGGCAGGACGAGGTTTACCGTTCGGCTTGGACCAACAACCTCACTGCGTCCGTCTCCAACAGCAGCGACCGCGGTTCGTTCCTCTTCTCTGCAAACTACATCAACCAGAACGGTATCATGCAGGATACCTACTACCGCCGCTATTCGGCCCGTGTAAACTCTACATACAACTTCAACAAGTATGTAACCATAGGCGAAAACCTCATGATTGCCAACTGGACCGACCGTGGCTATGCCACCAATGACGACCGAGGCATCCCCTACACCGCCATGCGCCAGCATCCGGCAATCCCAGTGCGCGGACTTGACGGTGACTGGGCACGTCCCAAGCAACTTGGCATAAGCGATATTTCAAACCCCGTACAGGACCTCTACAACGGTCGCGACAATACCAACCAAAGCTGGCGCATATTCGGCAACATGTTCCTCGCCGTAATGCCTGTGGAAGGACTTACCCTGAAAACCAACTTCGGTCTCGAACACGTGCAGTATTTCAACAAGGTTCTCAACCGCAAGACCATCCCCAGCGATATGAACTCAATGTCGCGTGCATACGGCCAGGGCGACACATGGACTTGGACCAACACCGCCAACTACGTCAAGACCTTCAACGACCTTCACCACCTGAACGTACTGTTCGGCGTAGAAGCTATCAAATATACCTTCGAAGATATTTCCGCAGCACGTACAGACTACGCTTTCGAGGATGACGACTACATGCAGATCGGTTCCGGCGAAGGCACTCAGACCAACGGAGGCGGCAAGAACCAGTGGGCACTCTTCTCTGTATTCGGAAAAGTAGACTACAATTATGCCGACCGTTACCTGGCTTCCTTCACACTGCGCCGCGATGCCTCCTCCCGTCTCGACCGCAACAGCAACTCCGGCGTGTTCCCGGCCTTCTCCCTGGCATGGCGTCCGACACAGGAGGCCTTCTTCCCCACCAACAATGTTCTTAACGATTTGAAAATCCGCTTCGCCTGGGGTCAGAACGGTAACTCCGCAATCGACAACCTCTATGCCTCCTACTCCACCTACCGCTACGACATGGGTAACGGAGCATACGACCTCAACGGCACAAACACCGGCCAGGTTCCCGGCGTAATCGTGGCAGCCTCCGGCAACAACAAGCTCAAATGGGAGACCACCACCCAGACAAACATCGGTGTTGACTTCGGTTTCCTCAACGGCTCGCTCAGCCTCTCGGCCGACTACTACATCAAGAAAACCAAGGATATGCTCACCATCCCGCCGGTACTTGCCGTAGCAGGCGAGAACGCAGCCATGTGGATGAACACCGGCGACATGGACAACCACGGTTTCGAACTGACGCTCAACTATATCTCGCCCCAGTACGGCGACTTCTCTTGGAACGGCAACTTCAACATCTCCAAATATAAGAACAAACTCGTAAAACTCAACAATCTCGTAAAGACCGTAGGCGGCGACACCCGCATGATTGTAGGGCAGCCTATGGGCGTCTACTACGGCTGGGTATGCGACGGTATATTCCAGGATGCCGACCAGGTGGCCAACCATGCCACACAACAGGGAGCCGCACCCGGCCGCCTCATCTACCGCGACCTTGACGGTAACGGCGTAATCAACGAGGATGACCGCTGCATCATCGGCGACCCCAATCCTGACTTCTCGCTGGGTCTGAACCTTGATTTCAAATACCGCGACTTCACCCTCAGCACATTCTTCACCGGTGATTTCGGCTTTGACATCATCAACACCACCCGCCGCCAGCTTTACTTCATGACCTACGGTGACATCTCCACAAACCGCAGCGTGGACGTGCTCAACGCCTGGACGCCGCAGAACCCCGGGGCTACCATCCCCGCACTTGCCGCTACCGACGACAACAACGAGACACGAATGTCCACCTACTATGTCGAGGACGGCTCATATTTCAAAATGAAATACATCAAGCTGGCTTACTCATTCCCTTCAAAACTGCTGCGTCCAATAGGAGCAACAGCCCTGAACGTCTACGGACAGCTTGAGAATGTGTTCACTATAACCAACTACAAAGGGCTTGACCCCGAACTCCCCCTCGGAGGATATGGCTCCCGTATCGACAACGGCCCATACCCGCGCTCACGAGTTATCTCACTGGGTCTCAACGTTACCTTCTAATCAAAAAACAGAATACCGATAGAAATGAAAGCGATTTCAAACATCATAAACCGCAGCCTGCTCTGCGCTGCCGTAGGTCTGCTAGGACTGGGTGCCGTCTCCTGCGACGACATGCTTGACCTCAAGCCCCAGGGGCAGTTCACCGACCAGCAGTTTGACGATGACACCGTGGAGGGCCTCATGGCCGCAGCCTACGCAGGCCTCCAGTCACACTTCTTTGGCAACAACGAAGCGTTCGCAGGCCCCATCACAAACTGGATTTTCGACGTACGCTCCGATGATGCCTACAAAGGTGGCGGCGGTGTCTCTATGGAAGCCAATATCCACCTGATCGAAGTCAGCAACATCCAGAGCGACAACGTCAGCATCTTCAACAAATGGCAGAACAACTACTTCGCCGTCTCACGTTGCAACAAGGCCATCCTGGCCGTAGAAAACGCCCCGGGCGTCAGCGACAAGGAGAACCTCATAGCCCAGTTGAAGACCCTGCGCGCATATTTCTACTTCGACCTTATCCGCATTTTCGACCGCATCCCCTACTTCGTGGAAGGTGAGAACCCCAACGAGGCATCTCCCACACAGTACACCCGCGATGAGATTTTCTCTTTCATCAAGAAAGACCTCGCAGACGCATGGCTGGTACTCCCCGAATCGCAGTCACAGCCCGGCCGCTTCAATAAATATGTGGCAGCGGCCCTCCATGCCAAGGTATCGGCCTTCACCTCCTCATGGGGAGAGGTCGAGGAATATGCCGGCTACGTAATCTCCTCCGGGCGCTACGAACTCTATCCCAACTTCCTCGACATGTCTAAAGTAGAGTTCAACAACCGCTACGAGTCAATTATGGCCATCCAGTTCTCCACGGCCAACAACAACGCCAATATCAACTGGTGCAACCTGCTGAACACCACTTGGTCTGAAGGCAACCTCTTCGGCAACGGCGATGATTTCTTCCTCGCCAGCCAAAACCTCGTGAACGCGTTCCGCACCGATGAGAACGGCCTCCCCTACCTTGACGGGACATTCAACAACGTAAACGTAACCACGAATTACGATGGCAACGTGGATCCCCGTCTGGACTTCACCGTAGGACGTATCGGCATGCCTTTCCGTGGCCACACATACAACATGGCATGGTGCCGAGCATACGACATCTACGGCGAGTACTCAGGCAAAAAAGGACTTATCGACCCCTCATCGCCCGACATGGTGCAGGGATTCCCCTGGGGTGCCTCCCCGCTGAACTTCTGCCTCATCCGTTACGCCGACATACTCCTGCTCAAGGCAGAGGCCCTCATTGAGTTGAACAAAGACCTCGAACAGGCCCGCACCCTCATCAACGATGTACGCCGCAAGGCAGCCCGCTCGGTAGACCCCGCATATACTCCCGTTGACTGCAATCCAATGATAGCCTCTTACTATGTAGGCGAATATCCGGCCCAGGGCTGGAACCAGGATTACGCCCGCCGCGCCGTCCGCATGGAACGCCGTCTGGAACTGGCCATGGAGGGTAACCGCTGGTTCGACCTCGTTCGCTGGGGCAACGTCGTAGAGACAATGAACAACTACTACCGTTCCGAATCTAAACTCCGCTCATATTACGATGCCGCCTCTATGAGCGCCGATGAGATTTTCTTCCCGCTGCCGCTGGCCGAAGTTGAAAATTCAGGAGGCCTCTACGAATAATAAGCTATAGAAAAGGTAGGCGCGTCTCTCCGGCGCCTACCATCCATAAAAACACAAAACAAAGAATAACCGATGAAAAAAACATATATACTGTCAGCCTTAGTGGCAATGGCTCTGTCTTCGGGTATGACATCATGTTCCGATGTGGATATACCCGACACTCCGGCAGCCTCCAAGGTGGAAAACCTCACATCTGAGGTCGACGGCCGCACAGTGACACTGAACTGGACCCTCCCCCAGGACGAGACCATAACAGGGATACAGATTCTGCGTAACGGCACCGTTATTGAAACATTGGAAGGCCCCCAGACCACATGCACCCTCCGCAAGGAGACCCCCGGCACCGATGTGACCTACACCGTCAAAATAATCTATGAGGACGGCCGTGTGTCGGAGGGCCAAACAGTGCATCTCGATGTCGTATCAAACGAGAAAATCGCCATGCTGCTTCCCTGCCCGCAGGCCGAACTTACTGATGACGATGAGATTGCGACAGCAAAATGGTTTGCCGAAGCATATGCCGAGGACGGCGAGATGCTAACTCCCGACAAGGTATCTGTACTTGACCCCGACAAATATCCCGTAGTATGGATCAATATAGACCGTGAGGGTCTCCAGATCGGCTGGCGCAACCTCCCGGCCGAGATAGTAAGCGATGCCACCATCGAGGCTCTCCGCAGCTATGTGGATGCCGGCGGCAACGTATTCCTCACAAAACACGCCACACAGCTTACCGTTCCCCTGGGATTCCTTGACGAGAAATTCGCCCCCGGCATTTTCGCCAGCGGCCCCGGCGGCGAGGGTGGTGACATCTGGTCGATAAACTGCAATATCGGTTTGATTTACGACCATAACGACAGCGAACTGTTCCGAGGACTCACCACCTGCGATGTATTCCAATATCCCACCTTCCCCCTCATCGGCCCGGGCTGGAGAGAAGACCACAACTGTATGTGGGACCTCAACGCCTACCAATATACCGCCGAAGGTGAGAATACGGTAGAGAAGTTCCAAAACGAGAACCATTGCACCGTAATGGCCACCTGGGGACAGGTTGTGGACTTCGCCGTAGGCGGCATGCTCGACTTCGAATCGGTAAACGGGCGCGGGCGCTGCGTAGCCAACGGTCTTGCAGCCTACGAGTTCTACCAGCCGGGAGGCAACCAGTACCAGGCCAACGTAGAGCGTCTGTCGCGCAACTGCCTTGACTATCTGAACAAATAAGTCTTAAATCCATCATGACAACCGTGTGCCCGGTCTATTTCACCGCACGGAACAGACCGGGCATACATTCCACCAAAACACATACAAACCATTCATAAGTAACTGGTCGAAATTATTTTAATGTTTGTCCGAGGAAAATTTTTA
>CAJUBM010000146.1 GCA_910584735.1 uncultured Muribaculaceae bacterium
CCTCTCTTCATCAGTCGTGTAGCTCGCTACACTCCCTCTTCATCGAGAAAAATCTTCTAAAAATTTTCCTCAGATAAACATTAAAATAATTTCGACCAGTTACTTATCTATTAAATTTTGTTGACAGAATTAGAGCCATTCATCTTTCAATAGAAAATCGAATAGGCCGGTAAAATATATGCCGTTGTCATCGGTATATGGCATTATCTCATCACCGACAACTACAATCTTCTTGAATGAATCGGAAATTTTCAGGAGGGAGGCAAGTTCCTGCTCCCGCTTATCCTCGGACGGGATCGAGTATGCAGACTGGATATAATACTTTTGGCTTCCTTTGTTGGCAATGAAGTCAATCTCACGCTGTGAGTAAGACATTTTACCGTCTTTCATTTCACGGCTTTCCACTATGCCGACATCTACAAGATAACCGAGCACACGCAGATGATTATACAGGATATTCTCCATAATATGTGTCGGTTCCTGCTGGCGAAAGTTCAATCTTGCGTTTCTCAGTCCGATGTCTATACAGTAATATTTCTTATTGGTTTCATAGTAGCGTCTGCCCTTGACATCGTATCTCTCTGCGCTTTCAAACAGGAAAGCATTTTCAAGATAGTCAATATAAGACGATACTGTTTTGGAATCAATCTTCATCTTTTGCACCGATTCGAGGGTATTGGCTATGCGTGCCGGATTAGTAAGCGAGCCAATGGAACTGCACAATGAGGTGGCAAGTCGTGAAATGGCAAGTTCATTTCTCACCTTGTTTCTATCTACCACATCATCAATATAAGTCTTGTCCCACAGGTTTTGAAGATAGTTTATTTTCTGCTCATCATCGGCATAGTGGATGAGACGCGGCATTCCACCGAAAGTTGAATAAACTTTCCATGCCTCACGGACATCATAGTGTGACGCCTGATAAAACTCCCGGAAAGATAACGGAAACACCCTGATTTCATCGCCTCTGCCACGGAATATAGTCCGTATGTCTTTTGATAGGAAACGGGAATTGCTGCCGGTTACATATACATCTATATTGTCATGCCCATTAAGACCGTTTACAAGTCGCTCAAAATTTTCAAGTTCCTGTATCTCATCAAGAAAGACATAATAATTCGAGGTATTACTCTTTATCAGTGAGTAAATATGATTCTTTACAGCCTTTGGATCAAGAATGTCGAAATCATATTTGTCATCATCTTTGTCAAAGTCCAAGACTATGATATTTTCAGAGGGTACTCCTTGGCCGATGAGATAATCCTGATATATATGACTTAACAGCCATGATTTTCCACACCGACGTGGGCCGGTTATAATCTTTACCTCGCCATTGTCTCTTCTGATAATCAGTTTATTGAGATAAGAATCTCGCTGGATGTATTTGGCGTTACTCATTTCCTATTCCAAATTTACTGCAAATTTACAATATTTTCGGAATAAAACAAATCGGGGATTCACTGCATTGCGACAATCTGCTTTTCTTCAGCGCAATAATCGGGATACTAATTTTGCCGGATAGTGATATTACTAAAATCGCTGAAACTAAAATAGTTTCAGCGATTTTATTGATTTTGCCGTTTGGCTTGGTGCCTCCGGGTGGGATGGGACTATTTCTTCAGTTCGGCAACGAGTTCCATGCCTTTGCGGATGGCCTGTTCGTTGACGGGGATGAGGTGGTGGTGGCGTTCGGGAAGCGCTTTCTTGAGGCCGCGTACAACGGCTTCGATGGGCACATCGGGACGCATGGCCAGCAGCGCGCCTAACAGAATCATGTTGTATGCCTTCGACTGGCCCATGGCGATGGTTGCCTCCATGGCGGCCACGGGCACGATGTTGATGTCGGTGCGGGTGGGGGCGCGGTGTATGTCGTAGGGGTCGTAGATGAGTACGCCGCCGGGCTTCACATGGCTCTCGAATTTGTCAAGGCTCTGCTGGTTGAGGATTACGGCTGTGTCGTAGGAGTCGAGTACGGGAGAGGAGATGGGATCGTCGGAGAGGATTACGGTCACATTCGCCGTTCCGCCGCGCTGCTCGGGGCCGTAGGAGGGCATCCAGGTTACCTCCTGGTCGTTCTCCAAAGCGGCATAAGCGAGTATTTTGCCCATTGACAGCACACCCTGGCCGCCGAAACCGGCAATGATTATTTCGTCTTTCATGCTTTTTACTTCTTTTCGGGTTCAACGGTGTTTTTCAGGTCACCCAGGGGATAGTGGGCGAACATGTTCTCTTCCATCCACTTGTTGGACTTGGCGGGCGACATCTTCCAGCCGGAGTTGCAGGTGGACACTACTTCTACGAACGAGGTGCCTTTTTTGTCAAGGGCGTTCTGGAAGGCTTTCTTGAGGGCGGCTTTTGCTTTGCGTACGGCGCCGGGGGTATGTACGGCCTGGCGTGTGACGTAGCATGTGCCGTCAAGGAGCGATACCACGTCGGCAACCCTCAGGGGGAAGCCGTTGAGGTCGGTGCGGCGTCCGTAGGGTGTTGTGGCTGTCTTGGCGCCTTCGAGGGTACAGGGAGACATCTGGCCGCCGGTCATGCCGTAGATACCGTTGTTAATCATTATTATGACGATGTTCTCGCCGCGTGTGCAGGCATGGATTGTCTCAGCCGAGCCGATTGCGGCGAGGTCGCCGTCACCCTGGTAGGTGAACAGCACCTTGTCGGGGCGCAGGCGTGAGATGGCGGTGGCTACGGCCGGAGCGCGTCCGTGGGCGGCTTCCACCCAGTCAATGTCAAGATAGTTGTATGCGAAAACGGCACAGCCTACCGGGGCTACGCCTATGGTGTCGTGTTCCAGACCCATTTCGTCTATTACCTCGGCCACGAGCTTGTGCACTACGCCGTGGGAGCAGCCCGGGCAGTAGTGCATGTTGTTTTTGTTGAGGAGCCTGGGGCGCGAGTATACTTTGTTACCGGTGTTGATGATTTCTTCTCGTGTCATGGTACGTTTGGTTGTACTTGAGTTCATTTAATGTTGAAGTCGCGCTCCAGGGCGTCGAGTACTTCCTGGGGATTGGGAACTATACCGCCCATGCGGCCGAAGTGGCATACGGGTACCTTGTCGCCTACGGCGAGACGTACGTCCTCGATCATCTGGCCTGCGTTGAGTTCCACGCAGAGTATGCCTTTGGTGTGTGCGGCTGCCTCTTCGATGGCCTTGTAGGGGAAGGGCCAGAGCGTGATGGGACGGATCAGGCCGACTTTCAGACCTTTCTTGCGGGCGTCCTCGATGGCTTTCAGGCAGATACGGGCAACGGAGCCGAAGGCTACGATGAGATAGTCCGCATCGTCCACGTATTTGGCCTCGTAACGCACTTCGTTCTCCTCGATGCGGCGGTATGTGGCCTGGAAGCGCTCGTTGTTCTTCTCCATGATGGCGGAGTCAAGTTCGAGCGAGGTGATGACGTTGCCTTTGCGGGTATCGGGTTTGCCGGTAACGGCCCAGGGGCACTGTGCGGCGAGTTCTTCGTTGGTGCGGCGCGGGCGCTGCGGGGGGAGCACTACTTTCTCCATCATCTGGCCTACCACGCCGTCGGCGAGAATCATTGCCGGGGTGCGGTATTTGAACGCCAGGTCGAAGCCGAGGCCTACGAAGTCGGCCATTTCCTGCACTGTGGAGGGGGCGAGCACTATCAGGTGGTAGTCTCCGTGGCCGCCACCCTTGGTGGCCTGGAAATAGTCGGCCTGCGAGGGCTGGATTGTGCCAAGGCCGGGGCCGCCACGCATAACGTTTACAATCAGGGCCGGAAGTTCGGAGGCTGCGAGGTATGAGATACCCTCCTGCATGAGGCTCACGCCCGGAGATGAGGATGAGGTCATAACTGCCTTTCCGGCGGCGGCACCACCGTAGACCATGTTGATGGAGGCTACTTCGCTCTCTGCCTGGAGCACTACCATGCCGGTGGTCTCCCAGGGCATCTCGGCCTCCAGAGTTTCAAGAACTTCAGATTGGGGTGTGATGGGGTAACCGAAATAGCCGTCGGCGCCGTAGCGGATTGCGGCGCGGGCTATGGCCTCGTTGCCCTTCATCAATTTTACTTCGTCTTTCATCGTTAAAGTTGTCAATAAGTTAGAAATGAAGGGTAATTACTTTACCACCACACGGTAAACTTCAATACATGCATCGGGGCATACCATAGCGCAGGCTGCGCAGCCGATGCAGGCTTGTTCGTTGACGGGATAGGCAAAATGATAACCGCGATCGTTCACCTCCTTGGGTTGCAGGGCGAGTACGTTGCAGGGGCATGCGACCACGCAGAGGTCACATCCTTTACAGCGTTCGCTTTCGATCGTTACAGCACCGTGGATTTCAGCCATAGTAAAACGTAAGCGTGATAAAAAGAGATTAAAAATAATAATCGAAACAGGCAAAAATGCACCGGAAGTTAAGCGGTACACATTTTGGTTTTATCCGATTTAAGGTTAACTTTATTGGCGGAGGGCTCCGCTTAAAGGCGCTTAAGCGCCTGTGGCGAAGCCCTCCGGTTTCCAAAAGGCAAATTTAGTAAGTATTTCGGGATTCGCAACATTTTTTTAGAATCTTAACATTTGGCACAAGCCAACGCGTCATGTGCACAATATGTAAGAGGCCTGCGTGTTGCTGCGATTCCGTATGGGGGCATCAGCGTATAGCCACTTTCTCTACCCGGCTTCCCTGGCGGCGCAGGAATATGCCGCCTGAAGGGGAGGCTACGCGGCGTCCATCGATGGTGAAGTATTCAACGGGTGCATCGGTAGCGTCCTGCTCGGTCAGGATTATGGCGTTCGTACCTGTGAACCAGTTATAATAATGGTACTTTCGCAGGCCGTTATCATCCTGCTGCTTCAACGACGGCCATTCCTCATATGCTTTGCCGAATAAAGCCGTCACATCGTCATCGGACTGGGGCGAAGTAATATCTTCGTATGTATTTATGATTTGTTCGTGTTCTGACGGGAATCCTGTTTCCGGCTCGAAAGTCAGGGTGTATTCCAGATGGTTCATGAAATAACTGCCGCTATACCCTCCGATCATTTTGCTGGCTTCTGGAAGATTATAGTCATCGAAAGTCCTGGATAGAGTGGCATATGTTGACATTCTCCGCCATGGGTTGTCTGTACCCGGTTCTTTGGAATATACCTCTTCATAACGTTGTGTCTCGTTGGGCTTTGCCGGATCTTCAAGATGTCGTGTGTAGAGTTTGTTATAATCGGAAACGCAGGTAGTTGACACTATATTTCCTTCTATTTCGATGTCGGCATAACGTTCCTCCGAATAATTATCCCCGCTTCTATATTCTTTTATGTGGCGGGCTATGGATGTATTCGATGGGAACGGGGCATTGTTCTGTACGCTTACCAGGTTGTAGATGTTTATGGCGTCCTCCTGAGAAAAGCGGTGCCATGACAGGTCTTTGTAGCTTTCAGAATAGATGTATTCCTCATATGGTATATTATATTCGTCGGAGATGTAGCCGGTGCCTTTAAAGAGAACCTCTGTGGGATAGCTGTCGGCATCATATGTTATCTCGATGCTTTGTTTATTGGTGAGCGGCACGGTTACGTAATATTCGGGGTTCCCGATTTTTGAACGCTGGTTTACCAAAATCTTCACTATCCGTCCCTGGACATCGCGTTCGATGGCGCGGGTTTCCTGGGGAATTCTTTCTGTCCACGCTCCTTCGAGGAAATATTCAATGTCTACGGAGTTTGTAATTTGGTATTCCGGAAGAGTGGGTTCGAAAGTTCTGTAGGTTACCCGGGCGGGAGTGAGGTCGTCCTCTGCGGCACCCATGGAAACCGACTCTTTCACAACGTGTCCTTTGTCATCAAGTTCGTAGTCGTACACCTGGTATTGGGTGAGGAGGGATTCGTAATCGTTGCCGTATCTCAGCATGTGGCTGGCGCGGATTACGTTGCCGTTTTCGTCATGGGTGTATTTCGAGGCTTGTAAGAGAAGCCACTCTCCGTTTACCTTCTGATAGAGGTCAAAGTTTTTATATCGGTTCCATGTGGCGGCATCGGCTTTGTGTGCTGCCTGTCGGCCGGACTGTGTGGAGGCATCCCGGCATATAGCGCCATCGGTTGAATACAGGGGGACGATGCCGGTGTTGTCAGGCTGGTGGAGCGGGCTTGCGGCATATGCACATACCATTGCGCCCGTTAGAAGAGAAAAGAACAGAGTAGAAAGTTTTTTCATAGGTTTAGCACTGTGTTTTTAATGAGTTGTGTTTTGCAAAGTTAGGCGAAAAAGACATGTTTTACCCCCCCCGGATGTTAAAAATATTTAAAACGCCGAAATGTGCATAGGATCAGCCTATGGCACCCTATCGAGGAGCCGGATGGTAGTGGCGCCGGACCTCCGGGACGGCAGGCCACCCGAAGAGGCGC
>CAJUBM010000147.1 GCA_910584735.1 uncultured Muribaculaceae bacterium
TTATAACACTTGGAGTAATGCAAAAAGTATGCCATTAATTTGAACAGTTACTTAAGAGTTTTTCGAAAAATAGAGCCTATGTCATATGCTAAGGCTGATACCGTCATAAACAGACGGTAGGAAGTTAGCGATAATCCTTCAGAAGTTTCTGCAGGCGCTGGCGGGCAAAGAATATACGGCTCTTCACCGTGCCGAGAGGAAGGTTCATCTTCTCAGCTATCTCGTTGTACTTGTAACCTGCGACATGCATAGAGAAGGGGATACGGTAATCATCCGAGAAAGAGTTGATGGCAGCGGTTATCTCGCCGGCTGCAACCGAACCCTCCGGGGTGTCAAGACCGGACTCCTGGGGGAGGTTAAGATGATAGAGATCCTCCGTCTGGTCGATAATCGTTGCGGAGCGCACCACCTTACGGTAGTTATTGATGAAGATGTTGCGCATGATGGTGAATACCCATCCCTTGAAGTTCACGTTCTCGACATACTTGTCTTCGTTGTCAAGAGCCTTCAGGGTTGTATCCTGGAGCAGGTCGTAAGCGTCATCGCGGTTTGATGTGAGCAGGTACGCGAAGTTAAGAAGGTTGCTCTGAAGACCTAAAAGCTTAGTCTGGAAATTTTTCGAACTCATAATACAAATAGTTAGGTGGTCGTTTTTGAAATATTTTTGTCACTCATTTGTGACTACAATGCAAAGTTACGACAATTTTTGTTTCCACCAAATTTTTTCATCACTTTTTTCGATATTTTTTGTAAATTTTTTCTTCACATCAATAACATACTAATATTCAATAGATTATGATTAAAGATAATTTTACAGCTATGTTACATTCAAACACCCTACCTCGTAACACATCATCATATTATTACAATACACTAATATACAGCAAATTACAACATTGAACAATTTCGACAATACAAAAAGTTCACTTCATACATACAGCCATTTGGTTAATTAATATTAAAACAGACATCTTTTAAACGACACTTACATTACAAAACTGTCACATACCGCAATTTTAAATTACATTAGTATTACAAAACAACCACCTTTAATGTTCTACAAAAAATAAATATTCCCGTCCAGACCCTAATATGCACACCTCATACAGTCCGAATATCTAAGGAACACAAATCCGAATCTGTAACATCAGCATCGGCAATAGAATCCAATTTGTAACACATAGGAAACACTATACTATATCTTATGGCATATATAACCATATGGGCGGGGTTAAACTCAATTATAATAAAGGAGCAGGACGCATTTTTTTGGCACTACCGCTAATAATAGCTAATTTTGCATTATGATTGAAGAAAAGGATTACACTTTAAAAACAGCGACAATCCATGTCGAAATCTCCGGGGAAGGTTACCCTCTGATCCTTATGCATGGCTGGGGATGCGACCACACCACCGTGAGGTCAATTGCGGCAACGGCAGCGCGCTCACACAAAGTGTATAACATAGACCTTCCCGGATTCGGAGCCTCGCCTGAACCGTCCTCCGTATGGAGCGTATATGACTATGCGGCGATTATCGAAGAATTCGTACGTACGGAGAATCTGGACGCACCGGTGCTGATAGGCCACTCGTTCGGAGGCCGCATAGCTATAATCTACGGTTCCCGTAACAAGACAGAGAAAATAGTCTTGGTTGATGCCGCCGGGATAAAGCCGCACAGATCTCTCTCCTATTATTATAAGGTGTATTCTTTCAAAACCGCCAAAGCCGCCATGAGGCTAATATTCGGACGAGAAGGAGCGCAGAAACGCATAGATGCCATGCGGGCACGAAGAGGCTCGAGCGATTATGCCGCCGCCTCCCCCCGGATGAGAGCCATAATGAGCCGTGTCGTCAACGAGGATTTGTCGCCACTACTTCCAAAGGTAACAGCACCCACTCTCCTAATATGGGGGGAGAACGACACTGCCACCCCGCTTGCCGATGCGAAAAAGATGAACCGCCTGCTACCCGACTCCGGGTTGGTAAGCTTTCCCGGATGCGGCCACTACAGTTTTCTTGACAATCCCGGACAGTTTGCCCGCGTCCTGGCATCATTCCTAAACAGCAAACCGGCCTCTCCCCGATTATAAACCCCGATGAATCTTCCATTACCCCGATGAATCTTCTTGTAAATATCACCTCCACGGCGCTGACAGTAGCCGCTGCGGCCGACCTATGGATGGTATTCTCCCGCGACCTGATGATGTTGCAGCAGAACTCCTACCGCAACGAACGCTACACACGGTGGTTCAACCAGACGGGTGAAAGCACCAGCCTCGGACGCATATTCTGCTGCATAGGGCTGTTATTCCTCCTGATCCATCATATTCCATTCATTGCAGGCGCCGCAGTCGCCATAATAATAACGGTGTGGCAGTTTTGCTCATTGCGCGCGAAGAAATACAAGAAGCCACTGGTATGGACTCCACGCGCCAAACGCATCTTTGCCACTTCATGGATTCTCGCCGCAGTTCCCGTGGCTATATTCTGGACGCTGTATGGAAGATGGACTTCCGGCATAACCCTCATGGCCATACTGGTCCTCTCGCCGCTGTTCATGCTACTGGCCAATCTCCTGCTCCGCCCCATAGAAGCCCGCATAAACCGCAGATACTACAATGAAGCCGCCCGCATACTCGCATCAATGCCCGGCCTTAAGGTAATAGGCATCACGGGAAGTTATGGCAAAACGTCTACAAAACACTACCTGTTCCGCATACTGCAAGAGCAGTTCCCGACCACAATGACCCCCGGCAGCTTTAACACCCCAATGGGTGTAATCCGCACGATAAGGGAGCATCTGCGACCCTATGACGAAGTGTTCATCTGCGAGATGGGGGCAAAGAACATCGGTGACATAAAGGAGATATGCGACCTGGTGCACCCTTGGGCCGGTATAGTAACAGCCGTAGGCGAGCAGCATCTCGAATCGTTCAAAACCATAGAGAACGTACAACGTACCAAATTCGAACTCATCGACGCACTTCCTTCCGACGGATTAGCCGTGGTGAATAACGACTTCCCCAAGGTTGCCGACCGTGCGGTAAAGAATGTGGAATGTCGGCGTTACGCTGTAGCGAATCCTGAAGGAGCCGATTTCACGGCTACCGATATAAGATACACCCCCGACGGAACTGAGTTTACCATCCACGACAACAATAATGGCAACGATATAACCCTCTCCACCAAACTCGTAGGCGAATGTAATATCTCCAACCTGATGGCAGCCGTAATCATAGCACTGAAACTCGGCATGCCGGTAGATAAGATAAAATACGCCGTAGCACGTATAGAGCAGGTGGAACACAGACTCAATATAAAACGCGTACCGGGAGGAATCACCATAATCGATGATGCCTTCAACTCCAATCCCCAAGGTTCGAGGATGGCTCTCGACGTTCTGTCGCGCATGACGCAGGGGAAACGCATCATTATAACCCCCGGTATGATAGAACTCGGCGCACTCCAGACGCAGGCCAACGAAGAACTCGGCCGCCATGCAGCCAAATGCGCCGACATCGCCATAATAGTAGGACACTATAACCGCGAGGCCCTGCTCAAAGGCTTGGCATCCGGCCCTATAAGCGAAGATAACATACACGCCGTGGATACGTTCAACGAAGCACAATCACTACTCCAGACCCTCTCTTCTCCGGGAGACACCGTGCTGTATGAGAACGACCTTCCCGACACATTCAAATAATACATAAGTAGCTTAGACAATCTCTTAAAGTGAAGACACAAGTTGCAGTTTTCTTCGGCGGACGTTCCACCGAACATGAAATATCCGTTATATCGGCCAACCAGGCCATAAACGCCCTCAATAGTGAGAAGTACGATGTAATCCCCATATACATCTCAAAAGAAGGACGCTGGTTCACAGGCGCACCACTTCTTGACCTAAAACGTTTCAGAGATATCCCCTCGCTGCTTAAAGACTGCGAAGAGGTCTATATGCGTCCTGTATTCGGCGATTATAGCCTATATTATGCCACTCCGAAAGGGATGTTCGGGAAAAAGAATGTGGCGGCTAAAATCGACATCGTAATCCCGGTGCTGCACGGTGCCAACGGCGAAGACGGCACGTTTGAAGGCATACTCGATTCAATCGGAATCCCCTATGCCGGATGCGATACCCTTTCCTCTGCCAACGGTATGGATAAAATCACCATGAAGATGATTCTTCACGAAAGCGGAATACCTGTGGTAAAATACTGCTGGTTTACCGACCGCCAGTGGTTTGCCCGGAAAGAGGAAAAGATAAAGGAGGTAGAGGCCGCACTCGGCTACCCCGTGATTGTAAAGCCCGCCAACCTCGGTTCTTCCATCGGCATATCGTGCGCCCACGACCGCACCCAGCTTGAACGCTCCGTAGAGGATGCCGCCAAATATGCCTCACGTATCCTCGTAGAGGAAATGATTGAGGATATGCAGGAAATTAACTGCTCTGTGCTCGGCGATTGCGACGAGTTCCAGACATCTGTACTGGAAGAACCCATCAAATCCTCCGAAATCCTCTCATACGATGCCAAATATATGGGAGGCGACAAGGGAACCAAAGGTATGCAGGCATCTGCAAAGAAATTCCCCGCAGACCTCCCGGAGGATGAGACAAAAAAAATACAGGCATTAGCCGGCGAGACTTTCCGCGTACTTTCGTGTCATGGCGTGAGCCGTGTCGACGTCATGATTGACCGCAAGACACGCCGGGTGTATGTGAACGAAATCAACACAATCCCCGGCTCGCTATCATTCTATCTATGGGAAGGAACAGGGATTCCCTTCGATATGCTGATGGACAAACTCGTTGCCCTCGCGATAAAACGCAATACACGCCGTTCACAGAAGACATTCTCATTCTCCTCCAACATATTCGCCCTTTCCGGCGGCACGAAAGGAACAAAAGGGGGATTGAAAGGTATGAAACATTAATCACTCGGAGACTTTCCACAGATTCAGCTAAAGGACGGTGTGTCAGAAAACATAAATTTTGACACACAGCCTTTCTCTTTTTAGAATCCACATGAACCCCCAAAGATGGCAGAATGTTTAATTGTCAGTTGACAATTAAAGCATAAATCATGACCCAATTCCTATTAAAAAGAGCCTACGAACCGGCAAGCCCTAACGACGGATTCAGAGTATATATTGACAGACTTTGGCCGAGAGGCCTGTCACATGAAAACTTTCATTATGACCTTTGGGACAAAGAAATCGCACCTTCCACCGAGCTAAGGGAATGGTTCCACACCGCCCCGGCTGACCGATGGCCTGAGTTTGAAGCCAGGTACACACGGGAATTGGAGACCAATCCATCTTTCAACGCCCTCCGCCATCTGCTGGCCCAAAAAGCTGTGGTTACGTTACTATATTCCTCTCACGACGAACTCCACAACAATGCCGTGGTGGTCTACAATCTTCTTACAAGATAGGCATCCCCCTACCACAGACTATGGGCATGCCTAATCATAGAAATCAAGGCATAAAAAAAATTGATTGTCTCCCGACAACCAATCTTAGTTAACCTTAAATCTAATACCATGAAAAACACATTGCAAAGTTACTGCTTTTTAGTATGCTATCAATCAATCATCCAACAAATTAGCTTACCATTAACATCTTTTCATAAATAATTGTTGCCAATATGGAATACAACAGTCAATATGCAATTTCAATAAGCAATTCTTTTAATTTGTACCAAAGTATTAAACGCATCAAAGTATAATATTACACCGACCCCGGTTAACATTTGTTAATACTTATACGTAATACACTACATCCCAGCACTCTACATTTACATATACTCTCAAATATCCTGCTTTCATTTTTCAACATCATATTGATTATCTACGCATATATAAAATCCGACCATATGCAGAATTACGTATCGGAGTCTCAGACGATACTCTGCACATGGCCGGATATAGACTTTAAGAACTATTTAACGGATAAATTCTTTTGCTACTTTAGAGCCGCGACGCACGATGTATACACCTTTGGAAGTTGGTGTATCAACCCGTTGGCCGGTAATTGTGAAATATTCCGCCGGAGCCGCCTCCGAATCATCTTCTATTTGCGATAAAGCCGCACCCGGCCCGGTAACCGTGAACCGCAATTCAAACGGAGCAGTGTAAAGATACACAGGATATTTGCCGATTATGAAGCTTTGGGCCGGGAAAGTTATCACATACTCTCCCTTCTTAATGATCGGATCGGCAAATTCCAACCACATTATATGCGGGTCGTTGAAATCATCCGGATCAGGCGTGAGAGTGAATTCGGCATCTACCTTCTCCCCACCGCATGAAACCACTATATTATCTGACTGAGGTCCGAGATAAGCTGCCGTAAGTTTGGGGAAC
>CAJUBM010000148.1 GCA_910584735.1 uncultured Muribaculaceae bacterium
GTTTCGACCTCTCAACTCATTACCGAATTTTTAACGAAAGGGCTTGAACGATGAAACGGACACTGAAATATATATTACTTGCTATCGTGGTAGTCGCATGGTATGGAGTATTCTATCGTATCGACCCCACAACTCCAATACAGGCGTTTTTTGCGGCACTGTTTTTAAGTGCTGTAAGTGTAATGATATATTTGGCTATTGCTGAAATAGTCAGGCGCTATAAATCCGGTGAGCAGATATGGACGTGGCAGGAAGAAAAGCCGCGAAAACTACCGTTATGGTATAGGATATTATCGAAGATTTTCCGTTAATTAGGTGTCCTTCATAGACTAACCCGAAGGGGGTAATTTTGCCGCAAACAAGATTACCCCCTTTGTCATGGCGAAATTAAATAACGATAAAATCGCGGTCGAACTCGACCTTAAAGCACAGAAGGCACAAGAGGAGATTCGCCGACTTACCAAGGCAACCGATGAACTCCGAAAACAGAATCAAGCCTACCGGAAGGAGAAGGCGGCCCTTGAACGTGTAGAGGGCGACCATACAGCCGAATATGCACGATTAAACGCGGCTATCGAGGCTAATAAACGTGAGATAGAAGCCAATAACCGTGCAATGGAGAAAGCACGGAAAGAAATCGACATTTCCAGAATGTCGGCTGCTGACCTTGGGAAAGAATTAAAGCGACTGAAGGGCGAACTGAATAAGACTTCAAAAGCCCTATATCCGGAAAGATATAGAGAGCTGGAGAATGAAATCCGCAGAGTTGAAAAGGCACACGCCGAAGCAACCCGTTCGACACGCGGTTTTCTGGCCTCGCTCCTGTCGCTCGATAAGATTGCCACCTCGATAAAGGGCTTTTTCATGGGCCTGGGCATGGTGATAATGACGCAAGTTATAGGAGCGTTCAAGCAACTGACAAACATTATTCAGGATTTTGAGCGGGCTAACTCAAAACTTGCCTCCGTACTGGGTACGACTATCGACGGAGTTTCACGCCTGACCGACCAAGCGAAATATTTAGGGCGCACCACAACCGCCACAGCCTCGCAAGTTACCGGCCTTCAGACCGAACTCGCAAAACTCGGATTCACGCAGGACGTTATCGAGAAACTGACACCCTCGGTTCTGAAATTCGCGAAGGCAGTCGATACCGACCTATCGAGCGCGGCAGCGTTCGCCGGTGCCGCCATGCGTATGTTTAACAAGGACGCAGACCAAGCCGAAGCGGTGATGGCCTCTTTTGCCGTTGCCACAACTAAAAGCGCACTTGATTTTCACAAGCTGGAGGCCTCGCTGTCAACTGTTGGCCCGGTAGCCAATGCGTTCGGGTTCTCCCTCGAAGAAACGACCGCACTCCTCGGCCAACTCTCAAACGCCGGATTCGACGCAAGCAGCGCCGCCACCGCAACCCGTAATATCCTCCTGAATCTGGCAGACGCTAACGGCGACCTCGCGAAAGCCCTCGGTGGCCCAGTGACTAACCTCGACGAACTGGTTAACGGGCTGAATAAACTTAACGCGGAAGGTGTGGACCTCGCGAAAGCCCTCGAACTGACCGACAAGCGAAGCGTGGCCGCGTTCTCGACTTTCCTTAACGGTTCTGATTCAATTCTCGCGCTCCGTGATTCAATAACCGATTGTACCGGTGATTTTCAACAAATGGCCGCGACAATGGCCGACAACGCAGCCGGTTCGTTCGCCGGATTCCAGTCAGCAGTGGAGGGCTTAATTTTGAAATTCTTTGATTTCCGCGAAGCCCTGAAAACTCTCTACGAGTGGGGTACAGATATTATAAATTGGATTGGCGAAATTGTGGACGCTTTCAGCCCTATGGGTACAATGATAGGATGGGCCGCGACAACAGTAGGTGCGCTTGTGTCCGCTTTGGGTACTCTCGTGGGCTGGATTACAAAATTATTCACACAGACCGCCGCCGGAAGAATGATATTAAACGGCGTTGTTGCCGCTCTTGTGGCTTATAAGGTTGCCACACTATTAGCCTCTAATGCTACCAAAACATTTATAAGCAATATCGCTAACGCAATAAAAGCCATAATCGCCAAGACGGCGGCGGTTTACAGTGCCGCCAAGGCAGATGGAGCGGCAGCCGTCGCAACACGTCTATGGAACGCCGCACTAATGGCAAACCCGATAATTCTTATCATTAGTTTGTTGGCTATGGCCGTGGCCGCGATTATGGGGTATAATTCTGCAATGGACGACGCTACCGAAAAAACGGACGCATGGACCGAAGCCTCCAAGGAAGCGGCGAAACAGTACGGAGAGCAGAAAGGCAAAATTCAAGCCTTGATAATGGTCGCCGAGAATGAAAATTTGTCGCTCGAACGTCGTAAAAAGGCCGTTGCAGAACTGAACCGTATTATTCCGAACTATAACGCACAAATAGACGCTACCACCGGCAAATATAAAGCGTCTAAACAAGCCCTCGACGCTTATCTTATTTCACTGGAGAAGGAGATGCGTTATAAAGCCAATGAATCAAAAATGCGCGAACTGGTGGCAGCCGCCGAAGAAGCCCGCGACGCTTACGATGAAGCAGAAATCGCCGCAGCAAAAGCCGGGCGCACCACGCGCAACTGGCTCGGTTTTGTATATCCTTCCGACGCTCAAAAAAATGCAAACAGTAAAAAAAGCCTATGGAAGAAGGCCGAAGATGATTTACAAGCATTTCAAGGCCGTATGAAAAAGGCTATCGAGGACGGAACGATTACGCCACCGGAGATAACCGAAGAGATAGAAACCGTAAATACCGGCCTCGACAATACTAACAAAACAGCTTCCGAAACCGTCACCCGACTGAAGGAAATTAACACCGAGTTAAAACGCCTCCGTAAAATGGACCCGGAGAGTGACGAAGAACTCGACCGTATTCAAAAGCGTATAAAGCTCCTTCAGGAAGAAAAAAAGGAACTGCTCGGAAAAGCCAAGGCCAAACGTACCCCCGGCACATATAAGGAGGATTCTCTCGACCAAGTAACCGCGCCGGTTGACGACGCACACCAACGCCGATTACTGGAGATAAATAAACAGGACTTAACCGAAACGGAGCGCACGATCGCGAAGAATCAAGAATTGATAAGATACTGTTTTGAACTTAATAACGCACTCGAAACACTCCGCGCCAACACTGACAGCACCCACACTAAAACCCTCGACGCTATCACCGCCGAGCAGAATAAACTCGCCGCGCAATCACTCACAGCCCAAAAGGCTATAAATACGGCAATGGTGAAACAGGATTCAGAGGACTACAAGCAAAGGAAAACAGCCGCCGAAGCGTTTTATAAACAGCAATCCGATTTAATTCGCGCCTCTGTTATCAACGACGCTGATTTACAGGAAGCCGCGAACGTGTACCTTCTTGACCTCGACCGCCAGAACCACGCCGACCAACTTAAAGAGCTGCAACAGTATTACGATAAAGTTGCAGCCGCCGACTATTATACCAAGGACGAAAAAACAAAACTCCTTCAGCAACTCGGCAAGGATATAAGGAGCGTTCAAAGTCAGATTCTCACAGATACCGGCAAATTTACCGAACTCATGCGAGAGGCTACGACCGACACAACGAGCAAAGAAGGTATTACCGCAAGTTTCGACCGCCAGCGTAGCGCAATGATTCTTTATTACGAGGCTCTGAAAGACGCTGAAGGAGTAAGCGCGGAGGAGATTGTAGCACTCGAAACGGAGAAACAACGCCGTATCGCCGCCCTTAATTACCAGTATCAAGAGCAGATGTGGCAGCTTCAGGAACTTGTGGGGCTGTCATGGGCCGACGAGTACGAATGCGAACTCGCCCAACTCGAAAATTACCACCGTCAGGGCCTTATATCAACTAAGGACTACGAAAAGAAAAAATTAGAATTAGGCGTTACCAACGCAAAAAAGTATTTCGATTATTACGCCAATCTGTCCGGCTCGATGTTCTCGGCCATACAAGATGCCGAAATCGCGCAGAGTGACGCGAAATATGATGTCTTGATACAACAGGCAAAGAATAACGGAGAGGACACAGCAGCCCTTGAAGAAGAAAAGGAAAACAAAAAACTCGAAATACAAAAGAAATACGCCGATGTTGATTTTGCGATTAAAATTTCGCAGATTATCGCAGACACAGCCGTCGGAGTAATCAAAACTTTTGCACAATTCGGCTATACTCCGTGGGGTATTGCCGCCGCTGCAATGATGACAGCTACCGGCGTGGCTCAAATGATAAGCGCAAAAGCCGAACGCGACAAAATCAAGAATATGCAGCCGAGCAATACCGCCGGAAGCTCCGGCACCGTTGCCGCTCCGGCCAAGGCTGAACGAGTGCTATCCGGCTACTCTGACGGCGGATATACTGGCGACGGCGACCGCTACGAGGTTGCGGGTGTCGTTCATCGCGGCGAGTACGTCGTGCCGAAGCCTATTATGGACAACCCTCGCGTGGTTGACGCGGTGGGTACAATCGAGGCGATACGCCGTAATAAAATCCTCGGTTCAGGTATGGCCGCCGCTCCTTCCGCCGGTTACGCCGACGGAGGTTATACCGTCCCGGCTCCCTCGTTGAGCATGGAGGAATTTACAAAGGCCGTTCAGGAGTTCCGGGCGGCAACAAAGGCAATCCGGGCATATATCGTTTACAAGGACATAGAGGACGCGAAGGAAACGATGGACCGCGCCCGCGCTCCGTTCACCAGAAACAAAAAGTAATTACCGCTATGATAAAAATACTCATCAAAGGGGAAGCCCTCGACCTCCCCGAAGGTTTCAGCATGGCCGTAGAAGATACCAACCCGATATTTAACGACCAAGGCAGCCAATCAATACCGGCCACCGTTCCACCGACGAGGCGTAACAACCGACTGACCGGCCACGTTGTCCGAGTTGACAACGCCGAGAATCCGAACGAGCCGGAGCGGACTTGTATCATAGAGAACGGCGCGTACCAACGTCGCGGCACACTGAATTACACAAGCGCAAACAGCCGCGACGGTATAACCTTTAACGTCGGGTTCGACAACTCCACGGCCTACGAAAAATGGAAAAATAAGAAACTGACCGAACTTTCGACACTCCCCATGTGGCGACACTCATCGCTTGCCGTCCTGATGTCGGAACTTAACGAGATATATCACAACGCTGACCCGAAAACCAACCCTTTGGCGGTTTTCCCTATTGTTACCGCTATCGACAAAGAAGGATGGCTCGAAACATATTCTATTATCGACCCCGAAAAGGTCGAAATATTGAATATGTGGACGCGCACCGCAATGCAATACAAAGCGTTAAGAAGCGTCGATAAGGTGACAAGGACAATCAACGGAACAGTTACGGAGGTTTCAGTTCCGGAAAACTACGGGTTCACGCCATTTGTAAGGGTGTGGCGTGTTCTGGAGTTGATATTTTCCGATTTAGGTATGTCAATCGCTGCGAATCCGTTCAAGACTGATAACGACCTCGCCCGGCTTGTCGTGCTGAATAATTGCGCTGATTCCTGTTGTCAGAAAGATGTTAATTATATCGACCTCATGCCGGACGTGACGGTCGAGGCGTTCATGGCCGCCCTCTGGGCGCGTTTCGGCCTCGTCTATCATGTCGATTTCAGCACTTGCCGCGTAACTATGGCCTTTATTGGCGATATAATCAACAAACCGGCTCAAAAGGATTTAAGTAATATAATATCCGAGCCGCCGGTGGTGAACTACGACAAGGGTAAATATATCAAGTTATCCGCCTCCACCTCGATAGATTGCGCCGAGCCGGAAACGGAGCGGTTCGAGGACTTTTTTAAGAATTTCGATTCCTCTCAAATCGGTGATTCAGTCGTCGAGAATGAAAATATAAGTTTTACTTTTCACCGAAAAACGGCGGTATGGACGAGATTCGACAAGGTAAACCGCAAGTCGAAGGAGGGTTCTACCAGCTTTTTTAATTGGGACCCGAAAACGCCCGGAGTAGAGGCTGAAGAAATCACATCGGACGACGAATTTGTGCCGCTGGCTCATGTCCAGATACGAAAAACCGCTTACGGAACTTACGGCGATTTTGCCGACGACGTACCTTTTTATCTGAAGGGTATGCGTCACAACCACAGTTATATTAAAGGTTCTGACGGACCGGAGGGTGGAGATACGCCGCTGGCGTTTATGTTCGCTTTTACCGGAATTGAAACGAGCTACGACAGTACAGAAGGCCGGTTCGCGTCAGTGACAGGCGACACGTTCAAGGACGGAAAGCAGCACACAACCTCCCTACTGTTTCAGTATAAAGGCGGCCTGTTCGATAAGTATTGGCGGCAGTATGATGAAATTTTGAGGCATGGAGCGCGAACGA
>CAJUBM010000149.1 GCA_910584735.1 uncultured Muribaculaceae bacterium
GTCTCTTCGGGTGGCCTGCCGTCCCGGAGGTCCGGCGCCACTACCATCCGGCAACTTAAAATTACACTTACAATATGAGGCGATGTGTCGGATTTGACACATCGCCTCGGTGTGGTTGTCGTGGTATCAGTTAATTGTCAGTAGCTATAAGTAACTACCGGTCGTCGTCAGTTGTCAGCGGAGGTGTACCTTGAATGAGGCCGGCGGCACGGTGACTACGTAGACGCCCGGGAGGAAGGTGCGCTCTACGGCTTTTTCGGCGGGGCCTTCATATACGAGGATGCCGGAAGCGTTGTAGATGGCGGCCTGGCGTCCGTCTGCTCCGATGATGGCTATGCGGCTTTCGGCGGCCTGCACTTTGACGTTGCCTGCGAAGACGCCGTTGATGCCCGATACTATTACTTCTATGGGGGTGCATGCCTCTGATTCACCTACGTTGTAGACTGTTGTCACTTTGTAGGTGTACTTGCCGTCGGCAAGGGCCTCGGTGTCGGTAAACACGTTGTAGGGCCACGGGGTCTCTTGGGTGGCTACCTTCACATCGTTGCGATAGATGTTGTAGCCCTGTAACTTGAGGCCTGCATCGCCGGGGAGTGTGATAAGCGGGGCGCGCCATACCAGCATTATGCCTTCATCGTTGTGGGTCGCTTCGAGGTCGGACGGAGCGTCAAGGGTGAAGGGGTTTCTGTTGACGATTATTGCCGGGGTGGTGTTGTCGGCCGTGTTGGCGTCTACAGCATCATTATTGAGGAAGATTTCGGCATGAAGCTGCATGGTGGCCGGGTCAGACACTGTGAAGAATTTGCCGTTGAAGGTTATCACGGCTGATTCGCCGGGGGCGACGGTGGGACATTCGTAGTCGGTGAGTACGGACTTATCCAATTCCCACAGACCAACGGAGTAATCCTTGTTGTTGCCTTCCATTGTCACGTTGCCTTTGTTGGTAACCTTGACGGTGACTTCGAAAGGTTCGCCGACGTTCACATTGGCCGGAGCCGTGAGTTCAGAGAGTGCCAGGTCGATTACCTCGCGGTTCACCGTCACATCGGCGGATGTGTTGTTGTCGGCGTTGATGTCACCTTCGAAGGTAACCACGGCATGATAGGTGGTTGCCATCGGGTCGGCGTCGGTAAGAGTGCGTGAGAATTTAATCTGGGTGGTCTGTCCCGTCTCTATGGCGGGGACTTCGGATGCTTTTGCAATCTCGGTGGCTCCGTTGTAGAGGGCTACTTCGTAGTTGTCGGCTGTGGTGTTGCCGAGGTTGGCTACATCGACTGTGATATCGAAGGCTTCGCCGTTCTTCACCATTTCAGGCGCTGTGATGCCGGTGATGGCGAGGTCGGACTTCTCGGCGGTCTTCACGGTGTTGGAGGGTTTGGACTCGCCTGCATCGTAGACTGCTGACACGAAGTAGTTTCTTACAGGATGTACGGCGGCTGCCGATGCTTCCTGTGTCGCAGGGGCGGGGACGGAGAATGTGTTGGTGTTGGTCGGAATGAGTTCTTCGTTGATCTTTACGGAGTTCTCATAGACGTTGTAACCTTCGAGAGTAAGGGCCTGCACCTCCTTGATACGGATGTTGTCGATGAAGATAGCCATGTCGGCAGCGACTTTTGCGTTGAGGTGTATGGCTATATATTTGGCTGACGAGGGAATGTCGTTGCAGCTTATCTCTACCATCTTCTCGCCGGAATATTCACCGTAGTTGGTATAGATGTTGTTTTCGTATTTTGATAAGAAAGTGAAGGCTGCGGTAGGATCAGCCGGGTCGAAACTGTCGTCTGTGGTGTACAGTATCTCGTAGGAATAGTAGTACATGTAGGACGACATCGACTTGAAGCCGATCAGGAACGATATGCTCAGGTTGTTGCCGGCATTGCCGTCAAGACGCGGCGATATGATCCAGTCCGACTGGTTCTGTGTGCCTGTCTTGCGGAATGTGACGCCGAGTAGTTTGTTGCCGTCGACGCCCGATGTGGGATGGTCGGCTGTCTTGGTGGCTACTTTGAGTTTTGAGCCTGAGAGCATGTAGTAGTTCTGTCCGGCCGACTCGTCAAGGTCAAGGATTGTGAAGCCGTTGATGTTGTCGGTAGCTTCGTCCTCGCAGTCCTCGAATGATTCGGAGATATTGATGGGCACATAGTCCGGGTCGGTAAGGAAGTCCCAGGTCAGGTTGACCGAGCCGTCGGCGTTTTCGGTCATCTGTAGGTTCTCCACAGCCGGATAACGGGTCTCGTCAAGGAACAGCGTATTTACTGTCGAGGGGGCAGATGTGTTGTTCGCGGGCTCCTCGTCGGCGGCATAATCTACCTTTGCTGAGAATGTGTAAGATTCGGCTGCGGCTGCCTGTGCGCTGTTCACGGGAAGAGTAATCTGCATTGAGGCGCTACCGAGGGACGGTATGTCAACAGTGGTTATGGCCGGGATTTCGCCCGGGAAGTCGGTGATGACGGATACGGTGTAGTCTGATGCCTGGACATCGGTGGAACCGTTATTGTCAATGTTTACCGTAAGGGTGATCTCCTTGCCGGGGGTCATTGATTCAGGACATTTTATTGAAGACGCGGCCAGGTCGTGGCTCTTCATGTTGAATATCTTAACGTTGTCGATACTCATGTTGCTGCCCCAGCTCGAGAGTGCGAGGAAGCCGATGCGGTAAGAGGTCTGGCACTGGGCGATGGCATCGGCGAGAGCTACGGTGTATTTCTTCCACTGGCTTGGATATTCATCGCTTGCCAGGGTAAGCGGTTCGCCTACGTTGGTCCATTCGCCGCCGTCAAGCGATACTTGCAGCTGCATCTGGTCGTTGCCGGATGTGTGGTGGTAGAACCAGTATTGGAGGGTTGGATTGGTCGCGGCCTCCTTTGCGATAGGCGCGGTGTAGAGACGTGACGATGCGCCTTTGCGGGCGTTGTAGCTTTCATAGAAAATAAGGCCTCCGTCACCGTCCTGCGGATAGTTGCTTGGAGCCTGCGGGGAGCGGTCGTACACGACCCATATCTTGTTGTTGCTGTTGGGGTCGTCGACAAGTTCCACGTCCCACCATTTTCTCAGCACGGGCTCGCCGTTTTCGGCGAATGAGTCGGCGAATGGCAGGGGTATCGTACCGAGCTTTACAGAGTTGGATTCCACGGCATCGGATAGCTTGCTGCCGTAGACGGTCTGGACCTTATATGAGAGGGCCTGTAGTTCTTCCGGGGTGAAATCCTCGGTGTAGGATGTGGCGGTTACAGTCTGGGAGATAGGGGTCTCCACGCCGTCAACCACACGTGTGAGCTGGTAGGATACATTGGCTGTATTGAGGGCAGCGCCGTGTATGCCTACAGTGACAGCCTCCCATGTGAGGGTGGCGGTGTTGCCTGAAAGGGTGAGGGCGGCCTTGGATGTGGCGGCGGGGATTTCCGGGCCGATGAAGGCGTGTGTCGTCACGCGGTCGGAGGTCTCGTCTCCGTCAATGATTTCTACATGGTAGTCGGCTTCACCTTCAGGTGCAGGGTCGTCAGTCCAGCTTATAGCAGAGCCTTTTGCGGCAGTGCCGCTATGTACCAGTATAGGGTTAGGGTCGGGATTGCCGTTGTCGAGGGTCTGGCCGCGATAGATTTTGTAGGTCTGAGTGCCTGAGAGTTCTCCGCCGGACTTCGTGGTCATCGGCATGGTGAACGTTATCACGGCTTTTGCCGCACCGTTTATGTCGGGAGTGACGGTGAAGTCGCTTACGGCCAGAGGCGCCGGGTTTGCGCCATGGTCTTCCACATACATGCGGTAGCAGGCCACGGTGCTTTTCCCGTGGAGCGACAGGCGGTGCTTGCCTGTCTCTGTGACGAAGAATTCAATCACGCGGTCTTCTGCAGAGTAGGAGGTCGCATACGGAAGGTTGCGGAATTCGTTTATTAAATTAAAGGCCGTTGGGTCTTCTCCCCGGCCTATGAGCAGGTCGAGATGGAACGGGTTGGGGTCGCTCTGGGCATATGGCGCCGGAGCAAGATGCCACTTGTACAGGTGGTTCGTCTCAAGGTCTATTTCCGGGGTGGTGAGATAGTCATCGAAGTCGAACGCGGAATAGCCGTTGTAGAGGTAGACATTCTGCTGGTATGAATAGAACTGCCATACCTTTGATACACGGTCTATCGTAGGGCTTGAATGAGTGCACTTGTCGAAATTTGCCTGAAGTCTGAAGTCAAAGACTACCGGCGCGTCCTGCGCTGATACCGTCGCGGCAGAGGCTGCCAGGCATCCCAATGCGATCGAACGTAGTAGAAGTTTTCTCATGAGGGTATATTATGGTTTGGTTAAAAATGGCTATGAGGTGAGGTTGCGGTATGCCCCATATGGGGCATACGTCAGGGCGCGCCCTGACGTATGCTTGAAAAGTTAGAGGTTATTCGTGTACCGGACGTATCTGCACGCCGCCTGCGCGGGCGCTCCACTTCTGTATGGAGGGGTCGCCGAACGATGCTCCGTAGCCGGTGCGCGTTGCGTTGAGCATGTATGCTCCGCTGGAGGTGCCGAACTCTGTCTCGCCGGTAGGGTAGGTGAGAGATTCGTTCCCGCGCATGTAGACACCCTTGTAGGTCTCCATGCCGTAGGCCGGGAGCATGATGGAGTTGCCGTTGGGGCCGGTCACCTTGTAGCCGTTCGACTGCTTTTCCCAGGTGCAGTTGTTGATGAGTTCCTCCATCTCAGCCTTGGTGGGCATGCGCCAACCGTCTCCCCAGTACTGTGTGGCGGCGTCATACTGTGTGCCGCAGATGCTGGTGCCTATGTCTTCATAGGTCTCTGTGTATGGGTCGAAGTACTTATAGTTATATGAGTGGGTGTACTGCTTCTCGAAAAGCTCTCCCCAGCAGAGGAACAGGCCGTAACCTGAGGGTGTCTGTGCGCCGAGGTTGAACGATGCCCATTTCACGGACAGGCCGAGGTCTATCATGTCGGAAGCTGTGGGCTTGGGAACATCGGGACGCACCTGTTCCGGCACGGCCCCGTAGACGGCGCGTACGTTGAACCCTACCTCGGGGTAGTCGTAGCCGTCGGCGCGCTGCATGTTGGCATCGAGACATGCACGGTAGTTGCGACACTCCTGCGTTATGTCGTCCTGCACGTATTCCGTGGCCGTCCAAAGGAAGGCGTTTATTCCGTCGTGGGTATGCTCGGCGTCAACCATGTTGCCTGCGCAGGGGAAGAATATCGTATTGCCGTTCTTTTTCGATGTGCCGAGCATGCCGGTAACGCCGTTTATGCCGGTCTTCTGCCATGTGCAGTTCAGCACCAGTTCGTTGAATTCCTCCTGTGTGGGCATACGCCACTGTTCGCCCCATTTCATATGGGCCACGTCATATTTGGTGCCGGTGATGGTGGCGCCGAGTTTGAGGTATTTCTCCCACTCCTCGCAGTCCCAGTCGTTGTAGTCCCAGTATGCCCACTTGTAGTTCTCGTAGGTGTACTCGTCTTTGGGCTCGATTTCGCCGTAGGCATAGAAGTTGCCGGGTTCGTCGACTGCCGTTGCCCCGATGTTGTAGGTAGCCCATTTCACGGAGAGGCCTAAGTCGACCATCTTGTCCTGTGGGTCTACCGGGCCGGGACCCGGGGTGTCTCCATCGTTTTCGAACGTTATTTTCACAACATCCGTCACATTGTGTGTCTCAGAGGAGCCGTTGGCGAGATGTATGCGCATTATTTTCTGCTGCTGGGCCGTCATTGCGAGGGTGCCCAGGGCAACCATTGCTAATAATGATATTTTTCTCATCTGATTGTTCGGTTAAAGGTCTGTGTATGAGATGGGACTTAGAAGGATATTTTTGTGACGAAGGTCCCTACGCGTACGATGTAAATCCCTGCGGCGAGGTCCGATACGGAGAGTGAGAATTCGCCTGTGGCGCGTGTCTGTGTCACGCAGCGTCCGTCGGTGGTGTACACGCTTATATCGGTGTCGGCGGGAATATTGGCGAAAGTCACCATCCCCGTTGCGTATGTCACCGTTATGCCGGGCTGTTCCATTTCGTTTAGCGCGGTTACGGTAGTGAAGTCGATGTTGTCAACTTTGTCCATCTCGAATCGTACGCCTACGGGTTGTGCCGTGGAAGAGATTACGAGTGTCTGGCCTGAGAACTGCACCTCAGGTTTTGTATCGAGAAGGAATGTCACGGGTTCGCCTGAAGTCGGGATTACTCTCAGTGCTATCGATTCTGCTGCTGAAGCTGCGAATGTTATCAGCAAGGAGAGCATTAGTAAGAACTTTCTCATTTGTCTGATTTATGTTATTGGGTTACTACTGGTGCGATAAAATCGCGTTAGTTTAGAAATCATCAAATAAAGAGAG
>CAJUBM010000150.1 GCA_910584735.1 uncultured Muribaculaceae bacterium
AAAAGGCTCAGCCGAATTAGAAATGCTAACTCCTCTGCAAAGAAGAGCTTACGTTTTTTCGCTCCGCCTTTTCGGGTGGCCTGCCGTCCCGGAGGTCCGGCGCCACTACCATCCGGTTCCTATACCTTATGATGGATATAAGAGCAAAGTCGGTGGTCAAAATTCAATTTTGACCACCGACTTATATTTGTATATGTCTCTGCCTGCAATTATTTGGCAGGGATTATATGTGTTATAGCACTACAAGTTTTACAGTCTTGTCACCTGCGCGTACGATATAGAGGCCGGGGGCGACGGCGAGAGTGGCACGTTGAGCTGCCGGTATGGTGGCTATTACGATGCCGGCGGGTGTGTAGACGGTTGCCTCTGCATTGCCCGTGACTACAATAGTTCCTTCAGTGGCGGTTATTGTCACATCTGAAACAACTGTCTGCGTAAGAGCATCGGTTTCTACAAAGGCAGTCGCCAGATTGGAGATGTTCGATTCCTCGTTGTCGAAGATAGCGGTCACAACATATGTGTGGTCGCCTTTTGCAACATCCCGGTCGGTATAGGTCAGTTCGCTAACGGGGGCATCGTTCAGACGCCGGCTGTCACGGTATATGTTGTAACCTCTGAGCATTTCCCTTGTGGCAATCTGGTAGGGGGCGAAAGTCACGTCATCGACCATGAATATATATTTGTTTTCAGATGTACATCTTATGGCGAAGTACAGAGTGCCCTGAGGCAGATCGTAGCTGTAGTTGGTCCATCGGGCAGGAACTTGTTCGATTGTTGCAAGGCTTTGGAAGTCGGCAATATCGGTGCCGGAGGTGGAGTAAAGCACCTCAAAGCTTTCGTAATACGTGTAACCTTCGCCGACATTGAACGATGATGCTGCGAACGATATGCGCTGGGCCTCCCCGGTAAGGCGCGGAGAAATCATCCAGTCATCGTTTTTATGCGTCTTCGAGGCAAAGGAAACCATGTATTTGTTGCCCGAATTTGCATCGAAGCCCGTTTCAGTGGCGAAAGGTTCAGACGCGCTGTCAAATACCTGGTATGCCATCTTGGAATTTTTTCCCGGATAGTCGTAACCGGATAGGGAGTAGGTTTCGCCGCCGTCTCCGTCAACGAACGTCCATCCGTCAACTTCGTTTATAGCCCAGGACTGCGCTACTTCGAAGCTCTCGGTAATCTGTTCGACTGCCGATTGTGAGAAATCAGGCTCAAGCCAACGCAGTGTTACGTCGGCCTCGTTGACCTCGGTATTAAGCTCCTGTGGGGCCGGGAGGGTTGAACGTACAAGTTCCACTGCGGCGCGGCGACCCTTGTTGTCGGATGCGTTTTGGTCGTGGGATGCGATGATTTCTGCCTCATAGAACACCTTGTCGTCCATGGCGGTGTTCAGACGGTCGGTAAAGTTGATTACGGCCTCATCGCAGACTTCGACTTTTACGCCCGGTTGGCGGGCTATCTCCGTACCCATGCGGTAGAGTACCACATCGTAGTTTTCAAAAGATTCCGTGCCGAGGTTTTCAACAGTTACCCCCAGGGTAAAGTCAGTATCGGGTTTCACCTTGGCGGGTATGTTGATGGAAGTGGCACCTATATTTTGGGCATATAGTTCGCCGATATATATGTTGTCGACCAGGATAAGTCCGCCGTTCTCCACGCCGCACATGAAACGAATCTGCACGGTCTTGTCCTTATAGTCTTCCAGCGATACCATCACGCGGTTCCAACGATCTTCCTTGGCAAGGTCTTCAAGACGGCAGCTGAACAGGTCTTCCCATTCATTACCTGTTGAAATCTGCACTGCCAGCATGTCAAGGTTAGCCCCAAGTCCGCCGGTAGGATTGTAGAGGTAGAATGAGAGGCCGGGATTGGAAACATCCTTTATTGAGACTTTTCCCAGTGTGAGTTGGGCGAAATCTCCTTGGTCTTCAGTCACAAGGCCGCTGAATCCATTATCTCCGTCCTGAGCGGCGGCTCCCACCTTATCCTCATCGGTCAGACCTAACCACTGGGTCTCAACCCCGTCTACGAGATTGCTGGTAATGGAGGAGGCTGTGCCGTTGGCAAATGATTCGGTGTAGGGAGCTGTGTAGGGTGTGCCTATAACAATCATATCAGTACGGGTGTCGTGCTTTGTACCGTTGTCGGTATAGGAATATACGCCCCATTGCTTGAATCTCTGGGTTTCACCGACAGGGAGGGATTGATAGGTATAGGTTGTACCTTTGATGCCGGACTTAATTACAGTCTGGGTATAGATACCGTTACGTTCTACAATCTCATAGGTGATTTTGTCGGTATTGATCGGATTGCCGTCTACATCGGTGGTCGGGACGCCCCATGTCAGGGTTACCTGGCCGGGCTTCGATGCACTCTCCGTAACAGTTACCGAGGGAACCGGCGCAGGGGTGTTGATGCCTACGAAGAGAGTGACGAATGTCTCGCTCCCTCGCCCGGCCTGGGAAAATGCTACCACTCGGTAGGTTGTCAATCCTCGGGAGGCCGTATTATCGATGTATTCAATCCTTGCTCCCGGAGTAGGATTGTCAAATGTTTTTATTTCATCCTCGCCGCGCAGAATCACGATTTTTTCAATCTGTGCAAGAGGTTTGCCGGTGAGGGTCGTGGTAGGGGCGTTGAAAACTATGGTGGCGCTGTTTTCGCCGGCAGGGTCGGCTGTCACATTCAGGTTGGTCGGTTCGGCGGGGACATCAAGGCTGCGCTCGCTCACAAAGATGTTGTCAAGAAACACTCCGTCGCGGTCGGCATCGCTGATGCCGTGGAAACCGATATAGTACACGCCGTTGTCCGTGACGGTTATCGGACATTCAAATCTTACGGGTTCATCTTCCTTGTTTGTGAGCATGGTGGGTTCAAGAACCGGAGAGGTCATCGAGGCGGCTTCGGGCCCTTTGCCGACTTTCACCTCTATGCGCTCCGGGAAGAAATTTCCCTGGTGTGCCCATGCCTCGAAATTGAGAATATATGCTTTGTCGGCATCCATACGCATCGCGGGGAGTATCAGCCAGTCATCGGAGGCGTTCTGGGCGTCATATTGTAGCCAAGCCTTCTGATCTTTATATTCCCACGTCTTATTGTCCTGGTTGGCATTTATAATCGTGAGGTCATCGAAAGCGGTAGGAGTGTCAAATGTCTGGCTATAAGGAAGTGGCACCGTCTCAACTCCGGGGTCTTGATTCCCCGGGCCTTCGAGGACTATGTTGTCAAGCGACAGGCCGAACTGGTCTTTGTCTGAGATACAGTGAAAACCGATGTAATATTCACCCTCGCTATCAACCGAGAACTGGAGGCTCTGCCGGGAGGGGTCGCTCACGGTCTGTGTGACGGTTAATGGAGCGAGCAACTCGCGGGTCATAGCGGAAGTCGTGGGGGCAGTGCCGATTTTGACTTCTATACGCTCGGGAAAGAAGGAGCCACCTCCGAACAAATCGAATTTCAGCGTATAGGTATTCCCGGCCCTAAGTTGCTGCGCAGGCATGAACAGCCAGTCATCGGAGGCGTTGGCTGATGAAAATTTTGCATGTGCATAGACATCAGTCTCGCCGGTAGAGAAATTATACTCTGTTTTTCTCTCCCATGTACAGCCGTCGTCGTTGGCATCGACCACAGCAAAGGCGTTGAAGCTGTCATCGGTGGAAAAATCCTGACTATACAGCACTGATACATCCTGCGCCGGCGATGTGGCAGACAAAAGCCCCACAGCAGCGACTAAAAAGGATAGTCTCTTCATTTTGGTTTAATTTTAGGATTGAAGGTTTCAGCAAAGATAGGTATAAAAATTACCCCCCCCATTTATTAACAATATTTAACTATTTCTCTTTGCTAAACTATGCGCTTTTCTCTGAAAATGCTGTTGGATAAAGACCCAATATGGTGTCAGTTTGCCGGATGATTTTATAAAATCGGCTTTCCCCTTATAACGATACAAATAAATAAAAAATGAGCTTTCCCCTCGGAGCGACATTGCTCCGCCCACGGGGAAAGCTCGTGCAAGCTGGGAAGGGTATGTTCAGGAGGGGAATCGCCCCGTCCGATTGTTCTTATTTGCCCTGATGCTCGTATTTGAGGGTTAGGGTAGGCTGGTCGCATATCTCGGCCGGGCCGAAGAACTGGATGGGACCCGGGTAGATGTAGCAGGTGTTTACAGCCCATTCGTCGCGCTGGGCGGCGAATTTCTGGAAGGGAGCGCCGTCCAGACGTACAAGGGCTTTCTGTATAACAGGCTTCATCTCGCCGTTGCGACGCTCCATATTCATCATCATGGTGATGGGTATGCCGCCGGCAACCCACTGTACGGAGGGTTTGGTGAGATTGCGTACGGAAGACATGTAGCCCGTAACGCCTGCGCGGATCAGACATGCGGCGTTGAAGCCAAGGGCATAGCAGTAGTCGGCATCGAAGTTGGAGGGGTCGGAACAACGGCCCTCGTAGCCGAAGAAATGATGGAGTGAAGCGTATTTGCCGTTGTAGCTACCCTCTTCGCGCATCTCTTCCAGGCGTTTGCCAACCATCTCGGAGAGGAGTTTCTCGGTCTCGATAAGTGAGACCTGTACGTTGCCGTGGGGGTCGCGGTCGAGGCTCAGCTGACGTGCCACGCGGGGAGGAAGCGATTTGTAGACCTTGGCATTGGCCTCGCTCAGGTTGTCGATAATCCAGTCACGCTGGTCGGCAGCATCTACTGTGGCGAACTCTTCAGCTTTCTCGGCGAGGAGGTCGTTGAGTTCGGCGATGAGGCGTTTCACGGCGGGGATGAATTCTATAAGGCCTTCGGGAATGAGGACGCTGCCGAAGTTCATGCCCTTGGCGGCACGTGCGGCAACGATGTCGGCGATGTAGTTCACCACATCCTGGAGGCTCATGTTCTTCTCTTCGACCTCTTCCGAGATGATGCATACATTGGGCTGGCACTGGAGGGCACATTCAAGGGCGATATGGCTTGCCGAGCGGCCCATGAGTTTGATGAAGTGCCAGTATTTCTTGGCCGAGTTGCAGTCGCGCTGTATGTTGCCGATGAGTTCGGAATATACTTTCGTAGCGGTGTCGAAGCCGAAAGAGGTCTCGATAACATCGTTCTTGAGGTCGCCGTCGATGGTCTTGGGGCAACCGAGAACCTGTACGCCTGCATTGATGCTCTTGTAGTATTCGGCCAATACGGCGGCGTTGGTGTTGGAGTCGTCACCGCCGATGATTACGAGTGCCGAGATGTTGAGTTCGCGCAGTATTTCAAGACCTTTGTCGAACTGCTCCTTGGTTTCGAGCTTGGTGCGGCCCGAGCCGATGATGTCGAAACCGCCGGTGTTGCGGTAGTCCTTGATGAATTCGGCGGTGAGTTCCATATAGTCGTGGTTGACGAAGCCGCCGGGACCCATAAGGAAGCCGTAGAGTTTTGAATCGCGGTGTACTTTCTTGATGCCATCGAAAAGTCCGCAGATTACGTTGTGTCCGCCCGGAGCCTGTCCGCCTGAGAGTATTACACCTACATTTACAGGCTTTGACGGGGTGGGGGTGGAGCTTTTCTCGAACTTCAGTTCGGGCAGTCCGTATGTGTTGGGAAAGAGATTCTTTATAGCCTCCTGGTCAGCCACCGAGTTGGTAGCGTGTCCGGCTTCGGCCTTTACCGCGCCGGTGAGTACGATTGGGAGCTTGGGCTGGTAAGCCGCGCGGGCTTTCTGCAATGCGCTCTTCTTCATGTGTTTGCGATGTATGTAGTTACGTTAGAAATTTGTTTCCTATTTGGATTTTTTGCGTTACAAAGTTACGGAAAAAACCGCAATTATGTATGTGAAAATATTTTAACAGGGATTGTGGCTTAGAGATATACTAAATCGGAGGCTTATGTGTAGGTTGGGATTAATTTGCTTTAAAAAGCGGAATATCCAAGGTATGGAGATTATAAACTTTCGGTAATAGTTAAAATATGTTATCAGTGTCGTAGCGGAGCTTTGATAGTAGCATTGGAGATTCCTCCATTGTGATATATAAACCGATGTAAATGTGTCATAATTCGGAGACACCTGTCTTCCAACGAAAAACATTATCCGAGGTAACTTTATAGTGGCGCCGGACCTCCGGGACGGCAGGCC
>CAJUBM010000151.1 GCA_910584735.1 uncultured Muribaculaceae bacterium
AGCAGCCGAGCCATGATATTTTGCTGTTTTTAACTTTTATCGGACAGCAATATAAAAAAATCTCCTATAATGTGAACGTTGACAATCACGAAATAGTTATAATTTTAGCGGCGCTACCATAGGCGCCCATGTCAATATATGGTTCATAACCGTCTGTTTCAACTATTTATTTTCATAATCGCGTTCGGCATATATGCCTTAGGCGAGAATACACCGGCCCGATACCTTAACGATTCGCTGCCCGATAGATGGGTTTACGATGAACATCCCAATCCGTTGCCGCCATCGGATGATTGCTGGTGGAAGAATTTCAACGATGCCACCCTCGATTCACTAATCGCCGAAGGCGAGGCCGGCAACTATAATCTGCTTATGGCCTCTCGAAGGATAGAGATTGCGCGTAACACGTTGCTCATGGCCCGTTCGGCCTATTATCCTACAGTTGATATGTCAGCCGGATGGCAGAAGGCGCGTACATCGGCGGAAACCACCATACCATCCCATCCGGCAGAGACGACCGACTTTTTCTCGTTAGGTCTTTCGATGAACTGGGAGATTGACCTGTTCGGCAAAATCACAGCGCAGGCCAAGGCAAAGAAAGCATTATTGAACGTATCACGGGCCCAGCGTGACGCCGCTATGATTTCCGTGGCAGCCAATATTGCCAAGACCTACATCGAACTGAGGATGTACCAATGTGAACTCGAAGTTGCCCGGCGCCATCTTTTATCACAAGAAAAAGTAGTGAAAATCACCGAAGCCCGACATGAGGCCGGACTGGCATCCATGCTTGATGTATCACAGGCGCGTACTGTGTATTACTCCACGCTCTCCTCTATCCCTTCCTTTGAAAACTCAATCAGGGCATCGCTCACCTCGTTGGCGATACTGTTAGGCAGATACCCCGATGAAGTTGCCGCGCGTCTCTCTTTAAAAGCTGATATGCCCGACTACAGGCAGATTCCGGCAGTCGGAATCCCGATGGATCTGCTGCGCCGCCGCCCCGACATAATAGCCGCAGAGTGGGAACTGGCCGCATATGCCGCCGAACTCGGCGTTGCTAAAAAAGATTTCCTGCCCACCCTGTCAATCAACGGTTCGATAGGCACCTCGGCACACCGCGCAGATGATCTGTTCACGAAAAAATCATTCACCTACTCCATTGCCCCCACCCTGTCCTGGACTGTATTCAGCGGCATGTCCCGGCGCTATTCCACCGCCATAGCCAAGGAACAGATGCTTGCCGGGATAGACAACTACAACCTTACGGTCATGACTGCCGTGCAGGAGGTGGACAACGCCATGTCGGCCTACAAGTTCTCACTAATGAGCATTGATGCCACCGAAAAGGTTGTGCAGCAAAGCACCAAGACACTGGAACTGTCAGTCGACCTCTACAAACAGGGACTTACAGCGTTTTCAAACGTGGTCGACGCACAGATGTCGCTGTTGGAGAACGATCTTTCCCTCGTAAGCCTCCGGGGACAGGCCGCAACGGCATTAGTCGCGCTCTACCAGTCGCTCGGAGGGGGATGGACCGCCGCCCCGGTCAATTAACACAAATACCGAATCTGAATAAAAAGAACAATACACCGATGAAGACATTCCTGCCATATACGATAGCCTGTGCGATAGTCGGCGCCACCATCGCCACCGGGTGCGGCCATAAATCCGCGAAGGCCTCCGATGGGGCAATGGATATAGACGTAGCCAAAGTTGAGACCGACTCCGTGGTTCTCCACAAAGCCTACCCCGGCTATCTCTCTGCGAAATCTACGGTAGACATAGTTGCCAGGGTAAACGGGTATCTGAGAACGCAGAACTATAACGCCGGAGATTATGTACAGCGGGGACAGATTCTGTTCCGTGTAGAAGACACGCAGTATCGTGATGCCGTGACCCAGGCCCAGGCCAGGCTTGAAAGCGCCCAAAGCGCCTACGAATATGCGGCAAGCCATTACGAGGCGGTAAAGAAAGCGTTGCAGGCCGATGCCGTATCGCAGATGGAGGTACAGCAGGCCGAAAGCGCCATGCTACAGAGCCGGGCCGAAATCAAGAACGCCCGCGCCGCCCTCGAATCAGCCATGACAACCCTCGGATACTGCACGATAAAAGCACCATTCGCCGGCCATATATCAAGTGCCATTCCCGACCCGGGAGCATATCTTGACGGAGCCGGCGAGGCCGTAAAACTCGCCACCCTCTACGATGACAGCGAGATGTATGTGATATTCTTCATCGAAGACAACCAGTATCTGAAAATGATGATTGAGGACAAGGGGAACCGAAGCGACACGCTGCTGGCAAATATCCCGGTGACTTTCTCTGAGAGTCTGCCACACAGTTATACGGCACGGCTGGACTATATGGCGCCGGAGATAGACAAAGGCACCGGGGCTCTAAAGACACGTGCCGTAATCAAGAATCCCTACGGGGAACTACGCTCGGGTATGTATGTCACAATCAATCTCCCATACGCCACCAGTCCAAGAGCCGTCCTTGTAAAGGATGCCTCTATCGGCACCGACCAGCTGGGGAAATATGTATATACGGTAAATGATTCGAACCGGGTGGTCTACACCCCGATAAAGGTAGGAGAGCTTTACCGCGACTCCATGCGTATCGTCACCGAAGGACTTTCTCCCGACACTAAGTATGTTACACGGGCCATGCTGAAAGTCAGAAACGGCATGGAAATAAAACCCGTGCTTACGAAATAATCCTAAAAGGGTTTCGATACTTCTAATATTCCCCTAAAACATCACCCCACCCCAAAATCCAACACGATGTTTTCACGTTTTTTCATAGACCGCCCGATTTTTGCCACCGTTATAGCCGTGCTGATGATAATAGTGGGGCTTATCGCGGTTATCAGTCTGCCGGTGGCGCAATATCCCGACATCACACCCCCTACGGTACAGATTTCTGCCTCATATCCCGGCGCTGACGCCGAAACAGTTGCAAAGACGGTAGGTGTGCCTATCGAGGAGCAAGTCAACGGCGTAGAAGGGATGATGTACATGAGCAGCACCTCCGGCAATGATGGAAGCTACAACCTCACCATCACATTCAAGACCGGCACCGATGTGGATATGGCGTCCGTAAAGGTGCAGAACCGGGTATCAATGGCCGAACCCACCTTGCCCACCAGCGTGAAACAACAGGGAGTGTCGGTTTCCTCCCGCTCGACCAACAACGTGCTTTTCATAGCCCTTGAAAGTGACGACCCTGCGAGATATGACGCGCTGTATCTTACGAACTATGCCAAACTCAATCTCGTCGACGAACTTTCACGCCTCCCCGGCGTAGGTGGCGTAAGTGCTTTCGGCGCCGGCGAATACAGCATGCGTGTATGGCTTGACCCGGCGGTAATGAAGATTCGCGATGTAACCCCGGCCGATGTGATTGCGGCAATACAGTCACAGAACATGGAGGTGTCAGCGGGCAGTGTAGGCGAACCTCCGCAGGCATCAGGCGATGCCTTCCAGTTCACCCTCACATCAAAAGGACGCCTCACCACCTCCACACAGTTCGGCGACATTATCATAAAGACCAACCCTGACGGTAGCCTGTTGCGCCTGCGCGATATTGCAAAAATCGACCTTGGCAGTGACAGCTATTCGGCCATAGCGCAAGTTTCAGGACGTGAGGCGGCACTGTTAGGCGTCAACCAGACGCCTGGTTCCAACGCCCTGTCCGTAGCAAAGGAAGTGAAACATAAACTCTCCGAACTTGAGCAATATTTTCCTCCGGGCGTAAAATACCATGTGATACTTGACACCACGGAGTTTGTTACAGCCTCTATTGATGACGTATTCGTGACATTCCTTGAGACTGTGGCAATCGTAATGGTTGTGATACTGCTGTTCCTTCAGAACTGGCGGACGGTGATTATTCCGATGCTTACCATACCGGTATCACTGATTGCCACCTTCGCGGTTATGAAACTGATGGGTTTCACACTCAACACCCTCACCCTGTTCGGTCTCGTGCTGGCAATAGCCATAGTGGTCGATGACGCCATAGTGGTGGTGGAGGACTGTGCGCGACTTGTCGACCAAGGGAAGCTCAACCGCAAGCAGGCTGCGGAGAAAGCCATGCAAGAACTAAAAGGGCCGATTATAGGCGAAGTACTTGTTCTTTTATCGGTGTTCGTGCCGACAGCGTTCATCAGCGGCATTACCGGGGAGCTATACAAACAGTTCGCTCTCACAATCGCCGTATCGACCGCCTTCTCAGGCTTCAACGCCCTGACTTTCACCCCGGCCATGTGTGCATTGTTCCTAAAACCACGCAAACAGTCAAACTTCTTCATCTACCGATGGTTTAACAAGGGGTATGACAAGACCTCGGGGCTTTATGCCACCATCGTAGGGAAGTTTCTGAAACGCCCACGGATGTCAATCCTCCTCTATCTCGGACTTACCGCCCTGGCGTTCTGGGGATTCATGAAATGGCCTACATCATACGTCCCGTCAGAGGATATGGGCTACTGCATAGCGTCCGTACAGCTTCCTACCGGGGCATCGCTCTCCCGCACACAGGCCACGGTAAGCGACCTTGAGAAGAAAGTATTGGCAATCCCCGGCGTAAAAGACGTAATGTCAATCTCCGGTTTCTCTTTCATCGCCGGAGGTGCGGGAAGCAACCTCGGTTCCATGTTCGTCGTACTTGAGCCCTGGGCCGAACGCAAGGCCAAATCGGAAAGCGTCAATGCCGTAATCGACCGGATTGTAGAACTGGGGGAAGCGACACAGGATGCCATAGTATTCGCCGTGAATCCCCCGGCCATACCTGGCCTTGGTGTGTCTTCGGGCTTGGAAATGCAGCTACTCGACATCAACAATCTCGGCGCGGCCGAGATGCAGAAAGCCGTGGCCGCAATCCAGTCCGAGGCTGCCGGCGATCCACGCATAGCCTCCGTAACATCGCTCTATGAAGGAGAGGTGCCGCAATACCGCCTGGACATAGACCGCGACAAGGTAGAGCTACAGGGCCTTTCGCTCTCTTCGGTGTTCTCTACCCTATCCTCATTCATGGGTGGCAGCTACGTCAACGACTTCGTAGAGTTCGGACGCGTCTACCAGGTGAATCTGAAAGCCGATGCCACGGCACGGAAAGGTATAGACGACATCGCGGCCCTGAGTGTGCGCAATGCCTCGGGCGAGATGGTGCCATTCTCATCATTCACAAAGATAACCGAGACATTCGGGCAGGCATCCGAGAGCCGCTATAACATGTACCCTACCGCCGCGCTCACAGCCACGCCATCAAAAGGGACCAGTTCAAGCGACGGCATAAAGGCCATGGAGGAAATCGTGGAAAAGGCTCTTGGCAACAACTACTCATATGCATGGACCGGCGAGGCATACCAAGAAACGCAGTCAGGCACTACGGTCACTATAGTGCTGCTCTTCGCCATATTACTCACAATCCTCGTGCTTGCGGCGCAATATGAAAGTTGGACCGACCCCATCGCCGTGGTTGTCAGCATGCCTACGGCCATACTGGGCACGATGATAGGGTGTATCTTCATGAACCAGAGCATCAGTATCTACACGCAGATAGGCATAATCCTCCTGCTGGGTCTGTCTGCCAAGAACGCCATCCTTATCGTGGAATACGCCATCGACTTCCGAAAGGCCGGGAACAGTGTGCAACAGGCAGCCCTTGATGCCGGAAAGATACGCTTCCGCCCGATTATGATGACGGCGTTCGCCTTCGTGTTCGGCGTGATGCCCATGTTGTTCGCCACCGGGGCCGGAGCCGCAAGCCGCGTGGCACTCGGCACAGCGGTAGTGTTCGGTATGTTCGTCAATGCCATTGTAGGCACCCTCTTCGTGCCGAACTTCTGGGAACTGCTTGAAAACTTCCGGCAGAAACACCTTGCCAAGATATTCGGCACCCTCAAAGATCTGCCGCCACAGGACAACAACGCCAATCCCACCTCCACCACCCTCACTGACGAGAATAACACCGACAAACAGGTATAACCAAACCAATACCTTATTCTTTAGGAACTTCAAAGTGGCGCCGGATGGTAGTGGCGCCGGACCTCCGGGACGGCAGGCCACCCGAAAAGGCTCA
>CAJUBM010000152.1 GCA_910584735.1 uncultured Muribaculaceae bacterium
CCGAATGAAATAGGATATTTCCCTTTCTATAACTGCGCCTCTTCGGGTGGCCTGCCGTCCCGGAGGTCCGGCGCCACTAAAAGATACCTTTACTATTTATGGTATTCTAATAAATATACCAATTTATAGATCTGTCATCCCACGATGGATGTCGGCAACACCGGCATCGCACCGGGACGGGTGCAGACATACGCCGAGGTCTCGACAGCGATACGATGGGATTCCTTCACATCGTGTCCTTTGAGGATGTTGGCTATAAATGCAGCCGTGAACGAATCGCCTGCCCCTACCGTGTCGGCCACCTCCACTTTCGGCGTAGGCTGGAAAGATACATTTCCGGGCGTAAACACATAGCTGCCGTTTATCCCGCAGGTAAGAATCAGCATCTTAAGGTTATATTTACCCAACAGAATCCAGCACTTGTCCTGGAGGTCTATGCCGGGATAGCCGAACATGCGGCTCACCGTTACCAGTTCCTCATCGTTAATCTTAAGGATATTGCAACGTTTCATCGAATTGCACAGAATCTCCTTGTTATAGAAGCCCTGGCGCAGATTCACGTCAAACACAATAAGGCGTTCCTCGTCCTGGGGCATTGCGTCAAGGAAGCGGTTGATAGTGTTGCGCGAAACCACGTTGCGCTGTGCCAGAGAACCGAAGCATACGGCCCGCGTACGTTCGGCCAAAGCCTCAAGACGCGCCGTGTATGGAATATTGTCCCATGCCACATTCTCTTTTATCTCATATTGGGGTACACCGGCCTGGTCAATCTCGACCTGTACCGTACCGGTAGGATAAGGCACTCTCTCGATAAGGTTCTTGACTCCCTTCGAAGTGAAATTCTCCAGAAGTTCATCCCCGAGCGCATCGTTGCCGACAGCGCTAACGGCACAGCTTTCAAGTCCGAACTGCGAAACATGGTATGCGAAATTCGCAGGGGCACCCCCTATCTTTTTACCTTCGGGAAGCACATCCCACAGCGCCTCGCCCATTCCAACTACAACGTCATTCATGATAAGATTATCTCTTTTTAATCGGTTTTATCGGTTTATATATGTAGCCTGCGGAATTTACGCACGCTTTATCTTTAACGTATAATATAGGAGGTAGGCCACTCCCACGATCATTACGGCCACGGCACCCCACTGCCCTACGGCATCGGCGGCATAGCCCATTGCCAAGGGGAATACAGTGCCTCCGAACAGACCCATTATCATCAGACCTGACACCTCGTTTTTCTCACGAGGAGAGGCCGTAAGCGCCTGCGCGAATATAATTGAGAATACGTTGGAGTTGCCGAACCCAATCAGGGCTATGCCGGCATAGATGAGCCACAGGGTATCTGCCGTGAAAAGTATCGCCATAGCAACCAGCATCATAACCACGCTAAGCATAAAGAAGCTGCGGGCAGAGACAGATCGCAGTATAAAAGCTCCGAGGAAACAGCCCGCTGTACGGAAAATGAAATATACTCCTGTGGCGAAGCCTGCATCCTCCAGCGGCAGAGCAAGACGCTCCATTATTATCTTCGGCGCCGTAGTGTTCGTGCCGACATCGATACCGACATGGCACATGATACCGAGAAAGCATAACAATATGAACGGACGTCCCAGCAACTTCATACACTCGACAGGGCCGGAAGCCTTGTCGGGACGCTCCTCTTCAATGGGGGTGGCGGCAAGCACCGACACAGACAGGAAGCTGACAATGGCATAGATTGCGAAAAGCACACGCCAGCCGAGGCCGAATGTAGGCATATAGGTGGTAGCTCCCCAGGCGGCAAGTATCGGCGCAAGGAAGGACGCTATTGCCTTGACAAACTGGCCGAACGTAAGGGTCGAAGCCAATTTGTCACCATTTATAAGATTTGTAACCAATGGGTTAAGCGAGGTCTGCATGATAGCGTTACCAATGCCAAGCAGCGAGAAGGCCGCCAGCATAGTCCAATATCCCTCACCGGTAAGGGGAATGATGAGCGACACCGCCGTCACCCCGAGGGAAATCAATACGGTCTTCTTCCTCCCTATGCGGTTCATGAGCATCCCGGTAGGCACCGAGAATATCAAGAACCAGAAGAACACCAACGAAGGAAACAGATTAGCCTGCGCATCAGTCAGTTGTAAATCTTTCTGCACATAATTTGACGCAGTGCCTACCAAATCCACGAAGCCCATGGCAAAGAAACACAGCATCACGGGCACAAGCTGCAACAAAGAGCTTTTTTTAGTAGCGGCCATAGATTGGGAAATATCCATAAGTTTTTGTTTTTCCGTCAGAGCGATGCTGAGGGATTTAAGGAATAGATTTTAAGATTAGTTATACGAGCCTGCTTGTCTGCGGTGCGGATAGAGAGTGTGGTGTACGGTTTGGTGGGGAACACAAGGTTCGTCATCGCTACCCGGCCACGGTTCTCAAACAGTTCGATGCTCGAGCGGTCTACGAATATACGAAGCGAAAGTGTCCCCGAATCATGAACAGGGGCGGAGGTCACAGCCGGGAAATCCTGGCTGAAATCCACGATACCGCTCTCCCTGCGGTCCATGCTGATTGTCCCGGAGGCTGGGCTATAGGTCATGGCGACCTTGTCGCCTGCATCGTTGGCAAGCAGCAGTTCCACATCAGACGCCTTGTCGGAATCTATGTCAAGAAGTATCTCGCAGATACCGTCGTTTGCCTGAGGGAGCCGGAATACACGCGGTTTGGATGTTGCTTTGAATGATTTGGCCGATGCGACAACCGTGCCACGCATAGCCTCAAGTTCAGGTGACGGGGTCGAGGAGGCATATACCTGTCCGTCCGCTGCCCGGTAGAGACCTATCTCACGGGGCAGGGTGTTGGCGCTGCGGAACTGCATCGTGGGCACCTCGGCGGCATACTGCCAGTTGCTCATCCATCCGATTACCGTGCGGCGCGAGTCGGGAGCATCGCTCCAGCTTACCGTGGCATAATGGTCCTTCCCGTGGTCAAGCCATTTCGTAGGCACGGTACCGTCCGCAAGGGTGTCGGCAGTGAAGGTCTTACCGTCAAAATCTCCTATAAAATATTGTGTGGCGCTTCCTCCGAACGGTCCGCCGGGATTAAGATTGCAAAGTAACACCCACTTCTCCTCTCCTGTGCCGTCAACCGGCAGTTTGAAGAGGTCTGGGCACTCCCATACTCCATCTTGAGCACCCAAGCCCTTGCCGAAAGCACTTTCAAGAGTCCATGTCTTAAGGTCGGGCGATGAGAACACCAGCATCTCATGCTCCAGGGCATGGGCCAGGAGCAGATTCCACTTGCCGGTCTCTTTGTTCCAAAACATATTCGGGTCACGGGCCTCGCTTTCGAGCGTTATCACCGGGTTCCCGGGAAACTTAGTGAACGTGGCGCCGTTATCCTTGCTCCATGCCAACGACTGCATCTGGCTCACATCCGCAGAAGTATAGAGAGCCACCACGGCATCCTCGCCGAAACCGGCGGTATTGCCGGGGTCAAGCGCGGAACTTCCACTGAATATCATACCCAACCCGTCAGGTTCGATAGCGGCCTTATGGTGGGTCCAGTTTACAAGGTCGGGCGATGTAGAATGTCCCCATGCCAGATTCTGCCATTTCGAACCATAGGGATTCCACTGGTAATAGAGATGCCATACGCCGTCCTTATAGAACATTCCGTTCGGGTCGTTCATCCAACCGTAGAGCGGTGTGTGATGGAAGGCAGGGCGATACTTCTCGCGATTCTCAACCGGGAAAGTGTCGGTGACCACAATGTTACTCCAGCAGGCATCCTCCTTAGCCTCCCTGACATTGGCACGCCCCTGCGATGTGACGATGTTCAATACCACATCCTTCCCCTTATAAGGTGTAAGGTCGAAAGGCACACTATAGTCTACCTTCGATTTCGCCAGACGCACATTTAATGTACGGTCAAGTTTCCCGTCAACCAGCACGTTCACCCGGGCGTCATCGATAGATTCCTGCACAGGAAACAAAAGCATGTCACCCTCTCCGACTACCCTTACCAGGGTGTTGTTGGTACCCAGATGCTCCACACGCACCGACCCCTCCGACGAGGCCCACAACGATGCAGGGAGAACCTGCGCAACAGACACGGCCAACACTGCCGCGATATTTTTCTTAGATACCATATTTAATCGTGTACTTGTTTTTCCGATGGTTTGTATTCCGGCCACACATACAAAAATCACGTATCGTGGTCTACGTTGCAAAACTAATATAATCGGCACTTTTTCAATGCAACAAATCAGCCAAAAACTATCACAATTGTTGCAATGCACTGATTTTGCAACCTTAAGCCTTTTTTTTAATAAAAAATCCTCTTAACTTTGCGTTAGCTGTATAAAGCCGTATGGCTTCGGCCTTATTTCACATCCGGCATATTCCAAAATACCATGAAACGCTCCAATCCTATCCATATCATATTGGCAGCACTCGCCATATTGGCGACATTATGCTCCTGCTCTCAGGAAAAGAAGTACCGCATAGGCGTATCCCAATGCAGTTCGGACGCATGGCGGTCAAAAATGAACGAAGAAATAAACCGCGAGATTATGTTCCATCCCGAAGCGGAGGTGGAGATACGCTCGGCTGATGACAGCAACGACAAACAGATTGCCGACATTAATTATTTCATAAAAAACAAATTCGACATAATCATCGCGGCCCCCAACGAGGCCGATGCCATAACTCCTATAATAAAAAAGGCATACGATTCGGGCATACCGGTGATAATCTTCGACAGAAGCATCAACGGCGACTCATACACGGCCTTCCAGGGTGGCGATAACCGGGGTATCGGCTTGCAGGCCGCACAATATGCCCGGCATCTCACCAAACATGGCGCCAAAATCATAGAGATAAGAGGACGCCAAAGCTCCACACCCGCCACCGAACGACACTTAGGCTTCCTACAGGGACTCTCCGAAAAGAACGACATGGACATAGTAGGCGAAGGGTACGGCGACTGGAACTACGAGGAAAGCGCCCATGTGGCCGACTCGCTTCTCAACCTCTACCCGGATGCAGACCTGATTTATGCCCACAATGACATCATGGCCATAGCCGCTTCCGAGACCGCACGGCGCCGAGGGCTGCATCCCTACGTCATCGGAGTGGACGCAGCCCCGGAAATCGGCATCAAGGCTGTGGCCGACAGTGTGATAGACGCCACCTTCCTCTATCCTACCGAAGGACATCTATTAGTACGTACGGCCCTGAAGATATTGCGCCACGAACCCTACGACACGGTGCTTTACCTGCCTCCATCTTCAGCAGTAGACCTGACGAACGCCGACATATTGCTGCTTCAGAACGAGTCACTTCGTGAAGAGACCTCCAAAATAAAGATTCTAAAAGGGCAGGTAGAGGAGTTTTGGGAACGACATTCGGCCCAGACCATATTGTTCTATGCCGTAATAGCCATACTGTTGCTGTTAGCCGGCTTCCTGTTCCTGCTACTAAGGACATTCTGGCAACATAAGAAACACCAAAAGGTCCTCCTTGAACAGAACCATCTTCTTGAAGAGCAGCGCGACCTACAGGAATCGCTCAACCGGCAACTCCGGGAGGCCACACAGTCAAAGCTGATGTTCTTCACAAACGTGTCGCACGACCTGCGCACACCACTCACCCTCATATCCGAGCCCATAGAGCAGATCTGCGGAGCGTCCAACCTAACCCCGCGCCAACAAACCCTGCTGAAAATAGCATCCAAAAATATCAGGATTCTGAAACGACTGATAAACCAGATTCTTGACTTCCGCAAGTATGAGAACGGCAAACTCGATCTCCACCCCCGCGAGGTTGATTTCTGTACCATCTCCCGCGAATGGGCAGAGTCGTTCCGTGCCATGGCCCGCAAACACGACATAAAATTACAGATTACTACTGGTGCGATAAAATCGCGTTAGTTTAGAAATCATCAAATAAAG
>CAJUBM010000153.1 GCA_910584735.1 uncultured Muribaculaceae bacterium
GTGGTTATGGAAACTCCGCCTCTATATGATGGTATCCTTATTTCGTATTTTTCTTATTGAAGCATAGTCGCTTCCGCGACGCGGAAAAAGCAATATAAAAGAGAATTACGCCCCGGAATGAGGCGTAATCCAAAAATAAATGCTAACTTTGCATCAAAGTAAAAGAGTTATTTGAAAGCGTGAGAAATATAGCGTAACCAAACACACTACCAATTTCTTATCCATTGCCCATCCTCACGCGAATTCTCAAAAATAACCTTGTAGTCAAAATATTAGCCCAAGACTACATCAAATATACGAAGAATTCGCGAATAATTAGTAATTTTGGAATCGGAATGGATTTTAAAGTTTTTTAAGTACGTCTTTGCCAACCCAACATATTTTTGGCACAGCTTTTGCCGTTATATAATAATCAAAGGAATTGCCGAGGCGCGCGTATCGGATAACAAAATGCTCCACGCCATAATTAGCCGCGCATACCATATAAGGTGGTGCGATGAAAGCTCCCGCCTCGTGCAGAAAGCCGAGTGTAAAACTTTCAGTAGAACAACTACATAATGGACATCAACTTTTCCACTGAATTAAAAAATGTTCTGGACCAGAGCCGCCAGGAGGCGATTCGCCATAACAATTCCACCATAACGCCGGAACATCTGTTCCTGGCACTGCTGGGCGATACGGGTTCACGTGTGTTCGCCCTCTTGGAGAAGGCCTCACGCAATGTCTCGGTCTACCAGCTGCGGCAGGAGCTTGACAACTCGCTATACGACTCCACCGCTCCCCTTGGCGGAGAAGTATCGGTGAGCGATCTGAGCAACCGTCTGGTCAAGCTCTCCGTATTGGAGGCCCGGATGCTTCGGAGCAACACCGTTGATACCGAGCACCTGTTGCTGGCCATACTGCACAACCCGGAAATCCAACGTATGAAATTTATAGTGCCTTTCCGTCAGGCAGGTATCGACTATGCATCGCTGCTCGGGTTGCTCACCAATGTGAAAGGTGAACCACAGGCCGGCGCAGGATATACCGACGAAGAAGAGGACGAAGAGGAGGAAGCTCCGCGCGGCAACCGCACCGGGGCCTACAACTCGCCGTCCGATGAACCCGTGCGCCGCAACACCGTGCGCGACCGGGGCAACGACACCCCTACCCTCGATAAATTCGGCAACGACATGACTCGCGCCGCCGAGGACGGTCGCCTTGACCCTGTTGTCGGTCGTGAGACCGAAATCGAACGTCTCGCCCAGATTCTGAGCAGGCGTAAGAAGAACAACCCCGTGCTGATTGGCGAACCCGGCGTAGGCAAGTCGGCAATCGTGGAGGGACTGGCATTGCGAATCGTACAACGCAAGGTGTCGCGCATACTGTTCGACAAACGAGTGGTCTCTCTCGATATGGCCTCCATCGTGGCCGGCACCAAGTACCGAGGTCAGTTCGAGGAAAGAATCAAGGCCATCCTCAACGAACTGTCCAAGAACCCCAACGTGATTCTTTTCATTGACGAACTCCACACAATAGTCGGCGCAGGTAACGCCGCAGGTACAATGGATGCCGCCAACCTTCTGAAACCGGCCCTGGCAAGGGGGGAGATACAATGCATCGGCGCCACCACCCTTGACGAATATCGAAAGAATATCGAAAAGGACGGCGCCCTGGAACGCCGTTTCCAAAAAGTTATGGTGGAACCGACCTCGCCGGAGGAAACCCTACAGATTCTCAACAACATAAAGGAGAAGTATCAGGACCACCACAACGTGGAGTACACCGACGACGCCCTGAAAGCATGTGTATCTCTGACCGAAAGATATATAAGCGACCGAAACTTCCCCGACAAGGCGATTGATGCCTTGGACGAGGCCGGGTCGCGAGCCCATATCACCAACATCGTAGTGCCGCAGGAGATAGAGCGTCTTGAAGAAGAAATCATCGAAGCCGGCAAACAAAAGTTGGCAGCCGCCCAGGCACAGGACTTTGAGAAGGCTGCATCTTTCCGCGACCGTGAACAGACCCTGAAACAAGACCTTGCCCAAGCAACCGAGAAATGGGAAAAGCAGCTTCAGGATGACCGCGTCACAGTGGATGAGGACAAAGTGGCCGAAGTAGTGGCGATGATGACCGGCGTACCCGTGCAGCGTATCGCCCAGGCCGAAGGCTCGCGTCTGAGAGAGATGGCGCCCAAGCTCCAATCTGAGATTATAGGCCAGAACGATGCCATTGACAAGATTGTGAAGGCAATACGCCGCAACCGTGTCGGCCTTAAAGACCCCAACAAACCGATAGGCACGTTCATGTTCCTCGGCCCTACAGGCGTAGGCAAGACCCATCTTGCAAAAAAGCTCTCGGAATATCTGTTCGATTCGTCAGACGCGCTGATACGCATCGACATGAGCGAATATATGGAGAAATTCACCGTCAGCCGACTGGTTGGCGCGCCTCCGGGATATGTAGGCTACGAGGAGGGGGGACAACTCACAGAAAAGGTGCGCCGCCGTCCATATTCGGTGGTACTGCTCGATGAGATTGAGAAGGCCCATCCCGATGTGTTCAACCTGCTGCTGCAAGTGCTTGACGAAGGCCGTCTTACCGACAGTCTCGGACGCCGTGTTGACTTCAAGAACACACTCATCATCCTCACCTCAAACATAGGCACCCGCCAACTCAAGGATTTCGGTGCCGGAGTAGGGTTTAACACACGCGCCTCGGAAAAGGAGAAGGACTACACCCACGGGGTGATACAGAAGGCTCTGAACAAGGCTTTCGCCCCTGAGTTCCTGAACCGTATCGATGACATCGTCATGTTCGACCAACTCGACAAAGACGCGATATTCAAGATTATAGATATTGAGCTACGAGGCTTCCGCAACCGAATCCTGCAACAAGGATATACCCTCTCCATCACCCCCGATGCAAAAGAGTATATCGCGACCAAGGGATATGACCAACAGTATGGCGCCCGTCCGCTGAAACGTGCCATACAGAAATATCTGGAAGACCCCCTGGCCGAACTGATTCTGAACTCCGAACTGCTGCAAGGAGATTCCATCTCTGTAGGATACGACAAGGAGGCAGACAAGATTACCACTGAGGTAACCCATCCGGCCGACCGTACGCTCCCCCCCGATGCCTCTACCGATGGTTCGGGACAAAAAGCACTGCCGCCATCGTCAGACGAATAGGCGTGAATGACCGCAAGACATCCTGAATCGGAAAATTTGTCAGTCGGCAACCACACATTTTAACGTTTTTTACAGACAAATGCCAGTCCAGCAAGACTGGCATTTATTTTGCCATTTGTTATAGACATGATGGGATATTAATCCCCGATGTTATACATAACTGACTACAAAACCAACACAATATAAGATATGAAAGGTACAATCGGAGTTACTACCGAGAATATATTCCCGGTTATCAAAAAGTTCCTTTACAGCGACCACGAGATATTCCTCCGCGAACTCGTGTCAAACGCCATCGATGCCACACAGAAATTAAAGACCCTCTCCTCATTCGGAGACTTCAAGGGCGAACTCGGCGAGATGAACGTAAGGGTCACCGTCGACAAGGAAGCCGGCACGCTTACCGTCTCGGACCACGGTATCGGCATGACCGCCGATGATATTGAAAAGTACATCAACCAGATTGCGTTTTCCGGCGCCGAGGAGTTCCTTGAAAAATACAAGGACAACGCCAACGCCATTATCGGCCATTTCGGCCTTGGCTTCTATTCGGCCTTTATGGTGGCAAAGAAGGTGGAGATACACTCTCTGTCGTACAAAGAGGGGGCTGAAGCCGTGAAATGGGAATGTGACGGCTCGCCGGAGTTCACTCTCGAACCTTGCGACAAGACCGTGCGTGGAACTGACATAATACTCCACATCGATGATGATAACAAGGAGTTCCTGGAACAGACACGTATAGACGCCCTGTTGCGCAAATACTGCCGTTTCCTGCCGGTGCCGGTAGTTTCCGGCAAGGAACAAGAATGGAAGGACGGCAAGATGGTTGACACCGACCGTGACCGCATAATCAACATCACCGAACCGGCATGGACAAAGAAACCGTCCGACCTCACCGATAAGGACTATCTGGACTTCTACCATGAACTTTATCCCGGCCAGGACGATCCGCTGTTCTGGATACATCTCAATGTCGACTACCCATTCACGCTCACCGGCATACTGTTCTTCCCGAAGATAAAGAACAACTTCGAGGTGACCAAGAACCGCATACAGCTATATTGCAACCAGGTTTACGTCACCGACTCGGTTGAAGGCGTGGTACCCGAGTTTATGATGCTCCTCCAGGGTGTGATAGACTCTCCCGACATACCTTTGAATGTAAGCCGCTCCTATCTGCAAAGCGACTCTGCCGTAAAGAAAATATCGTCTTACATCACAAAGAAGGTGGCCGGACGTCTTGATGAAATCTTCCGCAACAACCGTGCTGATTTCGAGCAGAAATGGGATGACATAAAGATTTTCATAGAATACGGCATGCTGACAGATGAGAAATTCTGCGAGCAGGCCATGAAATTCTGCCTTCTGAAAGACACCGAGGGGAAATACTTCACAATAGAAGAATATAAGGCTCTTATAGAGCCGTCCCAGACGGATAAGGAGGGGAACATAGTATTCCTATATTCCACGGACACCACCGCCCAGTACAACTACATAAAGTCAGCCACAGAAAGCGGCTACAATGTGCTTGTGTTTGACGGCCAGCTTGACAGCCACTTCGTAGGACTCCTCGAACATAAGATTGAAAAGAGCCGATTCGTACGAGTAGACTCTGATGTCGTGAGCAACCTCATACCTAAAGACAACCGCCGCGAAGTAGACCTCACCCCGCTGCGCCGTAATATCCTTTCAGGTATGTTCACCTCACAGCTTCCCAAGGTCGACAAAGCCACCTTCCTCGTATCTTTCGAAGCACTCGCCCCAACCGATGCCCCGATTGTAATCACCCAGAACGAGTACATGCGCCGCATGAAAGAGATGGCCGCGCTACAGCCGGGCATGAACTTCTACGGCGAGATGCCCGACAGCTACTCGCTTGTGGTGAATACCTCACATCCGATTATCGAGAAAATCGGAGAAAATGCGGGAAAAGAACTTGACACAAAGATTGAACCTCTTGAAAAGGGTATCGAGGAGAAAAATGCGGAAATAACGCGTCTACGCTCCGACAAATCATCCGATGAAGATAAGAAACAGGCCGACACCCTCCTTGGCGAAGTTGATAAGGAGCGCAAACAGGTGAGCGACATCACAGCCGCCTATGCCTCCACCCAGCCGGTAGTGCGTCAGCTTATAGACCTGGCACTGCTCGGCAACGGCCTTCTCCGAGGCGAAGACCTGTCGCGGTTCATAGCCCGCTCCGTAGAACTCCTATAAAGATAGGGGGCAGACTCCGGGCAGATTGTTAAAATCATACCCTCTACAAATCCAAAAATCCGTATCCTTGTGCCTAAAATGGCGCAGAGACACGGACTTTTTTACGATGAACGTGCCAATTGGATCCACCAATGGCGTTGTGAAAGATTTTTTAAAAAATTTTTATCAATTTGTTTGAATTATGCAAAATAAATTTTATCTTTGCAGCATAAAACAATTATTAACGTATCATCTAAAAATTCACACAAGATTCATAAATTGCAATTAGTGTTTTTGTAAGGACTGCATTAACCAATTGTTAAGTGCTTTGGAACAATTCTCTTCATCTGATTTAATATTCCCGCCGGAGATGCCAGTGACTGGTATCTCCGGCACTTTTTACGGGTCAATGTAAAAAGTAGGTTGTTAAAAAGGAGAATAAATGCGAACTTTGC
>CAJUBM010000154.1 GCA_910584735.1 uncultured Muribaculaceae bacterium
CGGCGTGTCAAAATTCATTTTGACACGCCGCCTCTTCGTTTTTTCCTCTATTACTTTTATACTATCCGATATTAGGATGGTGAAATGGTTTTCGGATTTGTTTTAGAGGGGATTAGTTGGATTATACTGGTGGATGATATAGGCATAGATTAATAGGCATTTTTGCCGTTCTTTATGCGGTAGCCGTAACCATAACCGTAGCCGTAACCAAAACGGGAGGTGAGACCTGCGATGGAGGTGTAATCTGTGCCGTTGAGGATGATGGCCATGTTGTGGTAACGTTGGTTGTCGTAGAATTTCTGAATCTGCGGAAGCATCTCACGTTCGAGTAGTCCGGAACGGATTATGAAGATGGTCATGTCGGCATGACGGTTGATAATCTTGGCATCTGCGATTACTTCTACGGGAGGGCAGTCAAGAAGGATGTAGTCATACTCGTTACGTAGCGTATCAAGCATGGTTTTCAGGCGTGGGGAGTAGAGGAGTTCTGCGGGGTTGGGGGGGATTGCGCCAACAGGATAAATGTCAAATGAGAATTGTTTGCCGGAGACATCGGGGCGTGTCTCTTCTACCTGGTAGGAGGTTCGTATCTGATCGAGTGATGCGTGTCCTGAGAGGTAGGAGGTGACGCCTATTGTCGGGGCGTTTGTGGCGAATTTTGATAGGGATGCCTTGCGAAGATCAAGGTCTACGATGGCTACCTTTTTGTTCTTTATGGCGAGGACGGCTGCCAGGTTTGTGGTGATAAATGTCTTGCCGGAGCCTGGATTTGCCGAGGTGAGTGCTATTATGTGTCCGAGCTTGCTTTCTCCGTCGGCCATCATTTCGAGGTTTGTACGGATTACTCGGAAGGCTTCGTTTATGACGTTGCCGCAGCCTTTTTTGACCATGATTATTCGCTGGTCTTTTTCTTCGGGACGTGCGGGGCGTAGTTTCTGTATGCCGTGACGCTTTTTGTAGCCGAGTGGTATCTCTCCGAGGAACGGTACGGTGAGACATTCCAAGTCGCGGCGTCCGCGTACCTTGGTGTTAAACATTTCGGTGATATATACTGCGGCGGCCGGTATTGCCAGACCGATGAGGAGGAATATCAGAAGGGTTTTCTGCGAGGTCGGGGCTATGAGAGCGCCGGTGGCGGGAGGTGCGATAAGGCGTGAGTTGTAGGCTGTAAATGCCTGGGAAAGTTCGTTCTCCTCGCGTTTTTGCAGGAGATAGAGGTAGAGATTTTCCTTGACTTTCTGCTGGCGTTCTACGGAGAGCAGATAGCGGGCCTGTGTGGGACTTGCGGCAAGTTGTGAGGAGGCTGCTGCCTGTGAGGTCTGTGCCATCTGTACCGAGGAATTGAGCAGTACGATGTAGTTGTCGATAGATGTTAGGATGGCTTCGCGCATACCGGCGAGTTGGTTGTCAATGTCGACAACCAACGGGTTTGAGGCGGATGAGTTGCTTACCATCTGGTTGCGTTTGAGCAGCAGGTTGTTGTAAGCTGTAATCTGTCCTTCGATGGAGAGGTTTTCCAGGCCGGAGTTTGCCGGGAGTACGTTGTAGGAGTTTGCCGAGTTGGAGAGGTAGTTGCGAATGTAGCGCGCCATGCCGAGGCGGTTGTTGTAGTTCAGAACCTCGTCGGATGCTGAGGTGGCGCGTTGGAAATACATTTGTGAGGCTTGTTCTACATCGGGAAGCCTGTGGGTGGATTTGTATGAGGATATGTCGGAGTCTACATTGCCGAGTTCGTTTTCGATTACGGCAAGTCGTTCCTTGATGAATTCTGATGTCGAGACGGAGATGCGGTTTTTGTCGCGAATCCAGTTTTCGTTATAGACTTCGATGAGGGTATTAAGGAAGTCTATTGCGCGTTCTGGCGACACATCGTTGTATGTGAGTTCGATAACGGAGCAGTCGTTTGGTTTTTGTGCGGAGAGCCGTGTTCCGAAAGCTGAGGTTGTGGAAGCTATGGGGAGCTTGTTGATGAAGATGGTCATTTCTTCATCGGTCTTATTGGCGGGTTTGAACGCGGCATTGGGAGCGACCACTATTTTTCCGACAGGTGTAGATATTGTGTCGATTTTGGATATTGTCTTGATGTTTACCGGTTTGCCTGATACGTCTTCGTTATTGGCCATGAAGTCGGACAAGGTGGCTGAGCCGTTTTTATGTAGGGTAACGGTCATGCCGGCGCTGTTTTCCTCTGGCATCTCCGGGAAGGAGATTGATATGGGGAGGCTTGTGCCGTAGATTGTAGGGTTATACAGCCGTCCGGGGACTGTATAGTTGACCTGGAGGTTGAGACGTTTCACGACCTCCCGTATGGTCGGGGAGGAGGTGATGGTCAGAATCTCGTTCTGTATATTTGTATTTGTTTTGAGAAGACCCATGTTGGAGAAGGCTCCGCCAAGGTCGCCGGAGGAGTTGCCCTGGTCTTCGTCTTTTAGCAATAGTTGCGCCGTGGAAGAGTAGACCGGTTCGGTTTTCTTGATTTGATAGATACCGATGGCAAGGCATATGAACAGGGATATTGCAAACCAATACCATCGGGATATGACGGCATATAGGATGCTTTTGATGTCTAAGGACGATTGGCTTTTGTCGTCCTTGAAGTTTTCGTTATCTTGCACGGTTGTAAGGTTTTATTTTTTATTAAGGCCGGTTTTGAGAGACGCGGGCCTTGTCTTGGTTTGTGATTCTGTATGGATTGTTTTAAAACGCAATGAACCCGCCGGGAGATATGATGCCGGCGGGATATGGTGTTTCTTATTTTATAACGAGTACGGCGATTGTCGTAACAAGTGATGCTATTGAAATCCAGAATGCGGGGGTGAGGGGTGCGTTACCGTTGGCAGTGGTCGTACGTTTGCGGGTATCGGTCGGGGATACGTATATGACATCGTTCTGCTGGAGGTAATATACGGGGGACCGCATTGTTTCCTGGGCGTTTGTCAGGTCGAGTGTATAGGCGACCTGGCGTCCGTTTTCGTTACGGAGGACTTTCACATCTGTACGCTTTCCCTGTATGGTGAGGTCTCCGGCATCGGCTATGGCGTCAATTATGGTGTAACGGTCTTTGTCGAAGGTCACACGACCGGGTTTGGTGACGTCACCGAGTACTGTTACCGAATGGTTTAGGAAGTCAACTACTACGATGGGGTCTTTAACGAGGTTTCGTTTTTTCAGTTCGTCCTGGATATATTCGGCTATCTGCGAGCGCCGCATCCCTCCTACATGTAGGGTGCCGAGTACCGGGAACTGTATGTCTCCGAAGCTGTCTACGACATAGGAGGCTACGTTGTCTGAGGTTCCGCCATTGGTTACAGGCATGGATGTCACGCCCGGGTTTGATTTCGTTGTCGGGGCGTACAGGTTGAAGAGCGAAGCCAGAGCCGGATCTTTTGAGGTGACTATGATGCCGAGCCTGTCATCGGGCATCACCTTTATGTCGGATGCCGGTGTTGTTTCTATAATGCTTCCGCTTTCTATGTCTTGAAAGTAGGTTACATCTTTTGGGGCCTTGCAGGACTGCATCCCTGCAACTGCGAGGAGGATTAGAATGAGAGAAGAAAGGTTGTGTAAGCGCATGACGCAAAAATAATTGATTTATTTAACGACCTGGTGTGATGTCTGCGAATAATAGAAAGTATTTATCTGGCAGGGTTTAGGCGTATGGTGATACGCCTGTCTTCCAGGCTGCAAATTTACGAAAAAGTCACCGAACACGCAAGTGTTGACTGCGTTGCAGCGATTTCTCTAATGTGTGTCGTAGTATTTTCGATGGATGTGTTTGAGAACCCTGGCGGTATGTGTTCTTAAAAAGCCGAGGCTTTTAGAGCAAGTCCTGTGCGTTCGGATAGACCGAAGAGCAGGTTCATGCAATGCACGGCATTGCCGGCTCCTCCTTTCAAGAGGTTGTCGATTACAGAATGTATCGTTACGGCGGATTGGGTGCCTGGTTGTAGGAGTGTGTTGCTGTTGCGGATGCCTCCGATATCATCCGGGAGGGTAGAATCGGAGATTTCTATAAGACATTTGTTAGTGTTCGCCACTTCTGATGTCTCCGGGCGGTGGCTGATGGGGTAGGTGAACGAATGGTCTTCGTAGGCCTCATCGAAAATGCGTCTGATGTCAGCCACCGGCATTGATACGGGGACTTCTACGGAGGCTGCTATGCCTCTGGGCTCGTCAGAGCGTTTAAGGCGGATGCGTATACTGCCTGAGAATGTGGGTTGCAGTGATTTTGCCCAAGCCTCTATTTCTGCGGCTATGGTTTCGGCGTCCGAGCGGTACTGCGCTGGTGCTACAGGGTCAAAGCGGGTAGATATTTCGGGCGAGATGCCTTGCGACATGGAGTGGCGTACGAAATTTTCGGTAGAAGCCATTTCGAGGGTCGCTTCTATGTTCCCGCTGAGGAGGGCCCCCTTTAGGAACGGGAAGAGTGCCAGTTCTATGGCCATTGCCCCGGGGGAGGGGATAGCGGCACGTGTAGCCCCGCGTACGAGAGCTTTCCTGTTGTTCTCGGGTAGTCCGTAGACCATTGCTCCGTCCATAGAGCGGTATCTGCCCGTGAGGTCTATTATTCGGAGGGGGGCGTCATCCCCCTCGGAGGTGTCTGTAGGAATTTCGTCCATCAGTTTTTCCGCCTGCCACGGTTCGCCGCATAGAAAAATAACGTTCAGCTTGGAAAGAGTCTCCGGTGTGAACCTTGGGGAAAATGAAAGGGTTGTATCCCCCTCCAATCCACGGTGTATCTCTGTGAGGGGGCGTCCCGGGTATACGTCTGAAATTACCGAGGCCAGATTGACGTCGGGATGGTTGATGAGTATTCTTATTAGTTCGCCGGCAGCTAATGTCTCGCCGCCTGTAATTCCTACATTTATCATACGGATTGTCGGTGGGGCTTTGTCTTCTTTTTGTCTGCAAAGCCATTGGTTGCAAATTTACTCAATTTTCCCGATATGTCAAAAAGATATTGTCGCGTTGGATAACCTTGCGGAGGATGGTTTTGGACGAGTGTATGAGTGTAAGTTTTTATTGGTGGGTAATGGCTGTATTATCAGAGATATATGTGGAAGTCGGCATGTGTATTGAATTGTTTCGGTGAAAAAAGTTGTTTAAAAATTTGGAGGATTCGGCAGGATGTCGTACCTTTGCATCGCTTTTGAAAACCAACCTTGCTGCTCCGAGGAGCATTTATATGGAGGGAGGTTCACCGAAAAAGGATTTCGGGGTGTAGCTCAGCCCGGTTAGAGTACGCGTCTGGGGGGCGTGTGGTCGCTAGTTCGAATCTAGTCACCCCGACAAAAGCTAAAAAATCCGTGGTCAGAATTCTGACCACGGATTTTTTTATGTCAGACCTGGTGTATAGAGCCATGAAGGGGCATACAAATTCGTTGCCCGAGATTTTCCGACATGACTTGGGATATATGTCACGGGACGGAAAGCTCATGCCGATATTTAGGGTGTTATAGGGGAGTCCAGGGGGCTGTCTCTGTCGGGGATGGGAAGTTTTTGTTTTTTAAGGTTGGTGGTGTCTTTTCCTCGGTGCGTTTTTCTGCCATGGTTCTTTTTCTTCTTTTGCGAATAGTAGTGGTGCGATAAAAATCTTACCACTGTTATTAAAATATTAATATTTA
>CAJUBM010000155.1 GCA_910584735.1 uncultured Muribaculaceae bacterium
AAATATTAATATTTTAATAACAGTGGTAAGATTTTTATCGCACCACTACTAAAGTTACATTTTAAAATGGAAGGGGGATCCGGGCCTTTTCCCGGCAACTCCTTTGTTATCATAAATTTTGTATGGGCGATAGCAGAAAGCAGAATAATAACAATCTCCGTGATGATTCTATAATAATAGAGGGCGCTAAAGTCAACAATCTTAAGAATGTGTCCTTGCGTATCCCACGAGGGAAACTTGTGGTGGTCACCGGCTTGTCAGGGTCGGGTAAGTCCTCGCTTGCATTTGACACGCTTTATGCCGAAGGGCAGCGCAGGTATGTGGAGAGTCTTTCGGCTTATGCCCGGCAGTTTCTCGGCAAGATGCAGAAGCCGGAAGTTGACTTCATACGAGGCCTTCCTCCGGCCATAGCAATAGAGCAGAAGGTGAACACGCGTAATCCCCGCAGTACGGTGGGTACATCTACGGAAATTTATGATTACATGCGGCTGCTGTTCGGACGTGTGGGGCATACGTTCTCCCCGGTCAGCGGTCTGGAGGTTAGGCGCCATAGTGTCACGGACGTGGTCGATACCTCGCTTACTTATCCCGATGGCACACGTATGGCCGTGGTGTGTCCTCTTGACGTACCTGCCGACCGTTGTTTTCGGCAGCATCTGGAGATTCTCGGTAAGGGAGGGTATTCGCGATTGTTCCGTGACGGTGATTTTTTTGATATACAGGAACTTCTCGAATCTGACAATCTGCCGGAGGTGAATCCCGGCTACGAACTTCTGATAGACCGCACGATGGTCAGCCATGATGCTGACGAAATCTCGCGTCTTGCCGATTCTGCCGAGACCGCCTTCTTCGAGGGACGCGATGCGATGACGCTGGTAGTGTGGGGTGCCGACGGAGTCCACCGCCATGAGTTCTCCAAGCGTTTTGAAGCCGACGGTATAAGTTTTATAGAGCCTTCCGACTTGCTTTTTAACTTTAACAATCCTTACGGGGCGTGTCCCACATGCGAGGGCTTCGGGCGTTGCCTCGGCATAGATGAGCGTCTGGTGATTCCGAATCCCACGCTTTCGGTCTATGAGGATGCCGTGGCGCCATGGAAGGGGGAACGGATGAGTGAGTGGAAGCGCGCGTTCATTCATGCGGCGGCGCAGACCGGCTTCCCTGTGCATCGCCCGTATTGCGACCTTACCCGACAGCAGAAGGACCAGCTTTGGCACGGTACCAACGGTTTCGACGGCATAGACGGATTTTTCCGTATGATAGATGAGAACCAGCACAAGATACAGTTTAGGGTTATGAAGGCTCGCTTCCGGGGGAAGACGCTCTGCCCTGACTGCCATGGCACTCGTCTGAGGAAAGAGGCGGGATATGTGAAGGTCGGTGGAAAGACTATCTCGGAACTGACCGTTATGCCGGTTGGTGACCTTAGAAGATGGTTTGACAATCTCGAACTTAACGAGACGGATGCATTGGTGGCCAAACGGTTGCTGACGGAGATACGTAACAGGCTGGGCTTCCTTGCCGATGTGGGATTGGAATATCTCACGCTTGACCGTCTGTCGTCTACGTTGTCGGGCGGTGAGAGCCAGCGTATAAATCTTGCTACCTCGCTGGGTTCATCGCTTATAGGGTCTCTATACATACTTGATGAACCATCAATAGGACTACATTCGCGTGATACGCAGAAACTTATCGGTGTGCTTCGCAAGTTGCAGAGCATCGGTAACACTGTTGTCGTTGTCGAGCACGATGAGGAGATTATGGAGGCGGCCGATTGGATAATAGATGTCGGGCCCCGGGCCGGACGCCTCGGAGGCGAAATTGTGTTTGAAGGGACGATTGCCGATTTGGAGAAGGCATCCGATTCGTTTACCGCGCAATACCTTACGGGGCGTATGAAAATCCCCGTACCCGGGAAGAGACGTAAATCTTCCAGTTTTATAGAGGTGAAAGGGGCTCGGGAGCATAATCTTAAGGATATAGATGTGAAGTTCCCTTTGCAGGCGCTTACCGTTGTCACAGGCGTGAGCGGTTCGGGGAAGTCCACGCTCGTACGTGATGTGCTTTACCGTGCCATGTTGCGCGAATTGGGGGAGACTGCCGATGCCCCCGGCGCTTTCAAAGGTTTGTCGGGCGACATACGCCGTATACAGGCGGTGGAGTTTGTGGATCAGAACCCGATAGGGAAGTCTACCCGTTCGAATCCGGCTACCTATCTGAAGGCTTACGATGAGATACGCCATCTGTTTGCCGAGCAGCAGGCTGCCAAGCAGATGGGTTTCACTCCGGCTTATTTCTCATTCAACACCGAGGGTGGACGTTGTGAGGAATGTAAGGGTGAGGGTAAGATAACCATAGAGATGCAGTTCATGGCCGATATTACCATACCTTGCGAGGCTTGTGGCGGGAAGCGTTTCAAGCGCGATGTCCTGGAGGTGGAATATCGTGGAAAGAACGTCTATGACGTGTTGGAAATGACGGTAAACCAGGCTATAGAGTTTTTCTCTGAGGATAAGTGTACGCAGGCTGCGCGTATTGTGAAGCGTCTCCAGCCGTTGAAGGATGTGGGACTTGGCTACATAAAGCTTGGTCAGTCGTCCTCTACATTGTCCGGCGGCGAGAACCAGCGCGTGAAACTGGCATATTTCCTTTCGATTGAGAAGCCTGCACCTACATTGTTTATTTTCGATGAGCCTACCACCGGGCTCCATTTCCATGACATAAATGTGCTGATGGAATCGTTTGACCGTCTCATACGCCACGGCCATACGGTGATAATCATCGAGCATAACCTTGATGTGGTGAAGTCGGCTGACTATGTGATAGACCTCGGCCCGGAGGGTGGCGAGAATGGTGGCTCGGTAGTCGTGACGGGGACGCCCGAGGAGGTAGCCGCCTGCCCCGCATCGTACACAGGATGCTATCTAAAGTCCAAACTTTGAGGTCTCGGTTACCTTATTGCGATGTTACATTTTGAATGTAGCCGGATGGTAGTGGCGCCGGACCTCCGGGACGGCAGGCCACCCGAAAAGGCTCAGCCGAATTAGAAATGCCAACTTCTATGTAAAGAATAGCTTACGTTTTCCGTTTAGTCTCTTCGGGTGGCCTGCCGTCCCGGAGGTCCGGCGCCACTATAAAGTTACCTGTGATAATGTTTCTCGTTTGGAGATAGGTGTATCCGAATTTTGACACACCGACATTTTTGTAGTATGTGGCCTATGCTTTATTTATAGCGGGCCCAGCGTATAAGTTCTTTTATGTTGGGTTTCTTACCGTACATGAAGATGCCTACGCGGTATATCTTCCCTGCAATCCATGCCATGGCCACGAACGAACCGTAGAGGAGGATAAGGCTTACGACAATCTCCCATGCCGGGATAGAGAACGGTATGCGGCACAGCATCACCATCGGGGATGTGAACGGTATCATCGACAGCCATACAGCCAGCGATGTGTTCGGATCCTGGGCCACTGTAACGCTGAATATGAGCGCCAGAATGATGGGTATCACGGCAAAGGACTGGAGTTGGGAAGCGTCCTGTATGTTGTCTACTGCCGAACCGATTGCGGCAAAGATAGATGCATAGAAAAGGAAGCCCCCGATGAGGAATAGCAGCAGGTAGCCGAAAAGGCTCATTATGGAGGTTATGGAGCCGAAATATGAAATGGCCTGCAACAGTTCGACATCGACAGCCGCCTGCGAGGCGTCAAGTGTCCCGGCATTGAGCATGTTTACCTGCGTCATCACCGTATCAGGCACGAGGAAGGGGAGTACTAACAGCGACATCGCTCCCATCAGAACGGCCCAGATTATCACCTGCACTACGGCCACGAGGCCCACGCCGAGAATCTTGCCGAGCATAAGCTGAGTGGGTTTTACAGAGGAGACAACCAGTTCGAGTACACGGTTGCTTTTCTCCTCTATTATAGAGGTCATAACCATCTGTCCGTACATCAGCAGGAACATATATAGTATAAAGGTGGTGAACAGGCCGATGCCGAACGACAGTGCCGAAGAGGTTGATTCCCCCTCTCCGTCCTCGGATATGCGCACGGTGTTGAGGGTCACGTTGGTTTCCACTTCGTCAAGAATCTGCTGGAGGTTGTCTATGTCATATGATTTCAGGCGGTAGTCGCGTACGGCTCCTTCTATCATCTTCGACAGCATGCTTTCCATCTCCACCGAACCGGCGTCATGCAGGTAAAGTGTTACTACCGGGGTACTCGCCACGTCTTTCCCCACTACGAGTACGCCGTTATATGCCTCCGAACGGAGTGCCGAATCAAGCGGTTCGGTTACGGGGGCGAGGGTCAGGTTCTCGGGATGTTGCTCTACTAAAGCAGGGAAGACTATGCCGCTGTCATCGATTACGGCCAATACCCTGTCTTGCGGAGAACTCATCATGGCTATAAGGGCCGGAGCCGCCATCATTGCCAGCATTAGCACCGGCATCAGGATGGTGGTGATGATAAATGATTTCTTTGCTACGCGTTCCTTGAACTCGCGGCCTATTATTATGCCTATCTTGTTTTTCACGACTGTGACGGGGTGTTTAGTTCGTTAGATATGTTGTGAGCCTTGTTATATTCCGTTACCGTGCTGAGGAATATGTCGTTCATCGATGGGAGGGCGCGGTCGAACGATATTATGTCGACAGCTTCGTTGGCCAGTGAGATTATCTCGCGGCGGTCAACATCGCCGTCCACTGTTAATTCGGCTTTTACCATAGGCCCTTCGCCATGTTCGATATGGCTTGCCTTCACTCGGTTCCCCAATGCATCAAGTAGTCGGGATGCATCACCCTCGAAAGAGAGGCGGTAGCGTCCGCGTCCGATGCGTTCGCGTATCTCGGTCACGTTCCCCGAGAGGATGTTATGGGAGCGGTTTATAAGGGTGATTTCATCGCAAAGACGCTCCACCGAATCCATATTGTGGGTGGAGAATATCACCGTGGCACCCTGGTCACGTAGTTCGAGAATCTCCCGTTTGAGGAGTTCGGCATTTATGGGGTCGAAACCTGAGAACGGCTCATCGAAAATAAGGAGTTTGGGACGGTGGAGCACGGTGACTATGAACTGTACTTTCTGTGCCATGCCTTTCGACAGTTCCTCCACTTTTTTGTTCCACCAGTCGGAAATCTGGAATTTGTCGAACCATTTGCGGAGTTCGGCTGTGGCCTGGGCGTTCTTAAGCCCTTTCAGCTTGGCGAAGAACAATGCCTGCTCTCCGACACGCATCTTCTTATAAAGCCCCCGTTCCTCCGGGAGGTAGCCTATGTGTGCCACATCGTTCTCTGTCAGGGGGTGCCCCTGGAAGTAGACCTTCCCTTGGTCGGGGGCGGTGATGTGGTTTATTATTCTTATCAGGGTTGTTTTACCTGCCCCGTTTGGACCGAGAAGTCCGTAGATTTTTCCTGTTGGGATTGAAAGCGATACGTCGTCAAGCGCCGTATGGTTCGTGAAACGCTTGGTTACGTTTTCTACCCGGATGATATGCTCCATCGATATTTATAAGTAACTGTTCAAAATTATTTTATACTAACTGGTCTGACTATTTCAATGTTTCTCCGGTAAAATTTTTGAATCTTTTCCTCTCTTCATCAG
>CAJUBM010000156.1 GCA_910584735.1 uncultured Muribaculaceae bacterium
CTGAGCCTTTTCGGGTGGCCTGCCGTCCCGGAGGTCCGGCGCCACTACCATCCGGTCACACTAATTTAATGGTAACGGATATTATCACGAACTTACTGCTGGAGGAAGCGTTCGGCATCGATGGCGGCACGGCATCCGGCAGCGGCGGCATTGACGGCCTGCATGTAACCGGGATCGGCCACATCGCCGGCAGCAAAGACGCCGGGCACGTTGGTTCGGGTCGACGGGGATGCTACCTTTATATACCCGGCCTCATCCATGTCAATCTTGCCACGGAACACCTCGGTGTTTGGACGATGGCCGATTGCAAGGAAGAATCCGTCTATGTCGAGGTCATAGACACGCTCCTGAGGTTCACCTTTGAACTCTACCAGATGTGCGCCTTCCAGAACCTCCTCGCCATACAGGCCGAGGGTGTTGGTATTGAACAGCACCTGTATGTTCTCGCGCTCAAAAACACGCTTCTGCATCACTTTCGAGGCACGCAGGAACGGCTTGCGCACGATAAGGAACACATCTTTTGCCAAGGTGCTCAGATATAACGCCTCCTCGCAGGCTGTGTCACCACCGCCCACTACAGCCACCCGGCGGTTACGGTAGAAGAACCCATCGCATGTGGCACATGCCGACACTCCCATACCAAGATATTTCTGCTCGTCGGGAAGGCCTAAATAGCTTGCCGAGGCGCCGGTGGCAATAATCACAGTGTCAGCCTTGATGGTGTCGCCGCCATCGGTAACCAACATGAAAGGACGCTGCGAGAAGTCTACGGACGTAATCAGCCCGGTGCGGATGTCGGCACCGAAGCGTTCGGCCTGCAAACGGAATTCCTCCATCATATCAGTGCCTGCAACGCCCTGCGGGTAACCCGGGAAATTCTCTACCTCGGTGGTGGTGGTCAACTGTCCTCCGGGCTGCATGCCTTGGTAAAGAAGCGGTGCAAGACCTGCGCGGGAAGCATATATGGCCGCCGTATAACCGGCAGGGCCACCACCGATGATGGCACAACGTGCAATTATTTCGCTCATATAAAAATCGTTATTTGTTGTTAGTTCTATATCATAATCCGTACGTACTATCAGCCAATGGCTGTATAACACGCTATTAACGGAGGTCGACAATCTCCACCCCCGGATATTTCCGGCTGTCAAAGCGGAAATAGGAAGCGGGGAGCGCACCCCCTGCCTTCAATGAGGTTATGTGGATAGATGTGACCGACCGGTCTGTTCCCGTAACCACAATATCCGTGGGATAACCCGTAGCCACACTGAAAGTAACCACCGCTTTCGCGATATCGGTCTTTCCACGGGGCGTAAGTTCAATCTTATCAACCGAGGAAGAAGACGACAAACGCCGACAGGCATAGGCCGTAGACATATTCGTAAGAACCGACATAGGGTTGGACTCGGCAAGCTCCGCCGCCGTCGGGGTTGTTACGTTCACCTCACCTCCACGCGGGGCATAGGCCCACTGCGTAGCGCCGTCATACCACACCTTAAGGTCGGGAGCATCCATCATAAAGCACTTCCCTGCCACGGTGAGTTTGCCCGCGCCGGAATTTCCTCCGTTCTTTACCGCGAACGACACATTCAGCGACTTGGCCGAACGGAGTTTCTTCAAAGCGTTCTCGACCACCGACTTCGCCGACGGCCTGGCCGCAGCCAAAGGGAGAGCGCCTATAAAAAGAAACGCCAGGAGTATGTTTACAGATATTATCTTCCTCATAATCTATCAGATTAACAATCACACCATCTGAAAGTTCTGCCACACGGCATAGACCTCAGTCCTCACGCGAGGTGATGCGGCCAAGCTGGATGGAATCGACGAGTACCTGACGCGGTTTCGAACCTTGCGACGGCCCAACGATTCCGGCAGCCTCAAGCTGGTCCATGATCTTCCCGGCGCGGTTATAGCCTATGGAATAACGGCGTTGCAGATTCGAGGTGGAGGCGACGCCCGTCTGTACCACTATCTGTGCCGCCTCCTCGAACAACGGGTCACGGTCGGCAGAACCTGAGATGGAGATAGCCTCATCATCGGTCATAAGAGGCTCAGGGAGATAATAGGCATGTTCGTAACCCACCTGCGAATCAATATGGTCGCATATAGCCTGCACCTCGTCAGTGTCGATGAACGCACACTGCACACGTTCCATCGAACCGTTGTGGCTGAACAGCATATCCCCCTTTCCTATCAGCTGGTTGGCACCCGTACGGTCAAGGATTGTCTTGGAGTCAACCATCTGTGTTACGCGGAAGGCTATACGTCCGGGGAAATTAGCCTTGATGATACCTGTGATAACGTTCGTAGAGGGGCGCTGGGTGGCCACAATCATATGCATACCCACCGCACGGGCTTTCTGGGCGATACGCGCTATGGGGGTCTCCACCTGCTTGCCGGCAGTCATGATAAGGTCGCAGAACTCATCCACAATCATCACTATATATGGCAGATAGCGATGTCCTTTCTCCGGGTTAAGACGTTTCTGCACGAACCGTTCGTTATACTCCGTAATCGAACGCACATTGGCATCTCGGAGCAACATATAACGCTGGTCCATCTCCACACAGAGCGAGTTGAGCGTACGCACCACCTTATCCATGTTCGTAACCACAGCCTCCTCTTCGTCAGGCAGTTTGGCTAAGAAATGCCGCTCCAGGACGCTGTAGAGCGAGAACTCCACCATCTTTGGGTCGACCAGCACGAATTTCAGTTCCGCCGGATGCTTCTTATAGAGAAGTGACGCTATGATAGTATTGAGACCCACCGATTTACCCATACCGGTAGCACCGGCAACAAGCAGGTGGGGCATCTTCGACAGATCAGCGATATAAACCTCGTTAGATATAGTGGCGCCCATAGCCATCGGGAGTCTCATCTTGCACTCCTGATATGCCTTCGAGCCAAGTACCGAGCGTATCGAAACGGTCTGCGGATCTTTGTTCGGCACCTCTATACCGATAGTACCCTTGCCGGGGATAGGGGCTATGATACGTATCCCGAGAGCCGCAAGGCTCATAGCTATATCGTCCTCCAGTCGTTTGATTTTAGCGATACGCACACCTTCGGCAGGGATAATCTCATAAAGTGTCACCGTAGGGCCCACCGTGGCCTCTATATGCGAGATAGGTATGCCGTAATCGTTGAGAGTCTTCGTTATACGCTCCTTATTCTCCTCCTGTTCGTCAAGGTCCACGCTGTTGGCCTTAACAGCCCGTTCATGAAGCAGTTCGAGAGGAGGCCGTTGATAGCGCGACAGTTCTGCCGTGGGGTCGAACAATGTGGTATCGGTCTGCTCACCTTTCTCAATCTCAGAGGTATACACCTCGAAAGCCGGTTCCGCCGGGACGGCAATATCCGGTGCAACAGAGACATCATCATCCTCATTATCATCAGAATATTCCGCTCTTTCCGGCATATCATCGGCGGATGGCATATCTTCATCCCGCTCAATATCGTCAAAACCCGAGAGCTGACCATTGCCCCGGTCGGAATCATCGCAGCAGGTATCATCGGCAGGGGAATCATCGAAGCCAAACTCATCCGGCCTTCCGGAAGAATCTTCAGAATGTGTAGCGGCCGAATCATCCGACTGGGCGGCATCATCGGCAAGCTGCGAGGCAGCCATAGCCTGACGTACACGCTCCTCAGCCTCGCTACGTTCAAAAGCCAACTGTTCCTCCTTCGCCTTACGAGCGGCCTTAATTGAACGATATTTGGATATAAGTCGTGCTATATCATTGAGATATACGTACACGACCGCAGTAACAAGTACTATGCTCACCAGCACGGCTCCAATCCAGTCGGCATATCCGATAATCAGACGGTTCATGTAAAGCCCGTGGTTGCCGCCGAGATTCAAATCTGTTCCGAACCACAGCGTTGCCAGTCCGAGAACCATGGAGGCCGTGATTCCCACCAGCAGAGACTTAAAGGTCATAGACCAAAAATTGCACTTGCGTATCCCCATCAGCGCCAGACCGAGCAGCACCAGGTAGACCAACAGCACAGCCGAACCCAAGCCCAGTCCCTGTGAGAATATCATCTCGGACATCGAAGCCCCCAACGGTCCCCCCTGGTTATGAACCTTCACGCCGGCAGCCACAATCTGAGACGCGGAACGCCCTACCACAGCGCTCTGGTCCTCACCCCCTGAACGGAGATACGAGATAGCTGCTATGACGATATAGACCGCCATACATATCAGCGCCACGCCCAATACTGCCCGCGTACGCTTGTCGGCAAAAAATCTCACAATCCCCCATTCCGACACAGGTACACGTTCCTTCTTGGGCTTCGTTACACGGACGGAGGCTTTTTCTTCCTTTGATTCAGCAATGCGGCGCTTTGAGTCAGGCCGCGCCTGACGGCGTCGGCCTGACTCCGAAGCCGAAGCTGCTTGCCGCCGCACCTGGCGCGAAGAAGTTTCCTCCCCCTCGCGCCGAGCCTGGCGGCGTCCCTGTGAGGGATTGGGGTACAATAAATCGGGATCGTAGTCAATCCCGTTAGGAGAGTAGTTATATGAATCCATCTGTATATCCGGGGAATGTGATTTGTAGAGAGGTAATATTTTATACGCACCGAAACCGCCTGCTGTGTGCGATTGGGAATTACGGCGGCAAGGCTGTTTCAAAATGCAAATTTACGCTAAATCAGGGAATATGCCAAGCCTTCCAAAGGCATTATTCGACCGTTTTTTTATTTTTTTGGGGCTTTCATGGATTTTCACTACCTTTGTAGCCGCAAAAAATTAAAACAAAGATACTTAACTTAAACATACATAAGACCAACAAGATCTTTTTATGGCAACAACAGCTGACTTCAAGAACGGCATGTGCCTCGACATCGATGGCCAGTACTTCTTCATCGTGGAGTTTCTACATGTAAAACCCGGTAAAGGCCCGGCTTTCGTACGCACAAAGCTGCGCAACGTGAAAACCGGCCGCATCCTTGACAAGACTTGGAACTCGGGAGTGAAAATCAACGAAGTGCGCATCGAGCGCCGTCCCTATCAGTACTCCTATAAAGACGATATGGGCTACCACTTCCTCCACACCGAGACATGGGAAGAAATCGTACTCCCCGGCGAAAGCATCGAAGGCGTACAGTTCCTCAAAGACGGTGACATTGTAGAGGCTATGGTCCACGCCGCCTCCGAAACCATCCTTACCTGCGAACTCCCCCCCAACGTGGTTCTTGAAATCACATACACCGAGCCGGGCATGAAGGGCGATACAGCCACCAACACCCTCAAACCCGCCACCGTTGAGACCGGCGCCGAAGTCCGCGTCCCCCTCTTCTGCAACATCGGCGACAAAGTACGTGTTGATACACGCAACGGCAACTACCTCGAACGCGTAAAGGCTTAAAAACAATATAAAAGAATTACAAGGCGGTGTATCAGAGCTTTGTCTTCTGATGCACCGCCTTTTTTGCACATTCTGAGGTAACCCCTTTATTGATGCCGTATGGTAGTGGCGCCGGACCTCCGGGACGGCAGGCCACCCGAAGAACAAAAGCCGAAGACTATAGGTATTT
>CAJUBM010000157.1 GCA_910584735.1 uncultured Muribaculaceae bacterium
TATCAGGTGCGCCCCGCCTCTTCTGGTGGCCTGCCGTCCCGGAGGTCCGGCGCCAATATAAAGTTACCTCGGATAATGTTTTTCGTTGAAGATTGGTGTCTCCGAATTATGACATATTTACGCCCGACTTTCGCTATTTTTTTTCAACGAATATTCTCCGTATATTTGCATCATTAATCGGGGGTGTATGGTACGCTCCTGTTGGAATTTTGTACAGTAAGAGATATGTTTTCCGGAATAGTTGAGGAGGCCGCGCGCCTCGTTGGTATGCGCCGCGAAGGGGGTAACGTGCACCTTACGCTGGCATGTTCATTCGTTGACGAACTGCGCATCGACCAGTCGGTGGCCCATAACGGGGTGTGCCTGACGGTGGTGGCTCTTCCCGGCGACGGCACTTATACGGTGACGGCCATAGAGGAGACCTTGCGCCGTTCCAATCTTGGTGACCTCGAGGTGGGAGCGCTGGTGAATGTGGAACGTTGTATGCGCATGAACGGGCGCCTTGACGGACATATAGTGCAGGGGCATGTAGACTGCACGGCTACCTGCACGGCTATAGAGCAGGTTGAGGGTTCCACATACTTCAAATTTCAGTACAGCGCTGACCGTGAACTCGTCCGCAAGGGGTACGTAACTGTGGAGAAAGGCTCGGTGACGGTGAATGGCGTGAGCCTGACGGTATGCGATTCGGAGGAGGATTCGTTCCGCGTGGCTATCATTCCCTATACTTTCGAACATACGAATTTCCAACAGATTGCCGTAGGCTCAAAGGTGAATCTGGAATTCGACATCATAGGCAAGTATATAGCCAGGATGTTCAAGGCCGAATGATTCAAGTACTTGATTAACCTATAGCTCGTTTCCTTGACAAATTTACATTCATCAAAATGCACATGAACAAACTGCACATACTTTTAGCCTGTGCCTGCGGGGCGACAGTTGCCACGGCATTTGCCATACAACGTGCCGACTCTTTCACGTACACGCGCCCTGACGGCACGAAAGCCACTGTCACGGCCCTGTCGGATAATATTATAAAGGTGTCTCCCGGCGAAGAGGCGCTTCCCTCCAAGATTGTGTTGCCGCACGTAGGGGAGTTTACCGGGACGGTATCGCAGAACACTCTTACCTCCCCGTCAGGCCTTAAGGCGCAGGTGGATCCCGCAACGGGGCTGCTTACCATAACAGGCGGGGATGGCCGGACGGTCACCGACCCCGGACGCCGGGGTAAGGACGCCGCCGGGCGCCATACCATGTCGCTCGGTATGCCGGGGAATCCCCGCCATGTATACGGCGGCGGTGAGCGCGGTTATACATTTAACTTATACGGTGACACTCTCGAAGTATATAACACCCAGAATTATGGCTACACCGAGGGAGACAAGCGCATAAAGCGTATGAATATCACCATGCCCATGCTTGTTTATCCTGAAGGATATGCCGTGCTTTTCGATGATTTCGCCGCAGCCGAGATGATTCCGGCAGATTCACTCAGATATGCCACGGAGGCTCCGGCTGAACCGGCCTATTACTTTATAAACTCCCCGGAAGGATTTCCCGGAGTGACATCGTCGGTTACCTCTTTGGTGGGACGCCAGGAGCTACCCCCGTTCTGGGCTTTGGGCTATATCACGTCGAAATACGGCTATCACACCGAGGCTGAGGCAAGGGGCGCGGTTGACTCTCTCAAGACTGCCGGTTACCCTGTTGACGGTATGGTGCTTGACCTCTATTGGTATGGCAAGGAACAGGATATGGGACGTCTGGCCTGGGAGCCGGAGCAGTGGCCCGATCCCGAGGGTATGCTTGCCGACCTGAAGAAGATGGGGGTTAACATGGTGGCTATCTCGCAGCCGTTTGTGCTTAAGAACGGTAAGGCTATCGATAATTTCCATGAGCTTGATGCCGCCCGGATGTTCGGACGTGATTCGCTGGGAAATACCCGCGAGGTGACGATATGGGTAGGCGAAGGGGGTATGTTCGACATGTCGAACCCCGATACGCGGAGATGGCTCCGCGCCCGCTACAAACAGCTTACCGATTCCGGCATGACCGGCTGGTGGGGAGACCTCGGCGAGCCTGAGGCCCACCCCGCTGACATGGTGCATGCCAACGGGCTTACGGCGCGTCAGTATCACAACTATTACGGTAACGACTGGAGCAGCATAATCTACGACCTATTCGCGGAAGAATATCCCGACACGCGCCTCATGGCCCTTATGCGTGGCGGCACGACCGGGTTGCAGCGTTACAGCGTGTTCCCCTGGTCTACTGATGTGTCGCGTTCGTGGGGCGGCCTACAGCCTCAGGTCAAGATAATGCTCAATTCCGGCCTTTCCGGCCTTGGGTATATGAGCCACGATGTGGGCGGATTCGCCATAGACAAGGATAACCCCATTGATCCCGAGCTTTACGTGCGGTGGCTGCAACTGGGGCTTTTCTCCCCGGTGCTGCGCACCCATTCGCAGGCGTTTGCCGAGCCGTATCATTACCCGGAGCAGCAGGATATTGTTCTTCCGCTGATACGTCGCCGCTACGAGATGTTACCTTATAACTATACCCTGGCATATGAAAATGCTGTCAAGGGTATGCCGCTGGTACGCCCCGTGGGGATGTATGAAGCTAATCCCGGCGCTACCGATACAATAGTCGATGAGTTCCTATGGGGGCGCGACCTGCTTGTAGCCCCTGTTCTTACCCAGGGCACTACCTCGCGGACGGTATATTTCCCCGAGGCCGGAACGCGCTGGGTGGATATAAACGATCCCTCGAAGGTGTATAATGGCGGTACTTCTGCAGAGGTTGAAGCTCCGCTTGAGGTGCTGCCTCTGTTTGCAAGGGCCGGGGCGCTGATTCCACGCGCACCCTATGAGATGAAGAATGTCGGGGACTACGACCCTTCGCGTTATGTGGTTGATTATTACCCCGGGGGTGTTGAGGGGGAGACTTCGTTCTCCGTATTTGAGGATGACCGGGAATCGCGTTCATCCCTTTCCAAGAACCAATATGCCCTTGTCGAACTCACGGCTGATAACCGGCCGAAGTACATCACGCTCACGGCTTCATCGTTCGGCGACTACCCCGGTATGCCCCGCGAGCGTTCGCTCACATTCGTGCTTCATGGCGTTAAGGCGCCTAAGTCGGTAGCGGTAAACGGAGTGCCGGTAGAGAAAGTGTATGACGCCAAGACAGCCACCCTGACAGTGCCTTTGACGGGGATGTCTCTTCCTCTGACTGTGATAATTGATAAATAATTCAGATAATGGAATTTTTGCAGGAATATAATCTGATAGGGCTGCTGTTGGGACTATGCAGCTTTCTGATTATAGGCATCTTCCATCCTTTGGTTGTAAAGGGTGAATATTATTTCGGTGTACGCTGCTGGTGGGCGTTCCTTGTTCTCGGCATTGGGGCCGGTGTAGGTTCGTTGTTCGTCAGCGGTGTGTTCGTGCAGACGCTTCTCGGTGTGCTGGCTTTTTCCTCGTTCTGGAGCATCCTGGAGGTTTTCGAGCAGCGCGGACGTGTGGAGAAAGGTTGGTTCCCGGCCAATCCGCGCCGCAAATACCGCCGCCGCGACAAATAAAATAACGTTTTTTACGAGTAGCTTTATAGTGGCGCCGGACCTACGGGACGGCAGGCCACCCGAAGAGACGGAGCCGTTGTAGACCGGGTAATATCCTCGTTTGATTCGGCCTTTGTTCTTCGGGTGGCCTGCCGTCCCGGAGGTCCGGCGCCACTACCATCCGGCATCACTAAAGTATTATTCCACTTTGCCCCAGGGTGCGCCGAGGATGATTTTCCGGGATAGGGCGACCATGGCGGAGTCGGGGTGGAGCGGGTCGCGTGGAATGGCTCGCGGGCGCAGCAGGGAGTTGCCCAGTCCGCGCCACGATGCGCTGTCAAGCCGCCCCATCACATCAAGGATAGTGGGGTAGAAGTCTATCTGTCCCGCCGCGACATCGGATTTGGCGGTAATACCTGAGTTCAGAATAATCAACGGCAAAGGTATTTTCTCAAATTTCTTACCTATTCTATGGGGTGTGTGGTCGCCGGTTATCACTATTATCGAGTTGTCGTACAGTCCTGTGGCTTTCATCCATTTGATGAATTCGCGCAGTTGGGCATCGAATATGGCTGTATGCACGTGATGCAGGTACTCCTGTTCCTCCATTCCGGAGGGGATGCCGCCGGGGAATATGCGCGGGGTATTTTCAGGTATAAAGGGGCTATGCATACCAATGGTGGTAGCCATAACATAGAAAGGTTGTGGCAGGCGAGGGAGTTCCTGCCGGACACGGGACAGGATTACACTGTCTACCAGATGGTCGGGAGCTACCTCTTCATTGATACACATCGTGCGGTCTATAATGCTGTCAAAACCGTAGGCTCGGTTGGTGTTTATGTGGAACCACGTCGTCTTGGGTTCCCCTATAATTTCCATGGCTCTCTTTGGTTTGATTTCACGTGCCAGGGACGGAAAATGGTTGGTTGACGATACCGAGACCAAGGGCATGTCATATAGCGGCAGTATCCCCGTGTTGTAGATGAACTGCCCGTCGCTGCTGTTGCCCGGACCGACTTGGGAATATAGCGAGGTGAATACCACCGCGTCGGGAGCCGATATGAGGGAATCTAAGCATGGCGTTATGTAGTTGTGGCCGATACGGCGGTTGAGGCTGTATGAGCTTAACGATTCCACCACAATGAATAGAAGGTTCTTGTTGCGGTTCTTTTGCAGTCTTTTCGCAACGGAGATTCGGATAGGGGCAGGGGGGCGGCAGCCTGATTCCGCAATCTCCCTCATATCTTTGCGGGATAGTTTTATAGACTTATTAATAGAAATATGCGACATGTAGCCGCAAATATAACCGTGCCGCTCGATATGGTGTGATATAGAGTTGCCGGGTCTCGTGTACTGTCTCCATGTTTCGGAAAGAGTGCGTTCGGAGGCCGGGATGGATTGATAGATAGCGGCGAAACCTTTGACGGGCCCTATGATGAAAAGTAATATGAGTATTGTAGACAGGATGGCTTTCCGCCGCCAACTTATCGGATTCTTTGAAATGTCTCGGCGGTAGATTATATACACCACGGTGCAGAATATCATCGGGAGGATGATGAACGGGTCGCGCAAGGATATTACGGCCAAGGAACATTTTATCAATGTGTGGTCTATTGTCGAAGCCATAAGGAAATTGCGCGGCGGCATCACATCGCCGAAATATGGGTAATACCATGAGTTTACCAGCAGGGTGCATGCTACTATGACACCGGGGATAATTACCACCCAGCGCCAACGGCGCGGGAGGAATACGTATGGGATGGTGAGCAATGCGGCATCTGAAAGCGCGGAAATAAAAGATGGGAGGTTGTTATACTCCAGCCCTATGCATGGATGAGCGTCCATGAACATTAGAACCGCCGAAAAGTAGTATATTAGGCCAAAAAATAACGGATTTGAAGCGCTTTTGCCTCCTCGTTTTAGGGATTGCAACTTAT
>CAJUBM010000158.1 GCA_910584735.1 uncultured Muribaculaceae bacterium
CCACCGCCGCCTCTACGGGTGGCCTGCCGTCCCGGAGGTTCGGCGCCACTACCATACGGCTTCTATGCTAAGTTCCCACAGTGATGTTTAGCCCACTATACCAAAAAGGCGTTGTGGCCGCAAGGGGGACACAACGCCTTAGAGGGTTATGGCTGGAAATAGAGGATTATGCCTCTGCCAGGGGTTTCACGTTGATGAAACGGCGGCCTTCCTTACCGGTGGAGAACACCACGGTGCCGTCAACGAGGGCATAGATGGTGTGATCCTTGCCCATGCCTACGTTCAGGCCGGGATGATGCACCGTGCCGCGCTGACGCTTGATAATGTTGCCTGCCTTGGCGAACTGACCGCCAAAAATCTTAACACCGAGTCGTTTGCTTTCCGACTCACGTCCGTTCTTCGACGAACCTACACCTTTCTTATGTGCCATTTCGAGTTGTCAGGATTTTCGGGTTATGCAATCACGTCTTTAATCACAATCTGAGAGAACATCTGGCGATGTCCGTTCTTACGACGATAGCCTTTGCGACGTTTCTTCTTGAATACAATCACTTTATCGCCTTTCACGAGGGGACGTTTCACCTCGCAAACAATCTTAGCCCCTTCAACGGTGGGCGCGCCGACTTTTACGGCACCGTCGGCGTCTACGAGCAGGACACGGTCGAATTCGATGGTTTCCCCTTCCTTGCGCTCGTCGCCGAGATAGTGAACATACAGGAACTTGCCGGCTTCAGCCTTGAACTGCTGTCCCTGAATTTCTACGATAGCGTACATTTAATCGTATGATATTTAGAAAGTTATGCCGGCGGGCGGGCAAAAAGCCGCTTATTCCGAAGCCCGTTACGGCCAAAAAGCCCACAAAGTTAAGCATTTATCCTCTAACCGCCAAATATTTTCGCGGTTAGAGGATAAGATATTTTTCGCATTGGCATCTCACGCATCAAGCCGTGTCGACGGCTTTAGCGCAATTGCTTAGTCTATTATGGAGAAGCCTGTGTAACGACGCAGACATTCGGGCACCACGATGCCCTCGGGGGTCTGGTTGTTCTCCAGCAGGGCGGCGACTATGCGCGGCAGGGCCAGGGCAGAGCCGTTCAGGGTGTGGCAGAGGCGTGTCTTCTTGTCGGCGCCGCGATAGCGGCATTTCAGACGGTTGGCCTGGTAGGTCTCGAAGTTGGAGACAGACGAGACTTCGAGCCAGCGCTTCTGAGCTGCCGACCATACCTCGAAATCAAAGGTAATGGCCGATGTGAAGCTCATATCTCCGCCACACAGACGGAGAATATGCCAGGGAAGGCCAAGATTCTCAAGCAGTCCCTGCACGTGGTCTTTCATCTCCTCCAGGGCGCGGTAGGAATCTTCGGGACGCTCTATGCGCACTATTTCCACCTTGTCGAACTGGTGCAGGCGGTTCAGACCGCGCACATCCTTGCCATAAGATCCGGCCTCGCGGCGGAAGCAGGCCGAATAGGCGCAGTTCTTCTTGGGAAGCTCGGCCTCGGGGATAATCACATCGCGGTATATATTGGTAACGGGCACCTCTGCGGTGGGGATGAGATAGAGGTTGTCAAGCTCGCAATGGTACATCTGGGCCTCCTTGTCGGGAAGCTGCCCGGTGCCGTAGGCCGATGCCTCGTTGACAACGTAGGGGGGCTCTATCTCTGTATATCCGGCCTCGTTGGCCTCGTCAAGGAAGAACTGGATGAGGGCTCGCTGTAGATGCGCCCCCTTGCCGATGTACACCGGGAACCCGGCTCCCGTTATCTTCACTCCGAGGTCGAAGTCAATTAGGTTGTACTTCTTTGCCAGATCCCAGTGGGGAAGGGCGTCGTCCCCGAGGTCGGGCATCGGGCCACCGGTTTTCTCAACAACGTTATCCTCAGCCGTGCGCCCTTCGGGCACCATGGCGCAGGGAAGGTTCGGTATGGTGCACAGCAGGTCGCGAAGTTCCACCTCGGTCTGGGCAAGCTCCTCGGCGATTATACGCTGGGCCTCCTTAAGGGCGCCCACACGCGATTTCGCCTCATCAGCCTCATCCCTCTTACCCTGCTTCATCAGGGCGCCGATGGAGGCGGCAATCTTGTTCAGTTCGGCAGCCTTGTTGTCGTTCTCAAGCTGTAGCTGGCGGCGGCGGTCGTCCAGGGCTATGGCCCGTGCAATAGGCTCGGCTCCGTCAAACCCCTTTATCGCGAGACGGCTGACCACCTCGGCGGGGTCGGCCTTTATCTGTTGTAGTGTAAGCATAATCAGTCAGTTTGTGGCGGTTATCATCCGGGTTAGTTAAGCAGTTCCTTTACTTTCGCCGAAATGGCGCGTCCCTCGGCCTTACCGGCAAGTTCTTTGGAGGCAACGCCCATCACCTTCCCCATATCGCGGGGACCCTGTGCCCCTACGGCGGCGATAATACGACGCAGTTCCCCTTCAAGCTCGGAATCTGAAAGCTGCACGGGCATGTAACCCTCGATGACAGCGGCCTGGGCCATCTCGGCCTGGGCCAGTTCGGGGCGGTTCTGCTCGGTGTAGATTTGGGCGCTCTCCTTACGCTGCTTTATCATCTTGGCCAGAATCTTGGTGGCCTGCTCGTCGGTAAGTTCGCCGTTGGAACCCTTGGCGGTCTTCGCCTCAAGGAACTCCTTCTTTATACCGCGCAAGGCTTCGAGTCTGTCACTTTGACGGGCCTTCATGGCGGCTTTTATATCCTCTGAAATCTGATCGAAAAGAGTCATATCGGTTTATGTTTTTTCAAAATGCAAAGTTACGGTTTTTCAGAGCATATTATCCGAAAAACCGTAAAAAAATCAAACATATCGGTTATCACGCCACGGCGTGGGGAAAAGGCCCGGGTCAGAATTCAGTGAACGCCAGGGGGAGCATCGAGGCCACCGAGGGAAGGCGGTAGACCGAATCGCGCCCGACGAGCAGCACTTCTACGGGCGCGCCGGCAAGCATCTCATACTCCAGCAGCGACTGGCGGCATGCCCCGCAGGGAGCCACCGGGGCGGCTACGAACTCCCCGTCGGTGCCACGGGCCGCCACGGCGATTTTCTTGAACTTCGCCTCGGGGTAGCGGGCATGGGCGTAAAAACATGCCGAACGTTCGGCACACGTGCCCGAAGGGTAGGCCACGTTCTCCTGGTTGGAACCCGGCACCACTTCTCCGTTGTCAAGCAGGATGGCGGCGCCTACACGGAAGTGGGAATAGGGGGCATAGCTGCGCTCTGTGGCCTCGCGGGCGGTCTCCACCAGTGCGGCATCCGCAGGGGAAAGCTCGCTATACGAAAGTTCCTCGAAAGGAACGGTTATAGTTTTCTTCTGCATACGATTAAGTGTTTCTGCGCATAAAGATAACGCTAAATTTTCAAAAAAAGACGAAAACGCCATGATTTTTTTTGTCGTTTGAGGCTAATTGCGTAATTTTGTGCGCTCCAAAGCGGCCTTTTTCCAGTCCTGGCAAGCAGGCGAAAAAAGACCCTTTTTGCCATGTAAAATAATAAACAATCACATACCCATGTCAAAAAAGAAAACCGAAGCTGCCGAAACCGGGCTTGACGAACTCAACGACTCGCTGACCAACGTCACCCGCCGTGTGCAGGAAAACAAGAAACTTCTGGCCATCATCTCACTCGTAGTGCTGGGCATCTGCGCAATCCTTATCGCATACGTCTACTTCTTCCGCAACCCCGCCATGGCCCGCTCTAACGACAGCATCGGAGAAGCCGACCTGGCATTGGCCCAGGGCAACGATTCCACAGCCCTCGTGACATACAAGAAGCTGGCCGATGACGGCTCCTACGATGCCGGCAACCGTGCCGCCCTCAACGCCGCCATCCTCCTCTACCAAAAAGGTGCCGAGGCCCTGAGCGCCGGCAAGGATGCCGAGGCAAAGAAGAACTTCGAGGAAGCCCTTCGATACGCCGAGGACTACTCCGAGAAGGATGACATTGTAGGTGCTGCCGCCTACGGCCTGCAGGGTGACTGTCTGGTGAACCTCGACCGTCTCGACGATGCCGCCGGCAAATTCAACAAGGCAGTGAAGGTGAGCGACAACAACCCCGCCTACACACCTTATTTCATGCTCAAGCTCGCCCGCGTCTACGAGGCTCAGAAGAAATATGGCGAACAGCTGCGGGTTTTCAAGCAAATCAAGAGCGAATATCCCGCCTACTGCGGACAGCACCGCGTAGACCTTGACGCCATGATAGAGCTTGCCACGCTCCGCTCGAAATAACAACCCAATGATGCCCCTCTGACCGCATCACGAAAATAAAACGAACCATGAAAGGCTTGTCCTTCCCCGACATAGGGAGGGAGAGCCTTTTTTAATACATCACTGAAATGTCGACAAACACCATAGACAAGCCCCGCAAGGTGACGACAGCCACCTTGCGCAAAATGAAAGCTGACGGCGAGAAAATAGCCATGCTCACCGCCTACGATTTCGGCATGGCCCAACTCGTTGACCGTTCGGGAATGGACGTGATACTTATCGGCGACTCGGCCACCAACGTTATGGCCGGGAACGCCACCACGCTCCCCATGACCCTTGACGAGATGATATACCACGCACGATGCGTGGTGCGCGGCACCACACGCGCCCTTACCGTTGCCGACATGCCGTTCGGCTCATACCAGGTGAGCGTGGAAGAGGCCATGCGCTCGGCCATAAGGCTACTTAAGGAGTCGGGCGTAGAGGCAGTGAAACTGGAGGGTGGCCGCGAGATTTCCGAGACCATAAAGCGCCTGACACAGGCCGGAATCCCCGTAATGGGGCATCTGGGACTGACACCACAGTCTGTAAACCAACTCGGCGGCTACGGACTGCGCGCCAAAGGGGAGGAGGAAGCCGCACGGTTGCTCGAGGATGCAATCGCACTTGAGGAAAGCGGCTGTTTCGCCATCGTACTCGAAAAAATCCCGGCAGCACTCGCACGGAAGGTATCGGAATCGCTTACCATACCGACCATCGGCATAGGTGCCGGTAACGGCACGGACGGCCAGGTGCTGGTACTCAACGATATGTTAGGGATGAACGAAGGTTTTCGTCCGAAATTCCTGCGCCTCTACGCCCATCTTGCACAAGACATAGACTGCGCCCTGAAGCACTACATCTCCGATGTGAAAGCCACCGAGTTCCCCTCCGAGGCCGAATCCTATTGACCATTATCTACCTCTTTATTATATGGTAATCTAAGTTAGTGAAGCCGGATGGTAGTGGCGCCGGACCTCCGGGACGGCAGGCCACCCGAAAAGGCGGAGCCGAAAAT
>CAJUBM010000159.1 GCA_910584735.1 uncultured Muribaculaceae bacterium
CTTTATTTGATGATTTCTAAACTAACGCGATTTTATCGCACCAGTAGTATTTGCAAATAAATCTTAATAAAATTTTTAGTAGTTAGAAAAAAGCAGCCGATGTATATTTGGCATCGGCTGCTTTTTATGGTGTGGGGATGGTTGTCGTATCAGTTTATGGAGGGGATGACGACTTGCATCAATGTGGATTTTTGCTCTACACCGTTGAGGTACGTCTTGCCTTCATATACAGGCTTGTCGTCCTTCCATGTGAGCTTGCTGTTTATCTCGATTTTGAATTCGCGGTTGAGGCGGGGTATTCGGATGGTTATCGTCTCATGGTATTCTCCCCAGCCGTGGAACTGGCCGAAGGCCAGATAGCCGCGATAGCGTTTTGTCTCGAAGTCCTGTTTGTAAATCGGAGCGCTGTATACGTCGCTCAGATACAGGCCGTAGAAAGTTGCGGGAACCATGTCGGTGCGTGAGGGGTGTCCTGGTTGGGCGGCTTTGCCGGCTTTGAGATAGGGTTCGCCTCCGGGGTAATAGGTGGGGTATTCGCCTACGAACGGGTCTACGATTTCGAAGTTGTAGGTATGGTCACGTATCGTGGCTGTCATCTCATAGCCTAAGATGTTGTCGGGGTTATCTTTGCTCAGATAGGATTGCCCGGAGGTGTTTACGATGTCTATCATCGGGCTGAACGGCAGTATTTCGTATATCTGGGGTGTGGGGTCTGAGCCGGGATCGTCCTCGCAGGATGAAAGGGTAGCCATGCAGAGTGTGGCTAACAGGATGTAAGTAAGTTTTTTCAGTTCTCTCATTATGTCGTTTTTTTGTTCAGGCTACAAATTTAGCGATTAGAAACTTTAAATTCGGTATATTGCTGATGTTTTAACATTTGAACTCGGATTGCAGGGCATCGAATCGTTTTAATGCCTCCGTTCCGAAGCGGGCCATTGATTTTCTTACGCTTTCAGTGGATTTTCGTTCGGCGGAGCCTGATTTGGAGTAAAATTTGTCAGCGTAACAAATCAGTCTTTCCAGCAATGAATCAGGGAGATATGAGCGGTCAGCGGGGAGGGCTAATGCTTTTGCCTCAGCGGAAGTGATGCCTGAGCCTGTGTGGCGCTCGGCTACGAGGGCATATTCTTCGGGAACTCCTTCGCGGCGTAGAAGGTCGGCCCCGAGTACGCCGTGGAGTATATAGGGATGTGTGCCACGGCACTCTATGGCGGGTGCGTCGCATAGGAATATGCCGATGTCGTGGAGCATGGCAGCACACTCGATAGTTTCCTTGTCGATGGGTAGCCGCAGCCGGGCGGCAATTTCTAAGGCCAGTTCGGCTACTTGCCGACAATGGGAGGTATAAATTACCCTCAGGGCACTGCCCTGAGGGTAATATTTATCAATAATATTCTGATATTCAAACATTAAGATGTCGGATGGCTTTAGAGGTCGAGTACCACGTTCCAGTTGTGGGTGTCGGGGAGTTCGCCAAGACGTATGCCGTTGAGGGTGTCGTAGAGGCGGCGGGTAACGGGGCCGGGCTGGCCGTCTTTAGAGATGATATGCTTCTCGCCGGTATCGAGGTCGTCAATTTCTCCAACGGGGGAACATACGGCGGCGGTGCCGCATGCGGCGGCTTCCTCGAAAGTGGGGATTTCGGCAACGTCGATGTGGCGGCGTTCAACTTTCAGACCCATGTCGCTGGCAAGCTGCATAAGCGATGCGTTGGTGATGGAGGGGAGGATGGAGTCTGACTCAGGGGTGATATATGCGCCGTTCTTGATGGCATAGAAATTGGCGGGGCCACATTCGTCAAGGTATTTCTTTTCCTTGGGGTCGAGATAGAGCACTGCGGAATATCCCAGCTCGTGGGCCTTCTCGCCGGCCTGGAGTGATGCCGCATAGTTGCCGCCGACTTTCCAACGTCCGGTGCCACGGGGTGCCACGCGGTCATACTGGCGCATGATGCAGATGTTGGTAGGCTTGAACCCTGTTTTGAAATAGGGGCCTACCGGTGTTACGAGCATCATGAAGCAGTATTCATCGGCGGGCTTTACGCCTACACGGGCGGTCATTCCGACTTCCACGGGGCGTATGTACAGTGATGCGCCTGAGCCGTAAGGGGGGATGAAGCGTTCGTTAAGCTTAACAACCATGCGGATCATCTCCATGAATTTGTCATCGGTGATAGGCTCCATCATGATGCCTTTGGCTGAATCCTGGATGCGGCGGCAGTTTTCCATAGGCCGGAATACGCGCACCTTGTCATCTTTCCCACGGAAGGCTTTCAAACCCTCGAATACCTCTTGCCCGTAGTGGAGACATGTCGCGGCGATGTGCATCTCGATTGTTTCTGATGAGGAAACTTCGATTTCGCCCCATTTGCCGTCGCGGAAATAGCAACGTACATTATAATCTGTAGGAACATACCCGAATCCAAGGTTGCTCCAGTCAATCTGGCTGTTGTTCATTTATTGTTGTGTTAAGCTGTTAAACATGGATTGGAAGGTGTGACCGGCCGTTGGAAGACCGGCCACACCTTTGTGCCGCAAATTTAATGATTTATTTTAATTCGGGGTAATTTTTTGTGAATAATTTCTTAAATTCTCTTCATCTGACTAAACGCGATGGTATTTCGCACGCTTGTTTTCACAAAATATAACCCCGTGGCCGAGGTAGCGCCTAAAAGGCGCTACCTCGGCTTTTGCGGCGTCTATTGCTTATTTTATGTCGTTGAGGTCGTGAAGGGGGAGGTCCCAGGCCTGTGCCACTGCGGGGAATACTACCTTGCCTTCTACGATGTTAACGCCTTGTTCGAGCGCTTTGTCGTCCTGGCATGCCTTGCGCCATCCCTTGTCGGCCAGTTGGAGGGCATAGGGAAGGGTGGCGTTGGTAAGTGCCAGAGTGGAGGTGAAAGGCACGGCGCCGGGGATGTTGGCTACCGCGTAGTGCACGATTCCGTCCACCGTGTAGGTCGGGTTTGAATGTGTTGTAGGTTCTGAGGTCTCGAAGCAGCCGCCCTGGTCTATTGCGACGTCTACCAAGAGTGTGCCCGGACGCATCAGTTTCAGCATGTCGCGGGTCACGAGTTTCGGGGCCTTGGCTCCGGGTATCAGCACTGAACCTACAACCAGGTCGGCGGTGGGAAGTTCCTCTTCGATATTATGACGCGATGAATAGAGCGTCTTTACATTTTTCGGCATTATCTCAGCCACATGGCGCAGGGTAGGCAGGGAGATGTCGGTTATAGTGACGTCTGCTCCCAGGCCGGCTGCCATGAGGGCGGCGTTGCGCCCCACTACGCCTGCTCCTAAGATGAGGACTTTGGCCGGCTTTACGCCCGGTACGCCACCTAATAGTATGCCACGGCCACCCTGGGGTTTCTCAAGGAAACGGGCGCCTTCTTGAATTGACATACGGCCTGCAACCTCGCTCATGGGTACCAGCAGCGGCAGGGAGCGGTCCGGCAGCTTCACTGTCTCATAGGCGATACATACGGCGCCGGAGCGGATCATTGCTTCGGTTAGCTCGCGGTCGGAGGCGAAATGGAAATATGTGAACAGCACCTGGTCGCGGCGGATGAGATGGTATTCAGGCTTGATAGGCTCTTTTACCTTGATTATCATCTCTGCTATGGCATATACATCTTCTATGGTAGGAAGTATTTTGGCTCCCACGGCTTCATAAGCGGAATCGGGGAAACCGGTGCCTTCGCCGGCAGTAGCCTGTACATACACCTCGTGGCCGTGAGCCACCAGTTCTTTTGCGCCGGCCGGAGTAAGTCCGACGCGGTTCTCGTTATTTTTAATCTCTTTGGGTACTCCGATAATCATAATGGTGTTAGATTTTAGGGTTAAACTTGGAGTTGGAAGCCCAATCCTCGCGCCGGTTAAAATCTTAAATTCCTCCGCAGGCTCTATTTCCTTAGCCTCTGTGAGCCTTTTGGAGAATAAATTAAGTGTTTTCGGCGTAGCTGGTTAGAACAATGCAAATATAATACACTATTTTTAGAGATTATTCATTTTGGGGCGCATATTTTTTATGTTTTTGGACAGCGTTTTTCAGCAGACGCTATCTGTAGGGATTGTATGGGGCTATGTCGTGGAATTTTCTTAATTTTGGAAAAAATTAGAGATAAGATATTTTGAATTTTAGAAATGCGATATAGATATATGCGGCGTTGGCCGGTAGGGTTATTTTCATGTGTAGTCGTTTTGGCTATTCTCTGGCTGACATTGGCTCCGCATCCCCTTCCGGATGCAGATGTGCCATTGTTCCCCGGCGTTGACAAAGTAGTGCACGCCCTAATGTTTGGCGGACTTGCCTTCGCATGGATGTTCGACATCGTTTTGTCGCGCCTTAAACGGGGCGGCCACTCCCGAGGCCGATGCTTAGCCGGCTTTCGGCGTACGATGCTGGCGGCGATAGCGTGTTGCGTAGGCCTTTTCGGAGGGGTAATCGAGGTGCTACAGTGGCTCATGGGTTTGGGTCGTGGCATGGAGTTGGGCGATTTTATTGCCGACTGTCTCGGTGCAGTTGTTGCGGTAATAATCTCGCCATATATAATAAGGTGTATCTTCCCGCGAAATTGACTGTGGCGCTCCCGGTATCTTTTTGTTTTGCAAACGGCAGTTGATTCCGACTGCAGAAAATCACGGGATAAAATTTGGTTAGTTCTTATAAATGAACTAACTTTGCACACGATTAATCGGAATCCTATCCGTATTCCGTATTCAAGCCGCAATAGCTCAGTTGGTAGAGCATTTCATTCGTAACGAAAAGGTCGTGGGTTCGAGTCCCACTCGCGGCTCCGTAAACACCCTGTAACTCGCTGAGTTCCAGGGTGTTTTCTTTTATTAAAAAGCACTCAATAAGCAATTGTCGCGAAGTTTCCGTCAGGTCTTGTTTTTTTTAGCGTCCTTCTCGGGGCGTTTTTTTGTTCCGCGACATAAAAATGATTTCTGCGGAGGCGTACGATTCTTTATGTTTGGGGCTGTTTGCGCAGCAAGCTCAGAAGTTGGGTGAATTTTTAATCTTCGGTGTGAAATTTTTTTTATGCCTGTAATTGGGTGCAGTACAGCGTAATGGTGACATTTGCCGTGGGCTGTTCGGTAATCACTCGAAAAAAAGTCTGAAAAAAGTTTGGCGGAACCGTCAGAAGTGCCTAACTTTGCACTCGCTTTCGGGACAGAGGTTCCGCTGAAAGAAACCCGGTTC
>CAJUBM010000160.1 GCA_910584735.1 uncultured Muribaculaceae bacterium
GCGGCGGGCCCCTGTACTGTTCTTCCTAATCCATTGTAAGACTTTCAATGTTCTAATCACCGGGTCGCCCCGGGCGGCTTGCGCCGAAAAACTTTGCAAAGTTACGGAGGTTTTTCGAATCCGCCAAATCTTTCGGCGATTTTTTTCGAACCTTTCCGCGGCGCCGGGCGTTGTACCCTCAGGGCCTTCCCGGCGGGGCGCCTCCGTCCCCTTTTGCGGCTGCAAAGTTACGCACTTCCGACGGTTCCGCCAAACTTTTTTCGGACTTTTTTTGAGGAAAACCACCAACTCCAAGACAACATAGGACATAACATGCTACAGCATAGTCAATTCAACAAATGTTAAAAATATGTCGAAAAACACATATTCTCAACATATCCATTCAGAACCACCTAACAGCACAACAAACATAGCAGAATCTGATTAGCCCAAAGGCTATCAATTCGTATAAGAGTACAAGACCTCCGTTGAATGTTTAATCGGTAAAATTTGCCGAATGGAGGAAAAAGATGTAACTTTGCTTACCTATCCCTCCTATACTATATATAAATATGAAACCATTCGTACATCTTCACGTACACACCCAATATTCAGTGCTTGACGGTCAAGCCTCAATAAATGCCCTTGTGGATAAGGCCATGGCTGACGGCATGCCCGGAATTGCCATTACTGACCATGGCAACATGTTCGGCATCAAGGAGTTTTTCAATTATGTAAATAAAAAGAACGGAAAAACAAAAAGTGCGATAAAGGATGCCGAAAAAGCATTAGCCGAGGTACGCGCATCAGAGAATAGCGATGAAGTGCTAAGATTGGAAGGAGAGATAGCTGCACTTAAGAAAAAAATATTCAAACCAATCTTCGGTTGTGAAGTATATGTCGCGAATGAATCCCTGCTCACCCATACGGACAAGGACGACCGTGGACGACACCTTATTATATTAGCAAAAAATGAGAAAGGGTATCATAACCTTGTAAAGATTGTGTCACGAGCCTGGACCGAAGGGTTCTATGCCCACCCACGAACCGACAAGGCCGACATCGAGGCCCACAAAGAAGGCCTTATTGTTTGTTCTGCTTGTTTGGGCGGGGAGATTCCACGCCTGATTCACCGAGGAGACATCCAGGAGGCCGAGAAACAGGTACAGTGGTGGAAAAGCGTTTTCGGAGAGGACTATTATATCGAGCTACAGAGGCATAAGGCCACAGTCCCCCGTGCCAACCATGAGACATACATAATACAGGAAGAGGTAAACAAGGAACTGCTACGCATAGCAGAAAAATTCGGGATAAAGACAATCTGCACAAACGATGTGCATTTTGTAAACGAAGAGGATGCCGAAGCCCACGAACGTCTAATATGCGTATCCACGGGTAAAAAACTCGCGGACGAAGGACGTATGCTCTACACAAAACAAGAATGGATGAAGACCACGGAAGAGATGAACCGTATTTTCTCCGATCTTCCCGAGACGTTATCCAACACAATTGAAATCCTTGAAAAAGTAGAGACCTATGACATCGACCATGCTCCGATCATGCCGTTCTTCGCTATCCCGGAAGAATTCGGCACCGAGGAAGAATACCGCAGACGAATCTCCGAAAAAGAGCTGTTTGACGAGTTTACCCGGGATGAAAACGGCAACGTTGTATTAAGCCAGGAAGAAGCAGAGAAAAAAATAAAGAAACTCGGAGGGTATGACAAGTTATACCGTATTAAGTTCGAAGCCGACTATCTCGCCAAACTTGCCTACGAGGGGGCGGAACGCCGGTATGGCAACCCCTTGAGCGATGAACTTCAGGAGCGTATCAAGTTCGAGCTCCATATAATGAAGACGATGGGTTTCCCCGGCTACTTCCTTATCGTGCAGGATTTCATCAATGCATCACGCGACAGTTTAGGCGTGTCAGTAGGTCCGGGGCGTGGCTCTGCCGCAGGCTCATGCGTTGCATACTGTCTTGGAATCACCCAGATAGACCCCATAAAATACGACCTGCTTTTTGAGCGATTCCTAAATCCCGACCGCATCTCGCTGCCTGATATAGACGTGGATTTTGACGATGACGGCCGTGCCCGCGTATTGCAGTATGTAACCGACAAATACGGTGCTGAGAACGTAGCACATATCATAACCTACGGTACGATGGCCGCCAAATCGGCACTCAAAGACGTGGCCCGCGTAGAAGGTCTGCCGATACCGGAAAGCGACCGCCTTACCAAACTCATCCCTCGCCGTATGCCGGAAGTCAACGGCAAAGAACTGAAACCTACTCTGACAAACTGCTACCAGCATGTGCCTGAGTTCAAGGCGGAAATGAACAACCCTAATCCGCTAATACAGGAGACGCTGAAATATGCCGAGCAACTGGAGGGAAACGTTCGCAATACCGGCGTCCACGCCTGTGGCGTAATTATATGTCGCGACAAGATTTCCGACTGGGTACCCGTATCGACCGCCGTAGACAAACTTGAAGGCAAACTGCTCGTAACCCAATACGAAGGCCGCGTAATCGAAGAGACAGGCCTTATAAAGATGGACTTCCTGGGCCTCAAGACATTATCCATAATAATGGACGCGGTGCGGAACATCGAACTCACAACCGGGGAGAAAATCGATATGGAAAAGATTCCTATCAATGACCCAAAAACATACCAGCTATACTGCGATGGGAAGACCATAGGCACTTTCCAATTCGAGTCTGCCGGTATGCAAAAATATCTCCGTGAGCTACAACCCTCCACATTTGAGGACCTCATTGCCATGAACGCCCTTTACCGCCCGGGGCCGATGGACTATATCCCCGAATTCATCTCGCGCAAACACGGGAAAACCCCCATCGTCTACGATATTCCCGTGATGGAGAAGTATCTCAAAGACACCTACGGGATTACCGTCTACCAGGAGCAGGTCATGCTTCTGTCGCGCCTGCTTGCCAACTTCACACGCGGCGAGAGCGACACCCTGCGCAAAGCCATGGGTAAAAAACTGATCGACAAAATGAACCATCTGAAAGGGAAATTCCTTGAAGGTGGGCAAGCCAACGGACATGACCCCAAAGTTCTTGAAAAGATATGGGCCGACTGGGAAAAATTCGCATCGTATGCCTTCAACAAGAGCCATGCCACATGCTACTCCTGGGTAGCCTTCCAGACAGCCTATCTGAAAGCCAACTACCCAGCCGAATACATGGCGGCGGTGCTTTCTCGTAACCGCTCGGACATAAACAAGCTGACCACCTTCATGGATGAATGTAAGGCCATGAAAATACAGGTCAAAGGCCCTGACATCAACGAATCGTTCAACGACTTCGGTGTGAACCAAAGCGGGGATATACGCTTCGGGCTGGCAGCGATAAAGGGAGTCGGTGACAATGTAGTCACAGCCATAATAGAGGCCCGTAAGCAGGGAGGGGCATTTACAGACCCCTACGACTTCGCCGAACGCGTTCCATCGCAATATATCAATCGCCGCGTTCTGGAATCGCTTGTGCTGGCCGGAGCTTTCGACTGTTTCCCCTCCATAAAGCGGGAAGATTATTTTGAAAAGAACAACCGAGACGAAACCTTCTCCGAACTGCTACTACGCTACGGCCAACTCTACCAGCAGGCCCAGCAGGAAAAAACAGCCTCACTGTTCGGAGATATGGATGCCCAACTCAACACGGCAGGACGTCCGCAGGTAAAATCGGCCGTACCCTGGGTAGAGGCCGTAAAACTGGAAAAGGAGCGCGACCTTGTAGGAATGTTCCTGTCTGCACATCCCTTGGACACTTATTTTATGGAGTTGAACTACGGCATGACAACCATAAAGGAGCGTCTGGAGGCTCCGATAGAAGAGGGACGCGAACTCACTTTCGGAGGAATGGTGACACGGTTCGAAAGCCGGGCAGCCAGAAATGGTGGCAACTTCGGCATAATGGCCGTGGAAGACTATACCGGCACCTGCGAAGTACGATTATTCGGTAAAAAATACATCGAATTCTCAAATTATGGCAAACCGGGCACACCGCTTGCCATAACCGTCAGAGGAAACCGCAGATTCAACGGAGAACTTGACTGGGAAGTAGTGCGCATGAACCTCCTTGACGAGATAAAAGGGAAACTCATAAAAGGAGTAACGCTTACACTGGCCACTGACGAAATCAAACCTACCCTCGGGGCCGTACTCCAAGACCATATCTCACAGGGAGAAGGCCGGGGAGGACAACTGGCAATACGCATCTACGACCAAGAGTCAAACCGCTCGGTAAGATTACAGTCGGCCATGCGCATCCCGCTTGACAAAAAGCTCGTCAACTCTCTCAATTCAATGGATGTACAGTTCTCATTCGACAAATATTGAGAGAATTATTCAGCATTAACAACATAATAAACCCTATAAAAACAACAAAACACTCAAACAACGAAAAAAATGGCACTTACCATTACAGACGCTAACGCCAAAGAGATTATCGAATCCGGCAAACCCGTGGTAATAGACTTTTGGGCAACATGGTGCGGCCCCTGCGTGGGAATGGCTCCGCTGATTGATGAACTCGCCGCCGAATACGAAGGCAAGGTAATCATCGGTAAATACAACGTCGATGAGGAAGGCGACCTCAGCACCGAATACCGGGTTATGTCGCTCCCTACCCTTCTGTTCTTCAAGGACGGGAAAAAGACATCAATCCGTCTGGCAGGTTCTCAGAAGCGTGAAACCCTTGTAGAAAAAATCAACGAGCTTTTAGCTCTCTGACATCGTTTTACAAACCAAACAGAGTGGGCGGTGTGTCAAAATTCATTTTTTTGACACACCCCTCTTTTTATGCACATATCATTGCATATAGAATCACAGAAGCGCAAAGAAGCGCAAACATGCCACTCAATATCAATTTTGTCCTGCAAAAAGATACACCATATGTTATTTTTTTTATAATTAGTAGTGGTGCGATAAAAATCTTACCACTGTTATTAAAATATTAATATTT
>CAJUBM010000161.1 GCA_910584735.1 uncultured Muribaculaceae bacterium
TAAATATTAATATTTTAATAACAGTGGTAAGATTTTTATCGCACCACTACTATTCCGACTTCAACGGTTGCTCACTCCCCGCCGGCACTACCGTAGAACAAGGAGATATGGTGCGCATAGCCACATCAGCCGACAACGGCACAACCTGGCAGCCCGTACCCGGCGAACTTCTCACAGTGAATGAGATTCCGGCGCTGCGCACGGAACCTGATTATTTCGCCATCAATTTCCCCGGCGCCGTAACAGGAGTATCATATGAGGGAGACAATAAAGTTATAAAAGGATGGAACTATAGCTTCTCCGTCACCCCCGCCGACCCCGTGAACGATGTAGTTACTGTAAAAGCCAACGGCTATATCCTCACCCCGGCCGCAAACACCTTCCGATATACGGTGACGAACGTAAAGGAAGATCAGAAAATAGACATTATCGTACAAAAGGCTTCCGAGGTAAAAGAGAAACGCAGCATATGGGTAGGAACTCCCGGGCAGTTGCAAACCATTATCTCCGATATAGACGCGGGTACGATAAAAGACCTCACTCTGTTCGGGACAATCGATGCGACCGATTTCGAGTTCATGCGCAACAAGATGAAGCTCACCCGACTGGACATATCCTCGGTAAGCATCGCCGCCAATGGCAGCAACCAGGCCAACGCAATACCCAAACAGGCATTCCAGGGACAAGGCCAACTTAAGGAAATCATACTTCCTAAAAACATCAACCGCATAAATAACGCGGCATTCCGGCAGTGCGGCATAACATCGATAACGATTCCGGCAGGCGTAAGCACCTATGAATACAACGTATTCCTCAATGCATCGTCTCTACGTCACATATGGGTAGGACGCGAGACCGCCGAATTCATAAACTGGTGCGTTCTGTCCGGCACCAACAAAGGCGCTATGACACTGCACGTGCCAACCGAGAAAGCGAAAACCAACTACAGCGCCAAGGAGAACTGGAAAGAAATAGGGAATATAATCGTAGACCCGATTCCGGCCCGGAATGACTTCACATTCGCGATAATGGAGGATAATGATGTAAAATTTGAATCTTCCACGGAGAACGGACGTCTTGAAAAAGGAACCAAGGTGACATTCACCGCCGTCCATATCGCTGAAAACGACGAGCGTATGGCTGTATATGCCAACAACACCCTCCTTACCCCTGACGCACAGGGTTCCTACTCGGTGACGATAAACGACAACACCATAATCCATTTCGATCTTGTAAAACCGACCCAGGTCGCAACCACCCCCTCCCCGTGGACACTTACCGATAAAAACGGTTCGATCGGCCTTCTTACAGATGCCGTAAACGTTATTCCCGGAGTGGAATTCGCTATACGTGCCAACGCATTATTCATTCCTCAGGAATGGGCCTCGATGTTCTGGGCGTTCGCCCTTACCGATGCATCCGGAAACATAAAGGAATTCATATCCCCTATAAGCCTTTGGGACTACAACGTATATGGCGACGGCCTTAAGATGACAATAAAATGCTGCGTGAAAGAGTCAACAGTAAGAGAAGGGAATCTCATACGTCTGGTAACCTCATACAACAAGAAAAACTGGTATCTTGTGGAAGGACGCACAGAGGAGATTGTTGACGCACTACCGGCCCTCAACAACCAGACCCCTGTGTACAACATCACACTCCCTGAGAATCTTACTGAGAAAGCGAATGTCTCAGGCGCTGTGGCTACCGCCGTACGCGGACGCGATATTACCCTTAAGATTACCCCGAAAGTAGCTACCGACCGTATCGACATGTCAGTCAACGGAGTCGCCATCGCAAAGGGTGCTCAGAGCGTAAACTATACCTTCATTGCGATGCAGGATATGGACTTCGATATAAAGGTCTACACTCCTGTCACAATACAGGAGGCTACCATAGTGATAGGTGAAGGCGAGCACCTCTACTATACCGCTTCCGACAACAGCGATTACAAAAATCTCAATAATGCGCGAATCGCCCAGATAAAGCCCAAACTCAAAATCGTAGGCAAGCTGGACTACTCTGACTTCGCCCTGTTCAGAGAGAACCCTACAGTCCAAAGAACTGTAACACATCTGGATCTTTCTGAGGCCACAATAGTCGCTGACCGTTCGAACTCATACTTTAAAGTAAACATGTTCCCGCCAAACTCATTCTGCAGGGAGTCCGATATAAATCCCGTGATAAACCTGCAGGATGTGCAGTTGCCCCCATCTGTAACAAGGATTGGTGCAAGCGCTTTTAGAAACTGTGCGAAGATAAAGGAACTAAGGCTTCCTGAGAACCTTGACAACTGGACCAACTATGCCGGCGGACTGGAATACGACTGCTTTAAGGGCTGTACTTCACTCACCACTCTGTATGTTCCGTGCAAGCCGAACGGCAACAAAGTACACCATTTCGAGCAATTCAACTCATCAAGTTTCGGTGTCAACACCCTCGGACTGGATGACCCCACGAAAGTAACCGTTGTTGTAAAGCCCGAGTATCTTGCTACTTATAAAACCCCATACTGGGATGAATGGGGATGGAAGAACAGCTGGGTGAAGAACGGATTCAATATCGTAGATGAATACCCGGTATACTCGCTCAATTACGACCCTTCGCGCTGCTTCGTAGCCAAGGGATTCGATGTCAACGCCATCTCATTCCTGGGCAACAATGTCGCTACCGAGTCTATAACCCTGACCGACAAGCTATTCATAGCAGCCCATACGCCGGTAGCTGCCGACAGGCCTGCCGGAGTGGATGGATATGACGCAGATCGCACCGTACTTATATACGACAACGGCATACTTATGACCGACGGGAACGGCCGCCCCCTTACCGATACAAACGGCTCAGTGCCTGCCATCACGTATTACAACCCCAACAAACATGCCGACAAAAGCGGAAACCATGATATACAGGTAGTATATCTTTACAACATTACTCTGAATCTCTCCTCCGACATCTTCAAATTAGAGAGTTGGACAATCCGTAATAACGAGAGCGACCTCGGCGACACAGCCCTTGACCAGGCATCGCTCAACTATTATGATGCTACCGCACCCCAAATCGTTGATGTGCGCGAAAACGCCCTGATCCGCTTTAAGTTAAAGATGAACACGGCCAACGAGGACATCAATGCAAAGGTGAAATCAGGGGAACAGGTAATAACACCCGATGAGGAGGGTTATTACAATGTCACCGTAACCGATGCAGATCAGAACATCGAAGTCTTTGCAGTGCCTGCCAACGGTGCCACCCTCACCAAAGAGGAATTCAACTCGGTAAATGCCGAGGAGGCTGTGGAAGTAACATCACTCGCCCTCAAAGACGACATTGACGGGCAGACATTAGCCAACGTTGTAGAGAACTTCAAATCACTTGAAGAACTTGACCTCTCGGATATGACCGGTGATATTCCTGCCGGTATATTTGAAGGGAAATCAAATCTGTCGGTAGTGACATTCCCCTCTGCCGCCACCGAAGTAAAAGAGAACACCTTCAAAGGATGCTCCGGTCTTACAACCGTCACAATCCCTGAAAGCGTGAACACTATCGGCGCAGGCGCCTTCAGCGGCTGCTCATCCATCAAGTCAATCACATTGACCGGTATAAACTCCATCGGCTCAGGTGCCTTCGAAGGATGCGGAAATATGACCTCGATAAACATAAACCCGTCCACACAAGGCTCGGCGGTGCGCATGCGTGCATCAGAGGCATCTGTCCGCAGCACCGGCTTCGCTGAAAACGCGTTCGATGGCCTTAATCCCAACTGTCTCATCATATTGGGCGAAGGTGTTGCCGTACCGGCATCCACAGGCAATTACATCACTACACGTACCGGAGAAATCGCAGACTTTGATGCCGATGGAAATCCGATTACACGCGTAGGACGCATCTATGAGGCAGGAAGCGAAATCTCGCTACACCCCGGACAACCATTCGAAGCAGCCAATCCTTTCTCACTTGGCGAAAAAGAAATCAGCTATACATGCGAGCTTCCCGCAAGCATGGAAACCGATGGCGACTGGATGCCGCTTGTTGTTCCCTTCGATGTGCAGAAACTTGAAGATAATAGCGGTATGGAACTCGTGTCTACCACACAACCCGGCACAAAATTCCCCAAAGCCGACTATATGGCTCTATCCATCGAATCCGGCAACGGTCTCCTCAAACCGCAGGAGTCAATTATTGCCAATACACCTTACCTCATCAAGCAATGCCCCGAACATGCGGCACGAGAAGTAAGGTTCTCCGCTACAGGGATAAAGGTTCCGGCCACACCCGACCAAATCAATATCCAGGGTAATGATTATGCATTAGCCGCCACATTCAAACCTATCGCGGCTCCCGCAGCCACTACCTACATACTTGATGAAAGTGGGTCGGCGTTCGTCAAAGTCGAGGAAATTAGCACATCCGCTGAAAATGCCGAAGAGTTGACACCCGCGACTACCGACATAGCGCCTTTCAGTGTCTACGCCATAAGCGAAAGCGGCGAACCCCGATTTGACATCGAAGTGGCTCAGGACACTCCCACAGGCACAGAAACTGTGTCGGACGACGCCGACGGCATTTCCTTCTCTATTGAGAACGGGAATCTGATAATATATGCTCCCGGCAAGACTGAAACAGCCGTCTACACTATTGATGGACGCCTCATCGGCACAATCTCCCTCAATGCAGGACGCAACGTGCTCACAGGGATGTCGCACGGCATATATATCATAGCCGGCCATAAGATTATGTTCTAAACATGCTGCCAGATATAAAACAATAGCTATCAAACAGCCTTACATGAAGGGGCGGTGTGTCAAAATTCATTTTTTTGACACACCGCTTCTGTTATATGATACTTTTGGGCGATGGTAACTTTATAGTGGCGCCGGACCTCCGGGACGGCAGGCCACCAGAAGAGGC
>CAJUBM010000162.1 GCA_910584735.1 uncultured Muribaculaceae bacterium
AGCGGGAGAGTAGGCAGCCGCCCCCTTAGAGGCCCCCGGAGGACGACACGTCCCCCGGGGGCCTTCGTTTTACCCCCGGTCTGCCCCGCCCGGCCGGGGTAGGACGAGTGGGACGAGTAGGACGGGTATGACTTCGGGGATATGTCCGGATATGTCGGGATATGTTACGGACGCTCCCGCGTCCTACAAGTCCCACTGGTCCTACTCGTCTTACCGATTCTATCGAATTATGGTCGGGTGATGATGTATTCTGAGGGCGCGGGTAGCCCGGAGGTGGTGTTGGAGTTGTTCACGATGAGGCGTAGGGCGGTAACGCCGATGTGGGAGAAGAGTGGGGAGAGGTTGCAGCTTACGTAGTATTGGCGCGTGAAGTTGGGAGATGTGGATTTGCGTGAATTGAAGAGATAGGCCGTGGGGATGGCGTCATTCATTGTGTTTTTGTCAATGATGATGGCGAAGTGGCGCGGTTGCGGGTCGTATGTGAGGGTCAGGCGTAGGTTCACGCGTTGTCCGGCTCGCCATATGCTCTGGAGATATACTGGGTCGCTGTCCCATCCGTATAGGCCGTCTTTGTCAGCTTGCATCAGCGTAAGGTTGGTGATGCGGGCATATCCTGTAGGGGTTATCTCGCCGGATTGTAAGGAGGTAGCCGGTTTTTGGTTGGTATAACGGTAGGCCAGCAGCAGAGATTGGCCTACATGGATGGCTGTGGTATCGATTATCTCGTTATTGCATGTGAGGGTTATCGGTGTTGATGAGCCGGGTTGGTAGAGATGGAAGATTGTCCTGCCGTTGTCCATTTCGTTTAGCTCGACAATATCGTTTAGGACGGGTAGGAGGGTTTTGTCTGTATCTGTATCACGGCAGCTGTTGAGGCATGGGATTGCTGACGCGGCCAAGAGGGTGTAGACGGTGGTGCGGATGCTGCTGCTTTTTGCACGTAGGGGAGGGATGGAGGCCATTTGAGTGGTTATCGACGGGTGATGATATCGGTTATAACGCCGTCGCGCATATGCACAACGCGGTCGCAGTCGGATGCAAGCTGTTCGTCGTGGGTTACGATTACGAATGTTACGCCCAGCTTGTCACGCAGTGAGAAGAATAGTTTGTGGAGTTCGGTCCGATTATGGGAGTCAAGGCTCCCCGACGGTTCATCGGCAAGTACTATTGCCGGTTTGTTGATTAGTGCCCGGGCTACGGCTGCGCGCTGACATTCTCCGCCGGAAAGTTGTGTGGGGCGGTGGGAGAGGCGTTGTGACAGTCCGAGGGTGTCAAGTAGCCGAGTGGCTTCTTCAAAGGCTTCGGAGCGTTTGGCGCCACCTATGAGGGCCGGCATCGCCACGTTTTCAAGCAATGTGAATTCCGGCAGTAGCTGGTGGAACTGGAATACGAATCCGATATTGCGGTTTCGGAAGCGGGCCAGTTTGTTCGGACTTAAGGATAGGATGTCGGTCGCGTTGTATGTGAGTGTGCCTTTGTCCGGGCGGTCAAGTGTGCCGAGGATTTGGAGGAGGGTTGTTTTCCCGGCGCCGCTGGGGCCGACTATGCCCATAACCTCGGAGGGGGGGATATCAATGTCGACTCCCCGGATTACCTCCAGGGAGTCGAACGATTTGTGTATGTCGCGTGCTGACAGCATGTGGGGAGATATGGAGAGGGGGGGTCAGGTTAGTTTGTCGGCTATGCGAGATATGGCGTATTCGGGGCGTACGCGCCTGTACAGTATGTCGTAGACGGCTTCGGCTATGGGCATGTCAACCTGGTGGCTGGCATTGATTTCATGGATGCATTTGGCTCCGTAGTAGCCTTCGGCGGTCTGTTCCATCTCCATTTTTGCTGCTTTCACTGAATATCCTTTGCCAATCATGGAGCCGAAGTTGTGATTGCGCGAGAAGCGCGAGTAGGCTGTGACGAGTAGGTCTCCGAGATATACGGAGTCGCATATCTGTCGGGGACGCGGGCTTACGGCGTCAAGGAATCCTTGCATTTCCCGTATAGCGTTTGACACGAGCATGGCCAGGAAGTTGTCACCTTTCTTCATGCCGTGGACTATGCCGGCGGCTATTGCGTAGATGTTCTTCATGACGCCGGCATATTCCACGCCGTCGACATCGGTTGTTGGGATGAAGTGGCAGTTCTTAGCCCCGCAGAGACGTTGTCCGAAGAGTGTGGCTGCATCAATGTCGTGGCACCCTATGGTAAGGTAGGAGGGACGTTCCAGGGCCACTTCCTCGGCATGGCAGGGGCCTGAGACTACGAGCATGTGGTCGGAGGCTACGCCGAAACGTTCGTGCATATAGTCCGTTATGAGCACGTTGCCGTCCGGTACTATTCCTTTTACTGCCGAAACCACGTATTTTTGCGATATGTCGGCCGTGAGTTTGTCGACATGGCTTTTGAAATAGGGTGACGGCATAACGAGTAGCAGCGTGTCCGCTTCGGTTGCCACCTGGTTTATGTCGGCTGAAAACTCGATACGGTTAACATCGAACGGCACATCGGTGAGGTATGCCGGGTTATGGCCGAGGCGCTTGAATTCGTCTATGCGGTCTTCTCGGCGCATGTACCACAGTATGGAGTCAACATTTTTAAGCAGCAGTTTCGCCAACGCGGTGGCCCAGCTGCCGCCGCCCATTACGGCCACCCGTCCGGGGAAGTTGTTAGTTGTCATGGCAGTAGGATGTTATTCGACATTTCCTTTGGCAGTTTCCACCCAGGCCGATACCTGTTCCATCATGGGAGTCTTAAGGCCGAGTTTGAACTTTTTGTTTATGCCGATAAGGTCCTGCACCAGTTTCCCGGGCTGGGCTGAGGCGAGGGCCGATACGGTCTGGAATCCGGCTTTGCGCACTGGCGCTATCCACTCCTGTGGTACGCCTGCGGCTAAGAATGCCTCGTCCTTGTCGCGCGGGGCGGTCTTTTCGGGACGCATCTGGGGGAAGAAGAGCACTTCCTGTATGGTAGTCTGGCCGGTCATCAGCATTACCAGGCGGTCCATACCTATACCCATGCCCGATGTGGGGGGCATGCCATATTCCAGGGCGCGGATAAAGTCGTGGTCGATAATCATGGCTTCGTCATCGCCTTTCTCAGAGAGGCGCATCTGATCCACGAACCGTCCGTATTGGTCGATGGGGTCGTTAAGCTCGGAATAGGCGTTGGCCAGTTCCTTGCCGTTCACCATAAGTTCGAAACGCTCGGTGAGTTCCGGGTTGTCGCGGTGGCGTTTGGTAAGGGGCGACATCTCTATGGGGTAGTCGGTGATGAATGTCGGCTGTATGTAAGAGCTCTCGCACTTCTCGCCGAATATTTCATCGATGAGTTTTCCTTTGCCCATTGTGTCGTCTACCTCTATGCCCATTTCGCGGGCGGCCTGTCGGAGTTCCTCTTCCGATTTGCCGTCAATGTCGAATCCGGTGTGGTCGATGATTGCCTGCCGCATCGTAACGCGGGGGAAGGGGGCCTTGAAAGAGATTGTGTTGTCGCCCACGCGCACCTCGTCCGAGCCGTTGACCTCGCGGCATATGAGTTCGAGCATCTTCTCGGTGAAAGACATCATCCAGTTGTAGTCTTTGTAGGCCACGTATATCTCCATACAGGTGAATTCCGGGTTGTGTGTGCGGTCCATCCCCTCGTTGCGGAAGTTCTTGGAGAATTCGTACACGCCCTCGAAGCCGCCTACTATCAGACGTTTTAGATAGAGTTCGTCGGCGATGCGCAGATACAGTGGTATGTCGAGGGCGTTGTGGTGGGTGATAAACGGGCGTGCCGATGCGCCTCCCGGTATTGACTGGAGGATGGGGGTCTCCACCTCCATATAGCCGTGGTCGTTGAAATAACGGCGCATTGTGTTGAACACTTTCGTGCGCTTGATGAACACGTCTTTCACCCCGTCGTTTACCACCAAGTCGACGTAGCGGCGGCGGTAACGCAGTTCGGGGTCGTCGAAGGCATCGTATGTCACGCCGTCTTTCACCTTCACCACCGGGAGGGGGCGCAGCGATTTAGCCAGCACAACGAGTCTCTCCGCATGCACGGATATTTCTCCGGTCTGTGTGCGGAACACGAAGCCCTCCACCCCGACGAAGTCGCCTATGTCGAGGAGTTTCTTGAACACGGTGTTGTAGAGTTCCTTATCCTCGGCGGGGCAGATTTCATCGCGGTTGATGTAGACCTGTATGCGTCCCTTTGAGTCCTGGAGTTCCATGAAGGAGGCCTTGCCCATTATTCGGCGGCTCATCACACGTCCGGCGATGCTTACCCGGCGGGGCTGGTATCCCTCCACGGGGTTTCCTTCCGGGTCGGTCTGCGGGTCGGTGAAATTCGCTATTATTTCATCGGTATATCCTGTCACGGGGAATTCTGCGGCGGGATAAGGCTCTATACCCATCTGGCGCATGCGTTCGAGTGATTCGCGGCGTACAATCTCCTGTTCGCTGAGTTCAAGAATATTCATAAGCGGTATATCGTTTCCTTTTTATACAAACAGATTGCCGGATGAAGCTTTGTCGGCTGTTCCGGTAGGCGTATAGCCTGCAAAAATTATCGCAAAGGTACTAAATCCTGCATAAAAACCCTAATAATAAGGTTTAAAACTCCCTGTGGGTGTGTGCGGAGGCTTCCAGGGTTGTGTTGTCGGTAATAGCTCTTGCAAAAAAATGAATGAAAAATTTTGCAGTGTCGAAATTAGTGCCTACCTTTGCAACGCAAAAGAGGGAGCATCCCTCCGATTTATTACGGGGTACTAGCTCATCTGGCTAGAGCGCGACACTGGCAGTGTCGAGGTGAGCG
>CAJUBM010000163.1 GCA_910584735.1 uncultured Muribaculaceae bacterium
AAATATTAATATTTTAATAACAGTGGTAAGATTTTTATCGCACCACTACTAATGTGAGATTATATCTTACTTACATTCATCTCATCCGAGATAGTAAGAAGTGTGGATTTGCCGTCGCGGCAGGCCGCATCTGACTATTCGGATGCTTTTCATGCACAAAGTTACTAACTAATTTCGTATCGCCAAAACTTTTGCATAAAAATTTAGTGAATATGCGAAAAACTGCCAAAAATAAGGGATTTTCGGCCAATGTAAGTGTTATTTTGTGGCTGATGTATTGTGCTCTCAGTGGTGGACTACGGCCATGCGGCGCAGGTTCTCATAAAGGGAGCGCAGGGGAAGGCCCATCACGTTATAGTAGTCGCCACGGATTGCGCGGATGCCTATCTGCCCTATCCATTCTTGTATGCCGTAGGCTCCGGCCTTGTCGAAGGGACGGTAGGTGCTTACGTAATAGTCTATTTCCTCGGGAAGCAGTTCGCCGAATTCAACCTGGGTATCCTCAGAGAACGAAATCTGGGAGCGGGCGGTAGAGAGGGTCACGCCGGTAACCACGTTGTGGGTGTGGCCCGAGAGATTGCGCAGCATCACTATGGCATCGCGTTCGTCCTGAGGCTTCCCCAGGACTTCCCCTCGGTTTATCACAACGGTATCGGCGGTTATAAGAATGTCATCGTTGCCCAGGGAGGCGAGATAGGGATGGGCTTTCTTCCGCGATATGTATGCCGCGACATCAGCGGGGTTCATCTGGGCCGGGAAGGTCTCATCGGTCTTTTGGGGTTCGAGCATTTCCACCGGTAGCCCCAGTTGGGCTATCAGGTCGCGCCGCCTGGGGGAGGCACTGGCCATCAGCAGTCGTTTGCGGCCTAATATGTCGAAGTGTTTCTTTCCGTCTGCCATTGTGGGTAGGAGGTTGGGGAGTATATTTTAGTTGTATATTAATAAGGAGTGTATATTAATATAGGTGTCGTATCATTAATTATGAGTATGAGTATGGAGCACTATCATTACCAGCCGAAGGCTTTCTGTCCAAGCATCCATTTCTCGTGGGCGCGCATTACTTCCTCTATTATGTCGCGGGCCACACCGTAGCCTCCTTCTACGGGACTTACATACCGGGCTACGGCCTGTATGTCGACAGCCGCATCGGCCGGGGCTACCGGGAGGCCGACATATGTCATACATTCGTAATCGGGAATATCATCGCCTACGTAGGCAACCTCTACGGGTGATAGATGGTTGGCCTCCATCCATTGTATAAGGATGGGCAGCTTCATGGATGCCTTGGTGTAGATGTCGTTTATCCCGAGGGCCTTGAACCGCTGCACTATAGCCGGCGAGTCGGCTCCTGTGATTATGGCGATACGGATGTCGGACATGGCGGCGAATCGCATGGCGAATCCATCTTTGATGTTTACCATACGGCTTGGCATGCCGTCCGTTCCCAATGGCACTGTGGAGGGGGACAGAACACCGTCCACATCAAAAACAATGGCTTTTATCTTCTTTAGATCGTAGGCTATCTTACTCATGGTGATTATCGGTGGCTTGACTGTGTCTCATGGTAATTCAAAGTTCACAGGAAAGCTTCATGTCCGGATGATATTTTTCCAGTATTCTCTGTGACAGCAGGGCGTAGGTTGGGCGCAGGTCGGGAGGGAGTGACCGTAAGTGCGATTCGATTACTTTGAGGTCACCTCGTCGTGCAGGGCCGGTCATGGCCTGGACGGGTGGTAGTATGCGGAGTTTCTCGAGCGTAGCCTCAAGTAGCGGCAGTAGGAATGTTACGTCAAGCCCCTTGTCTCGGAGCAGCATGTCGGCATCGGCCCACATCTGGTTGGCGAAATTGCATGCGAAGACGGCGGCGATATGCAGGGCTTTGCGTCGCTCGCTGTCTGCTGTCTGTATCCTGTCTGCGATTTTTTCGAGCAGCCCGGAAAGCAACGATAATCCTTCCGGTGTATTGGCCTCTATGAAGAAAGGCACACGCCGTATGTCTACCGGAATCTCCTTGGAGAACGTCTGCAATGGGTAGAGCGAGCCGTACTGCGCTTTATGGCCGGAGAAGACATCTATTGATACCGAGCCTGATGTATGCACCCACATTCCCGGGAAATCAGGGGTGAGCCGGGCCACATCGGCTATGGCATCGTCTTTTACGGCCAGGATGTACAGGTCGGAATCGTCTGCCAGGCCCCGGATGTTGTCTGAGGCTGTACAATCCGGGAGCCGTGCGGCTATGGCCTCGGCTGTGGATTTATGGCGCGAGATTATCTGCACTACATCGGCCTCTTGGGCAAGGGCGGGGGCGAGATGCCACGCCACGTTGCCGGCGCCGATAATGCTGATTTTTAGTTTTCTTCCTTGGTCTGCCATTTCCCGATGTGGACTTTCTCCCATTGGAGACGGGCCGGGTCGATAGGACGCCGTTCCTCGTTCTTGTGTCCGAACGAGAGGATGCAAAGCACTCCGTATTCCTCGGGGATGCCTAATAGCTCGCGTACGTATTCCTCGGATGGCTCGTTGTCATCGCGGAAGCGGTTGCGCACTTCCACCCAACAGCTGCCAAGGCCGAGGTCGGCAGCCTGTAGCTGCATTATGATGGCTGCGACAGAGGTGTCCTCGACCCATACGTCGGACTTTGTCATATCGCCGGTGACCACTATTGCCAGCGGTGCGTTGGCAATGGATGTGGCGTAGGACGGCTTGCATTGTCCGAGTTTTTCAAGCATCTCGCGATCCTCTACCACCACGAACTGCCACGACCGTTGGCTTTTTGACGAGGGGGCTGTAAGTGCGGCTTCAAGGATGAGCTTTACCGATTCCGGGTCAATAGGCGCATCGGTGTATTTCCGTATGCTGCGCCTGTTGAGCAGAAGGTTGTGAAAACTTTCCATAAACTATCTTGCTTGGGTGTATTTGGCTTGGATATTCCCGGCAGGTCGCGCCATTACGGGGGAGGGGTGCTATTTTCTGCATACCCAGGCATCGGGTACGCCAGTGGCTGCTTTCTGCCGTTGTGCTTCGTGGGATGTCGGTGCCGTGGCGGCATATACCCTGTATCGTCCGTCCCGAGTGGTTATGGCTAACCGTTGTGACGGATGCTCCGAGATGTATTGAGAGGCTTGTTCCGATGTCGGGAATGATGCCACTACTACACAGAACGCGTCATCGGAATTAAAACGTATAGATGCCGTATTATGTTCCGGCTTTGACTCGGAGAGGTTGTATTCGCGCACCTGTGCCTGTGGCACGGTGGGGGAAGAGGTGTCGGGGACGATGATGTTCCCGGCAGTCTCAGACGCGTTGGCCTTAGAATCCGGAATAGATGATTCCCGTGTGGCCGGGGTGCGGATTGTTTCTTGAGAGACGGAAACTTCGGTGGCCGGGACGGCGGCTATGGAGGCACGTGCCGGTTCGTTGTCAATACGTATGGGGTTTACAACGAAGAGGTACAGGGTGATGGCCAGGGCAAGTGTGGCGGCTATGGCGCCTGCGTTTCTTAGCAAGGGGGTAAGGCGCATCGGGCGTATGCCGGGTGTCCCGGCAGCATCGTTGTTTTCCGCGACAGATGGCTGTGTCTGCTGCGTTGGTAGGGGAGGGGTGGCGGCTGTAGCGGCGGCAATGTGCCGGGCCGGGATTGGCCGGAGGTGTGAAAATGCTTGGTTTACGGCATTTTCTGCCGGGAAGAATCTCAATGGGGAACCTCCTCTAAGCACAAACAGCCCGAGACGTCCGAATTGCAGCTCCGTGTCATTCTTAAGCCGGGACTTTAGCTGTTCGGCAGCCTCGCTTACTTTCAATGATGCTGCATGGTAGGAAATCTTCTCACGGCGGCATATGGAACTGGCCACCAATCCGTCGTCCTCTCTGAGTTCGGGATTGAACGCAAGTCTGCGGCACGGGGGAAGCAGGATGGACGGGTCATCCATAGAGAACCTTGCAGCCCGGCGTTGCGAAATAAATGCGCCCCATCCGGGAAAGACAACACAGTCGTGATGTCTTAGGAGGTATTCTATATGGAGTATAACGGAGTTCATCTCTGCAAAGGTAGTTATTTAAGATGAGATGTCAAAATTTGCGTGGCGGGTAATCTGCATGTGTGATTGTGTAATCCATATTATGATCTTGATAATCTTGTGCAATTCCTATGTGATAAATTCTATGTGACAGGATATAGTGTGGGCCGACAGGCACTTGAATATGGCGGTTTGGATGGAAAGCCTGCCGGCCCACGGGGAATTGCTTACCCTTATTTTTTGTGTTCTTAGGTATTGTTATATTGTTTGTGTCTGTTGGTGGTGATTGTGTTTTTGGTTGTGTATTGTTGGGGTAAGTTGGATATTCAGAGGGAGGTGCTATTTCCCGGTCGTTGCTATTCCATTCTTTAAGATGGTAGGCTTCGACCGGGCAGTTATAAATTTTATGCAAAAATAATGGTAGATGTAAATATGGGTTGTTAACGGAAGTTAAAAATAGACATTATGGCAACAAGTTTTCAATTGTTATGCTTGTAATGATTTGATGGTTAGGGATATGGTCGTTGCGGGAATGGCTGTGTGTTGTTGCAAAGATGTTACATGCAAGGCTTGTGTGGTTGCATGATGCAGATATTGTAGTGGTATTATGGTAAGTATAAATAGTTCGTGTTGTAAATAAAGGGTTGCGCGGCGTCAGAATCCATGGATTC
>CAJUBM010000164.1 GCA_910584735.1 uncultured Muribaculaceae bacterium
TTTTGAAATTCTTTGATTTCCGCGAAGCCCTGAAAACTCTCTACGAGTGGGGTACGGCTGTTGTTAACTGGTTAGGTACGTTTATCGACGCACTGACACCCGTCGGAACGGCGATTGGTTTTGTTGTTAAAACAGTGGGAGGATTGATTTCCGTACTCGGTTCGGTGATTGGTTGGTTTACAAATCTATTCACACAAACAAAATTAGGAATCGCGGTTATTAACGCGCTGGTAGCCGCTTTCGTGGTGTATAAACTTTCGGTAATCGCCACCTCCGCAGCCGTAAAAAGGTTTATCACTGATATTGTAGCGAAAAAGGTAGCGATGATTTCCGAAATATCCGTTACCAAACTCGCAACCGCAGCCACCCACGCCTTCAACACCGCATTAAAATCGAATCCTATCGGTTTGGTTTTGACAGGTATCGCGTTACTTGTTACGGGTATCATGTCATTTATTGACGCGTCAAAGAAGGCTACGACTGAAACCTCGTATCTTACCGAGGCTACAAATAAGTATCGGGAAGCCGTGACGAAGGCTAACGCACAAGCGCAAATGGAGCGTGACCGCCTTATGGAGTTACGGCGTGTCGCTATGGACGAACTCGAAACGAAGGAACACCGTATAAAGGCAATAAATGAACTGAATCGAATAATTCCGGGCTACAAGGCTCAACTTGATTCGGAAACCGGGGCTTATCGAGAGAATAAAAAAGCCCTCGATGATTATATCTTGTCACTTGAAAAGAAATTAAGAATCGAAGCCGCAAAAGGCCAATACCAAGAGTTGTTAAAAGCCGACGCAGACGCACAGCAAGAAGCCTACGAAAAGTGGAAACAGCAACGTATGCGCCTCGCAATGTTGCAAGCCGGTAAAGAAAAACGAGACAAGGAGTTAATGAGGTCGAACGACCCTTACGGCATATTAAGGAGCGAAAATGCCGAAATGCTGAAACTGCAACAAGAATTATCCGGCTCGTTTACTGACTGGTATAAACAACAACGCACCGAACAAACTCGCGCTCTTGAAGAATTTCAGGAATATCTTCACGAAATTAGCCTTACTTTCGACGACCTCGCCGACCCTGAACCGGAGGTGGACCCGTTCAAACCCCTGAACGATTCAGCAAAGGAGGCCGTTACCAGAATTAAAGAAATTAACGCAGAGTTAAAACGACTCCGAAAAATTGACCCGGAGAGTGATGAAGAACTCGACCGTATTCAGAAACGTATCAAACTCCTTCAGGAAGAAAAAAAGGAACTCCTCGGGAAAAATAAGATAAAGAGGGAGCCGGGTACTTACGGCGCGGATTCTCTCGACGAGGTTACAAATCCTATTTCCGACGCTCATCAACGCCGACTACTGGAAATAAATAAACAAAATCTTACTCAATCGGAGCAGACGATCGCGAAGAGCCGGGAGTTAATTCGGTATGGCCGCGAACTATCGGCAGCCCTCGAAACACTCCGACAAAAAACAGACAGCACGCACACGAAAACCCTCGACGCTATTAACGCCGCTCAGACCCAAATCGAACAACAGACGGCGGCAGCTCAAAAGGAAATCGACAAAGCAATCATAAAGCAAAATGATGAATATTATAAAAATAGACTGACCGCAGTAAAACGATTCTACTCGGAACAGGAGTTTATAATAAAAGAATCACAGGCAAAAGGCGAAATCTCACAAGAGGCCGCAAGTTTATACAGCCTTAATTTGCAGCGTCAGAGCCACGCCGACCAACTCGCCGAAATGCAACGGTATTACGACGAGTTGGAGGACGATTATAGCATGGACGCGGAAACGTGGCAGCGCACCCGTGAACAGTTGGAGGCAAAGATGCGCGAAATGAATAGCAATTTACTCACTGATACGGGTAAACTTGTCGAGCAAATTCGCCAACTCGCTACCGATACCACCAGCGCAGAAGGCATAAAAAACGCCTTCGACCTTCAGCGTCAAGGTATCGAACAGACATACGCCGCAGCGGTGAAAGTTGTCGGAGAAGGTACAGAGCAAGCGGTAGCACTCGAAACGGAGAAACAACGCCGTATCGCCGCCCTTAATTACCAGTATCAAGAGCAGATGTGGCAGCTTCAGGAACTTGTGGGGCTGTCATGGGCCGACGAGTACGAATGCGAACTCGCCCAACTCGAAAATTACCACCGTCAGGGCCTTATATCAACTAAGGACTACGAAAAGAAAAAATTAGAATTAGGCGTTACCAACGCAAAAAAGTATTTCGATTATTACGCCAATCTGTCCGGCTCGATGTTCTCGGCCATACAAGATGCCGAAATCGCGCAGAGTGACGCGAAATATGATGTCTTGATACAACAGGCAAAGAATAACGGAGAGGACACAGCAGCCCTTGAAGAAGAAAAGGAAAACAAAAAACTCGAAATACAAAAGAAATACGCCGATGTTGATTTTGCGATTAAAATTTCGCAGATTATCGCAGACACAGCCGTCGGAGTAATCAAAACTTTTGCACAATTCGGCTATACTCCGTGGGGTATTGCCGCCGCTGCAATGATGACAGCTACCGGCGTGGCTCAAATGATAAGCGCAAAAGCCGAACGCGACAAAATCAAGAATATGCAGCCGAGCAATACCGCCGGAAGCTCCGGCACCGTTGCCGCTCCGGCCAAGGCTGAACGAGTGCTATCCGGCTACTCTGACGGCGGATATACTGGCGACGGCGACCGCTACGAGGTTGCGGGTGTCGTTCATCGCGGCGAGTACGTCGTGCCGAAGCCTATTATGGACAACCCTCGCGTGGTTGACGCGGTGGGTACAATCGAGGCGATACGCCGTAATAAAATCCTCGGTTCAGGTATGGCCGCCGCTCCTTCCGCCGGTTACGCCGACGGAGGTTATACCGTCCCGGCTCCCTCGTTGAGCATGGAGGAATTTACAAAGGCCGTTCAGGAGTTCCGGGCGGCAACAAAGGCAATCCGGGCATATATCGTTTACAAGGACATAGAGGACGCGAAGGAAACGATGGACCGCGCCCGCGCTCCGTTCACCAGAAACAAAAAGTAATTACCGCTATGATAAAAATACTCATCAAAGGGGAAGCCCTCGACCTCCCCGAAGGTTTCAGCATGGCCGTAGAAGATACCAACCCGATATTTAACGACCAAGGCAGCCAATCAATACCGGCCACCGTTCCACCGACGAGGCGTAACAACCGACTGACCGGCCACGTTGTCCGAGTTGACAACGCCGAGAATCCGAACGAGCCGGAGCGGACTTGTATCATAGAGAACGGCGCGTACCAACGTCGCGGCACACTGAATTACACAAGCGCAAACAGCCGCGACGGTATAACCTTTAACGTCGGGTTCGACAACTCCACGGCCTACGAAAAATGGAAAAATAAGAAACTGACCGAACTTTCGACACTCCCCATGTGGCGACACTCATCGCTTGCCGTCCTGATGTCGGAACTTAACGAGATATATCACAACGCTGACCCGAAAACCAACCCTTTGGCGGTTTTCCCTATCGTTACGGCCATTGACAGCGAAGGCTGGCTCACCAATACGGCAAATATTCTCAATAAAGAGCAAATCGAAATGCTGAATATGTGGACGCGCACAGCAATGCAATACAAGGCATTAAGGAGCGTCGATAAGGTGACAAGGACAATCGACGGAACGGTTACGGAGGTTTCAGTTCCGGAAAACTATGGTTTCACCCCATTTGTAAGGGTGTGGCGAGTTCTGGAGTTGATATTTTCGGATTTAGGTATGTCAATCGCTACGAATCCGTTCAAGACTGATAACGACCTCGCCCGGCTTGTCGTGCTGAATAATTGCGCTGATTCCTGTTGTCAGAAAGATGTTAATTATATCGACCTCATGCCGGACGTGACGGTCGAGGCGTTCATGGCCGCCCTCTGGGCGCGTTTCGGCCTCGTCTATCATGTCGATTTCAGCACTTGCCGCGTAACTATGGCCTTTATTGGCGATATAATCAACAAACCGGCTCAAAAGGATTTAAGTAATATAATATCCGAGCCGCCGGTGGTGAACTACGACAAGGGTAAATATATCAAGTTATCCGCCTCCACCTCGATAGATTGCGCCGAGCCGGAAACGGAGCGGTTCGAGGACTTTTTTAAGAATTTCGATTCCTCTCAAATCGGTGATTCAGTCGTCGAGAATGAAAATATAAGTTTTACTTTTCACCGAAAAACGGCGGTATGGACGAGATTCGACAAGGTAAACCGCAAGTCGAAGGAGGGTTCTACCAGCTTTTTTAATTGGGACCCGAAAACGCCCGGAGTAGAGGCTGAAGAAATCACATCGGACGACGAATTTGTGCCGCTGGCTCATGTCCAGATACGAAAAACCGCTTACGAAACTTACGGAGATTATGCCGACGATGTGCCTTTCTACCTAAAAGGTATGCGGCACAACCATAGTTATATTAAAGGTTCTGACGGACCGGAGGGAGGAGATACACCGTTGGCGTTTATGTTTGCTTTCACTGGCCTTAACACCGGCTACGACAGTACAGAAGGCCGGTTCGCGTCAGTGACAGGTGACACGTTCAAGGACGGAAAGCAGCACACAACCTCGCTACTGTTTCAGTATAAAGGCGGTCTATTCGATAAGTATTGGCGGCAGTATGATGAAATTTTGAGGCATGGAGCGCGAACGA
>CAJUBM010000165.1 GCA_910584735.1 uncultured Muribaculaceae bacterium
TAGTGGCGCCGGACCTCCGGGACGGCAGGCCACCAGAAGAGGCGGAGCCGGAGAATAATCAACTATTCTTCTTATAGGGAGTTAGCATTTTTATTTCTGCTCCGCCTTTTCGGGTGGCCTGTCGTCCCGGAGGTCCGGCGCCACTACCATCCGGTTCCACTATAAAGTAACCATTGCCAAAAGTGTTGTATAAACAGATGCGGTGTATCAAAAATTTATTTTGATACACCGCATCTGTTTATGGATTAATGGATGAATTGCATATCAGAGACCGAGGAGTACGCCGGAAGAAGAGGTTGTCAGCGGGCTTCCCTTTACGAAGTCGCCGGTCTCGATGTCTTTGATTAGCAACGGATAGGATGTCCCGTTTTCGGAATAGATTATGAAGGCCGCTTTGCCGTGGGGGATGTCTGTGGCCGTACATGATTCGGCCTGGTCGGCAACCCCGGTGTTGTATGTGATTCGCCCGTAGTCCAATGTGGCGGGATTGAGCCATGAGGCACCCCGGCTGTCTACCCTCCATATGCGTCCCTTATAGATGGAATCGGCATCGGGTTCGAGCATAAAGATCTCCCAGTACATATCCCAGGGAACAGGGGTAAATTTCAGGGAGGATTTATCAAGGACAAGGTTGCCTGCCACGATGAAGTTGTTAGAGCTTTCGTATGCCCAGAGGGTGTGGACTGTCTTGTTGAGCCAGGGGAGGTCGCCTAATTCCTCGGTGAAGCCGCGTTTGCCTGTTATTTCTGACAGAGGCTCCGATACGGAGATGTTCCCTGCCGTATTGCCAAGTGTTACCTTATGGAGCGAGACTGTGATTTCGCAAGGAGAGTCGTTTGACGGCGCTTTGGACACGTGTCTCACGGCATAGAGATTTCCGGCTGTAAATGATAGGCCGACCATCTCGTGCTCGATGTCGCTGTTGTCGGCGCGGTCGGTGCCGAAGCGTTCGAACGAGCCATCGGGATAATAGATATAGTTCTGTTCCGAACCCATTCCCTCGTTCAGGATAATGGTGTTGTCAGTGAGAACCCAGATATTGTTGCCATATACCACATCTGTGCGGCCGTCTACGGTCACTTGCGATACGTCAGACAGAGGCGTGAATCTTACGATGTCGCCTGAGAATTCGGCACGTGTCAGTCCTGTGCCGGAATCGGGGGTGCAGAGCAGCAACGTTCCGTTCCTGTCTACTCCGTAGGCATTTAGCCTGTCGGCCTCATCACGGATATATTTATGCTCTGTATCGGGGATGAAGAACACACGGCCATCCTTCTTCCTGACAAGGAAATGCTTTGGCGAGCCTTTCGATGTATTCATCTTGTCATACGCCGGCATATCCACCGGGTATCCCGCTGTCATATCGAAGAAGATACAGTCGTACAGCACCAGATATTCTCCCAGGTCGGCTATTTTGTAGGGACGTACCTGTATTTCGTGCTGTTCCTCGACATCGTTGCCGTCGGCATCGCGGATTATAACCGTCTTTACGGTCGAGACATTGCCGTTTTCATCAATCTTCAGTAGGTCGGCGTTGTCGCCTGAGCGCGAAAGACCCGTGCCGAGCGTTAGGTAGCTTGCCGATTTCAGGTCAAGGCTGCGTATGGTGGCATCACCCTTCTCTCCTCCGTCCCCGCCGCCGGGGCTGTCGTCGCTGCATGCCGAGAGGGCGAAAACGAGAGGTAGTGCTAATAAAAGCGTTCTAAAAGTTCTTTTCATAAAATTGGTATGATTTGATTGATTTTATTCTTTTCTTGATTTAGGAATCGAGATAATTAGGACTTCTTGGGATTTTGTCGCACTGAGGGCGTATTTTATTTCACAGGAATATCTTACTTCATTTTGTCGGCCTTCGCTATCCAAAAGGCTGAGTAATGAATTGATTGATGGTATTCCGTTGGATCTGTAGGAAAAAACCAATATGCTATCTGCGTAATTCCGTATCAGATTTTTGAAGCCGATTAAGATTTGATCTTTGTCGTTCCAGATGGAATACTTACGTTTTAGTCGGTGGTGCTTGCTTTGGAAATCTATCATTTCCTCCCATCCTCTGTAAGATACTAATCCGTTAAGGAAATGATAGAAATCGGCATAATCTACCCCTATACCTTTCTCATTGAGATATGGCGTGTCAATATAGACCAAATCGTATTTATTCGGAATATATTGGGCGTCCATATTTAAAACGGAACATGATTCCCCGCTATCAAACACGGCTTGATTCGCTTCTGTGACAAATGTCCTAAAATGTTTTTCAAAAGGCGTATCCCACGTTTTTTTATTGCCGAAAGAACGTTCGACATTCATTAGGCGCACATATAAGTTTTTACGGTGAAAAAGATTATATGGTCTTTTTATGATACATGCTTGGAATAGTGCAAACCATGCAATCGCCTTTTTGTATTCATTGTCTAACGTAGATATATTATGCTGCACAATATCAAGCCAGAGGTTTTCTTCGTCTGTATAATAAATGTCCTTAAAGTTGTCTGCAATAAAGGTCGGATAACTGATACCGGGATGTTCGGATATAATGTAGTCGATGTCGGAATCACTTAGGCGTGTTGAACAGTTCTCAATTATTGCTTTGCCAATAATCGCGTTAAATGGCAATATATCATTATAAGTTACGGATTTGCCATTGTCTTTGAATTTATAGGCCACACTGCCGGTGCCACCAAATGCATCCAATACCGAATGGAACTGTAGGTGGGATATTTCATGCCAGATCCAATCAACAAATTTGGATTTACTTCCTTGGTAGCGTGTTGACGGAAATTTGTGACTGCATTGGATTTCAGTTTCGGGGAACAGGGAATATTGCATTCTTATTTGAGGTTGCGGAACTGTTTATAACTTTCAAGATTGTGAAAATAAGGCTTTGTCAGTTCTGCCTTTTTAGCCATATCGGGAGTGAGATAGTTACACCAATAATCATCGAATACATTCTCGCCTAACTGTGCGAAAGGTCCATTCCCGAGAACTAAATCACTGATTCGAGTTACGGACCCGATATTTTTAGTATTTCCACTTCCAGGTCTGTCTACGGCAATTCTCCATTTCTCTTGTACGAAGAAAGATATGTCCGTCACAACAGAGTTTATATCTTTGAGATTGTCCAAAGAAAAGCATTTAAGTTCATCAATGGCTTTCTCATTAACGCTGTAAATAATTCCTAATACGATATGGGCAATGTAGGAAGAGTATGGATTGGTTACGTTCTTTGTGCTTTCCCGATTGCGGAAATATCCCGTGAACGCTCCAAGAGTCATCCCATTGATTCTGGCTGGTGTTTTTCTGTAACTGCTTTTTATATCTACTGCGAACAGATTGCCATCTGAATCTTTGAACGTTATGTCGGGATAGAAATTCTGCTCTTTGGTAAGTTCGATTGACAGATTGTTATCCTGTGCGAATTTACATAGCAGAGGAAATACGTACAACTCTATTATTTTAGATACGACTTTGGTATCAGTTGAGATTGTATATACGTTTCTATAAACGTCAATGAACCCTTTTACTGCCCACTGGCCATCGTCTGTAGATATCAAAGGCGCAAAGGTTTCTACGGAATTACGTAACGTTGCTATAAATTCATCCTTAGTCATATTGCAAAGTTAACGATAATAAATGACAGGTGCAATAATTGGAATTTTTGGAAATTTTTATTTGAATTAATTCAATCAACATGTTTTCTGGTTTTTCATGACAGAAGAGTTGCACAATATGCAGATTTTGCGTACGTTTGCTTTTCAATAGGACTATGGAGTAATTAACCTAATACCACACTATATGAAACTAAACACTATTGCCGCATTGATGACTGTTGTCGCTATTGTGGCTTCCATGTCGTCATGTAAGAATAATGACAGTGTTATTGAGAAGATTGACCTTATTCCGGTGAAAACTTCCAAGGAAGGCAATTGGAGCATGATAGACAAGAAAGGGAAGATTGTCTATGACGCCGAGTTCAAGAACACACCCACTGTAGCCTACAACGGCCTTTTCTCCGTGGAGGAAAGTGATGGTTACACGGTTTATAGTGCCTCAGGCAACAAACCCACGGTAATTGGGGGACTGGAGAGACTAAAGAGTGTGGGCTATATGGAGGATGGCCTGATACCGGTCACATTTCCAAATTCGCGTATATCGGTGGTGGATCAACATGGCTCCAAGAAGTTCGAGCTTACCCCGATCAAGAATCAAGAGGTGGTTGCCTGTGCCAACGGCTATAGTGACGGACTTCTACGCGTAGTGCTTGAGGACGATAAGGTAGGATACGTGGATGACAAGGGCAAGGTCGTAATCCAGCCGAAATATGATCGGGGTGCCGATTTCAGGGAAGGGCTGGCTGTCGTGGCCGTCCGCGATGCTGATTCCGGCGACCTTGAATATCTCGTAATCAACAAATCTGGCGAAAAGCAGTTTGCGCTCAAGGATGGTTACGAACCTGTAGGGTGGCCTTTCTATGAAGGGAAACTTCTTGTTCAGAACGAGGACAGATATTACTTCTTCGACAAAAAGGGAGAGAAAACCAAGCTCTCCTCCAAGTTCAAAAGTATACTCAACTACATGGATAACTATATTCTATTCTTAAACAATAGTTCGTTAAAAAAATAATTCATAGGCTAAGCGGCATCTACCGCC
>CAJUBM010000166.1 GCA_910584735.1 uncultured Muribaculaceae bacterium
AAATCACCGCCGAACTTGCTCCGAAGCACGATGAAAAGGACGGCGAGGAAGTCAGGCAGCAACCAGACACCCAAAGGGTCGAAGTAAAAGATAACCAATCCCAGACTTCCGGCTCAAAGGAGTCGATGGTGGCAGAACCTTATCCTCTTAGATATGGTTCTCCTCATAATATTGGGCCCCGGATATAAAGAGGGAACGTATAGATTGTGGCATCACTGCCAGTCTGAATAGACTAATGAGGCGGATATAAGGAGCATATAAAAGGCATTGCGTACACCATAGTATGCAGTGCCTTTATTATTCTGCATAACGGATGTAATCTTATTCAATAAATCGATTAGAATCTTGCAATAAATATCTGTAATTAATCTAATATAAAGATGTTATTCATTTTATTTCTTAGGAGATGTTTCATACAAGAGAACTTGTTAAAACAATGGCTGTTGCATTCAATACCTCGTATTGAAGTTGTTTAAACTTATTTCTTTGTTAAGATTTCGTCAGATTTTTGAGTGGATTTACATTCCGGAAGAGGGAGTTTAGCGGGCTAAACGACCGATGATGGAATGGAAAGACGCCAAAAAGATGACGGAAGATTGACAAAGAGAATGAAAAATTTAAAATTTTTCATTACTTTTACCATTCGAAAATAAGTTTAAACAACTTCATTACTAATAATTCACAGCTGATAAATAAACAGTTGCTGCATATAGTGGATTTCCGGATAGTTGCAAGGCCTAATATGTTAAAGATTGTTAAATATATCGACTGTTTCTTATTTACATTATGAATGTAATCTTTTTATGCTTATATTTGCATTTGAAACGTCGATGATACGATTTTCATCACTATCATAAACACGTTTGACAGCCATCTTCTTTCGGGGAGAAGCAGACAATAGACCGCATAACAACCTAAAAAATATAATATGTTTAACCTCCTAACATCACTTGCTTATGAAAAAAGTGCTACTCTTTTCAGGCCTGTGTGGTTTGTCTGCGCTCCTGCTGCTTGCCCGCTCTCCGGGCGGTGTAGAGGGAGTTGATGCCTGGTTCAAGGCCGCTCCGGTCTCAGGCAACCTGCAGGGCCGCTACCAATGGCTCGACTTTTCGGGCGATTCGGTGGTGCAGTATGCTCAGAACAGGGTTTCCGGATCCTATGTGTTCACACAGGACAGGACCCTGCTCAAGTCACTGAATTTCAATCCGGCACTCGACTTCTCGAAGGGTGACACCCCGAAATGGAGCGAGCTGCGTCGTTCGTCACTCATCCAAGGCACGATTATCGGGGTGTTCGCGCCTTACACGTTCTCGACCGAGGGGGTTGTCTACGGGGTCGCAAGCGGTGACGGAGGCGGCAGTCTCGTCACCAGTGACCGGATTGTGCGGCCCGGCAGCATAGAGCCTCTGGACTACGGGGACACCCACGGCGAGGATCTGCTTTACACAGGGAAAGACTCCATACCTGAAAACATTTTCAAAGAACACGCCACAAAGGTGCTTACCTATTACCGCGCGGCCAATCCGAACACATCCGTATGGGGCGGTCCCGGCGGCACGTTGACAATCGGCGGCGCGTATTCACCGACAGACGGGCACTTCAACGGCCCGTTCGACACTTCCAACTTCGACAACAAGGGGTTCGAGGGATATTCCCCCGAGCTGCTGGTGTATAACCGCATACTCACTCCCGGCGAAAGAAGGAAGGCCGAGAGCTATCTCGCCATGAAATACGGTGTCACCCTCAACGATTCCTATCTCGACGGCGACGGCAACCTTGTGTGGGACCGCGATGACGCCGGTGTTTATCACAACCGCGTCACGGCGATTTCAAGGAACAAGGCCGGTGATTTCCTCCAGCCCATGTCGGCCACCTCTTATGAGGAGGGCCCGTTATACACGTCGCTCCCCGAGAACGACAGCTATCACAAATCAAACTCATACGGTCTTCCGTCAGAGGCTCATCTCCTTGTCATGGGACGCGAATACGGGAATCCTATGCCGGACAAACTGTCTCTTTTCTGGGGCGACGACGGCGGCGCGTTGGATACCTACACCTCTCCCAACGATACCTTGTGGCACATCATGAACCGTACATGGCTGGTCAAGCCGAATATGCCGACGGTGGCCGACACCACCGCGGCGCGCTGGACCGGAACGGGCATGACGGTTACACCCGAAGGCTTCCTTGACGTGATAAGTCAGGACGAGAACAATGCGGGAAAGGCACTGACACCGGAACTGACCGACGGCACGGGACTCATCGAGTTCTCATGCCCCTCGTCACATCCCACGTTTGATGTCGGGTTTTCCAAATCGGGCGACAGCGGATGCACATACGGATTCCGCATCGGCAGTGACGGCAGTGTCAAGGCGATAGCCAACGGCGAGGCCGCGACTGCCAATGTCACAACCGATGTGAGCGGTGCGGATGTATCGGTCATGCTCTCCGACGGGGTTGTCTATCTCCGCATTGACGGCGAAGGAAGCGCGGCATATACCGTCGCCATTCCCGAAGATGCGAGAAATTCGGCATATCGCGGAATAATCAGCGCGGAAGGCTCCGCCACACCGCTGTACCTGACCTCCGTGCGCTCCAACGGCGCGGTGGAGACGGGATATTTCGCTGAACTGGCGCACAACCTGACTCCCGACAAGGAGTTCTACCATTACAGCCGCAACCGTACCGTCATGCTGATTGACCCCACAGGAGAAGGTCAGTTCGACACCGACAACACGGTGATGGTACGCTGCTCCCCACCTGACATCTCGCGTGGAAAAACCATGTTCCACAATATATTGTGGGATGCCGACGGCAGCGGGTCCGATGTGTTCACCTTCGCATACTTCGACGGCATAGACGCGGATGTTGACGTCGAGCCTACGAGCTGTCTTGACGGGGTTCCCCAGAAGGACGGTGCTATCGACATCGGCATCAACATAGGCACACCTATATATAAATACACGCTCACCGTTGACAGTGTGGCCGGAATGAACAAGGACGACCTTGTGGCAAGCGGCAGTTTCATGGGCAAGACTCACCGCATAGAGAATCTCGCTACCGGCACATATACGCTGACGGTCTCGCAGGGTGGAGGCAACGACATCCACGGCAAGGGCAATCTTCTATACACTACATATTCCCATACCGACCGCAGGTTTACAGGCGGCGACGTGGAGTGGACTGTGACGGAGACCGGCTCGTGGTATCGCATCGGCGCGGAGCCTTCTGTGGCCGAGGACATCACCCAATGGGGATATGACGTGCGCGGCGACAAGGCCTATTTCATCATTGACGGCTATACGAGTCTGACACAGGGTGTCCCCATTAAGCCCGGTGACACTCTCGGTCTCAGAATCAGCGGCATATATGTACGCTGGTTCCACAACGGCGAGGAGGTTCTCAAAAAGAGCGCGTGGACACTGCGCCTTTGGAGAATGTGTATCAAGTACGGTCGCGGTGACACACATATCACCGGTCTTACAATCAACGGCACACCAGTCGAGGACTTTGAGATTTACGGCAATGTCCAGATTGAGACACCCAAGACCAATACCGTAACCTACACTGTCCATGTCGGCAACGGATGTGACCCGTCGATGCCCAACGGCATAGAGCCTAAGCAGCCTGTGGTAATCGGCCAGTCCGATCCTCCCGGCGACTATCCCGGCAACACACGCAACAGCAGCCTTTCGGTTGATGCCGAGGATGGCACGGCCCATATCTTCAACGCCATTCTTGACCGCGAACAGTCCGGCCCGGCCACTCTGATGGTATTCGACGCATCAGGCCGCCTCGTGTTCGAGGGAGAGATGGAGGGTTCAGACATCAAGACCAAGCGTTTCACAGTTCCGATGAACGGTGTGTATATCGTCAAGGCCATTACAGCCGAGGGCGAACATACCCAGAAGATTCTTGCGAAATAACCGGAAACAACACAGTAACAACATAATAAACCGATTATGAAACGGATATACAGCATAGCCGTTGCCACAGCTATACTCTCTGCGGTGGGTTTGTCGGGCGCATGGTTCCTTTCGGGACATTCCGCCGGGGCGAACAATTCGCCGGGAAGCAGCGGCATAAACATAGAGGCTGACAGCCCCGCCTCGTCTCCGGGGACAACGGTCAGCGAAAGCGGCAATTCCTCTCCGCAACAGCAGGAAAAAGTAAAGGACGCCGGCATAGCGGCCACGCAGCCGGCAAAGACCAATGCCAGTAAGAAGGATGCGGACAAATATTCCCGCATACCTGACGGCGAGTCGGTAAAGGGGTCGTTCCGCAAGGGACAGGCTGACAGTCTCGCGGTGGCCGGCGGCGCAATCTCCTTCTCGGGAGGTACACTGCTGCGCGACACCGAGCTGTCGGTGTCGGTGCTTGCCGAGGCTGATATGCCCGAGCTTGATTTCGCCATGACGAATGTCACGGCTCAGGGCGAGGGATACCGGTTCCTGCCTCACGGCACCCATTTCTCTGAGGAAGGCGCGACCGTAAGGCTCGGCTACGACCGCACGAGGATTCCGAGCGGTTACACGGAAGACGACATACGCACGTTCTATTACGATGTCGAGCAGGAGCACTGGGTGGCTCTCGACCGTATAGCCGTCAACAAGGAGCTGGCCT
>CAJUBM010000167.1 GCA_910584735.1 uncultured Muribaculaceae bacterium
CTTGGCTCCTCGGAGCCGTTAACAAACTCTCAAAAAATAACCGAAGTATTGTAATAATATTGTCAGTAAACTAATAATTGTCAGTAAACTTTTTTATTTATGGATATCGTATTTCTCGGTATAGTGATATTCCTGTTTATCCTTGCAGTTTTTGATCTTTCCGTAGGGGTGAGTAACGATGCGGTGAATTTCCTTAATTCGGCAATCGGGTCGAAAGCGGCATCGTTTAAGAAGATTGTGATAATAGCATCTGTGGGGGTGTTTGTCGGCGCTGTGATGAGCAACGGGATGATGGATATAGCCCGCCACGGCATATTTCGTCCCGAGCAGTTTTCGTTCTTCGATCTGATGTGCATATTTATGGCGGTGATGGTGACCGACATCATATTGCTTGATGTATTCAACTCTTTAGGGATGCCTACCTCCACCACCGTATCGATGGTGTTCGAGCTTCTCGGGGCAACCTTCGCACTGTCTCTGCTTAAGATTGCCGGCGATACCACGGGACTGACATTTAATGACTTGTTGAATACGGAGAAGGCTTTGTCGGTTATTCTCGGTATATTCTTATCTGTAGCCATAGCGTTTGTTTTCGGCACGGTGGTACAGTTTCTTGCACGAACTATCTTCTCCTTTGAATATAAAAGCCGTATGAAATGGAAGGCCGGTCTGTTCGGTGGTATAGCCGTAACGGCGCTGCTTTATTTTATGCTTATAAAGGGAGTAAAGGGTATGGCGTTTATGACACCTGAGGTTAAGGAGTGGATAGATGCCAACACATTACTTATATTGGGTGTATCATTCGCGTTTTTCACCCTTCTGATGCAGGGACTGCATGCATTGGGGGTGAATGTTTTGAAGGTAGTGGTTCTTACAGGTACTTTCGCGTTGGCCATGGCTTTTGCCGGTAATGACCTGGTAAACTTTATCGGTGTGCCTCTGAGCGGCTTGTCCTCTTTCCAGGATTATACCGCCAACGGTTCGGGCGACCCTTATTCCCACCTTATGGGGGCTTTGAACGGTCCGGCGGATACGCCGTTTTATTTCCTGTTGGGTGCCGGTGTGATTATGGTGGTCTCTCTTGCTACCTCGAAAAAGGCTCGAAACGTTACCAAGACCGAGATCGGACTTGGCAGCAAGAGCGGCGGCGATGAGATGTTCGGCTCGTCGGGCATAGCCCGCAGGTTGGTACGCATGGCTCTGTCGGTACATTCGGCTGTGATAAGATATATGCCACGCAGGCTGCGTCTATGGATTGACAAGCGTTTTTCACCTCCGGTAGAGACCGCTGACGATGGTGCGGCGTTCGACCTTGTGCGTGCATCTGTAAACCTTATGTTGGCCGGGATGCTTATAGCTTTGGGCACATCGCTGAAACTTCCGCTGTCAACTACTTTCGTTACGTTTATGGTGGCTATGGGTACTTCTTTGGCCGATCGCGCATGGGGGCGCGAGAGTGCCGTGTTTCGTATAACGGGAGTTATCTCGGTAATCGGAGGGTGGTTCATAACCGCCGGCGTGGCCTTTATCGGTGCGGCTCTGATAGCATCGCTTATGCATTGGGGCGGTAACCCGGTGATGATATTGGCCGGCATGGTGGCTATAATATTGCTGGTACGTAGCAATATACGATACAAACGCAAGAAGGAGCAGGAGAAAGGTGATACGATGTTCGACACAATAATATCTACTACGGACAGGGAGGAATGTTGGAGCCTGCTTAAGGTGTATCTGGCGGAGGAGTATCGGCGCTTCCTTGGATTTGCCGAGAGTACTTATGCCGGAATCACTGATGCATTTGTCCGTGATGATTCCAAGCCTTTGGGGCGTGTATCGAAGGCTCTTGACAAGGAGAAGGCTCTGTTAAAGAGCGTAAGGCGTAAAGAAACGGTCTGCATGCGCCGTATTCCCCATGAGGTGGCCGTAAGCAAAAACACATGGTTCCATTTAGCCAATAACTCGTGTATGGCCATGAATTATAATCTGTGGCGCATAACGGAGGTATGCAAAGAACATGTCGAGAATAATTTCCGTCCTTTGCCGAAGCGTTACCATGAATCGTTTGAAAGTCTGGTGAAACGTATCATACATATTTTTTCGGAGGCGGCAAATCTGGTAGGCAGTACGGATGCCGATGCCGTAGGGGCTCTCCGTAAATCGTGTGACAGGGTGAAAGATAGCCTCTCGGCCGAATGTCGCAAGGTTTTTGCACATCTACGGGAGGAGGGAGATGATACGATTGCCGTATCGTATGTATATCTCAACCTGTTACAGGAATCGCAGGAGATGGTGTCGGCTCTCCGCAAACTCCTCCGTGCCTCTTTGAAACTCCATGTGCCTCAGGGCGAGAATGTATCGTTGACAGCCGGATATTATACTTCAGAATTAGCCTCGGGGGATGGAGAAAGTAACCTTAAAGCCACCTTCGGGACGGTTGGTGGCGGTGATTGAGCCTCCGTGGATGGCGATAGCGTTCTTCACGATAGAGAGACCCAGGCCTGTGCCTCCCGATTTGCGTGAACGGCCTTTGTCAACACGGTAGAACCGTTCGAATATACGGGGAAGGTGGCTCTGAGGGATGCCGTTGCCGTTATCGCTTACAGAGAGGATATAATTTTTGTCGGAAAGTTGTTCCAGTGAGACTTTTATAACAGAGCCTCCCGAATAAGCTATGGCATTATCGATAAGGTTGTGGAATACAGATGCAAGGAGTGTCTCGCTTCCATTGACAACTATTCCCGATGGTACATCGACATCAAGGGTTATGCCGGCATCCTGGAGGCGGGGTCCCATATCGCGGGCTGTCTCATTTATGATGGCAGAAAGGTCTGTAGGGGCAAATACAATCTGCCCCGTTCCTTCGTCAAGGCGTGTGATTGTTGAGACATCGTCAAGCAGGCGTTTAAGACGCATGGTGTTCTCATAGCTTTGAAATATGAAGCTGTCACGTCTGTCCTGGGGCAGGTCGGGATGGTTGATTATAGTTTCAAGGCATGCCATGATGGAGGCTACCGGGGTTTTAAGTTCGTGGTTGATGTTGTGGGTCAGTTCTTTCTTTATGCGTATTTTCTCACGCTCTTCCTCCAATGCACGGCGATGTCCGAGGTCGCGTTCGTTCATGGTCTGTTGCAGCCGGGCATAAAGTCTGACTATATTTCTTGAGATGCTGCCGAACTCATCGTTAGGGAATGATGGCTCCGAGCCGTATATGATTTCTCCTTTTTCGGCTTTCTCGGCAAAACGTTTCAGACGGCTTACGGTGCGGCCTATACGTCCTGTGGCGAAATATGCTATTATGCTTAATGCCAATGTGACACATAGCATGAACCATAGGAATCCACGGTCGGCGGCCAGCACATGCTGCAAGGAGACCGAATATGGCACGGCACTCCTTACGAGGAAATGCCCTCCGTCCGTGGCCGAATAGAAATAGGAGTTGTCATCGCTTTGCGAGTGTCGCCGGATGGTATATCCTGTACCCTTGACAAGGGCCTGCCTTATCTCATGCCGACCCAGATGGTCGGTGGCGGGCAGGGAGTCAAGTGTGTTGTCGAACTTTATACGTCCGTCATAGCCGATTATCGATATTCTGAGTCCCGGCAGGTGTTTTCGCATAAGTTCCACGGTCTCCGTAATGGATTCGCCGTCTGAAAGCCTGTCAAGGAGTACGGAGTTGAACATCTGTAGCTGGCTGTCAAGCATCTGTGCCTTGTATTCCTTCTCACGGGAATATTGGAAGGCTATGAAACACCCGACGAGAACCCATGAGAAGCACATTACCAGCATAAATAGGCGCCACTGATAAGTGGGGGCTGCCTTAGATCTGGAAGCCATATCCGTAGCCTGAGCGTGTGACAATCAATTTACCATAGGGGCCTATCTTTGAGCGAAGACGTGTTATGTTCACGTCAACGACACGGTCGGCAACGGTCACTTCATCGGGCCATATGCGCGTTAATATCTCCTCACGCGAGAACAGTCGTCCGCGGTGTGACATCAGCAATGCAAGTATTTCGAACTCCTTGCGCGGGAGGCGCACATCTGAGCCGTCCACTGTGCAGCGTTTTGTTTCCGGGTCAAGGCATAGACCCTTGAAGACGTGGCAGCTATTATTGTCTTCTTTGAGGGCTGTATTTGTAAGCGTACGCCTTAACACTGAATTTACGCGGGCTATGACGTTCCTTATCGAATATGGCTTCATGATATAGTCATCGGCTCCGAGGTCAAGGCCGTTGACCATATCCTCTTCCGAGTCCTTTGCCGTACAGAAGATTATAGGTATCGATGCCGTGTGGGGGCTTTGTTTCATTATGCGGGCCATCTGTGTTCCGCTTATCTCTCCCATCATTATATCAAGCAGCACTAACGAGTACTGTGACAAATCAAGAGTGAGAGCTTCCTCGGCACTCCGGGCCGTGTCAACTTCGTAGCCTTCAAGGCCGAGGTTGAATTCCAAAACATCGCATAGCGTAGGCTCGTCATCCACAACGAGAATCTTTACTTTATTATTGCTGTCCGATAAAACTTTTTGAGACATCGAAAAATTAGGGCTGATT
>CAJUBM010000168.1 GCA_910584735.1 uncultured Muribaculaceae bacterium
CACACCTTTCGAGAAGCCGGATGGTAGTGGCGCCGGACCTCCGGGACGGCCGGCCACCCGTAGAGGCGGAGCGGAAAATTGCCCCACGAACCACGGCTTTCCTTCTTCTGGTGGCCAGCCGTCCCGGAGGTCCGGCGCCACTACCATCCGGCTACGTATAAAAAGTTAGCACTGTAGAAAACGGGAGATCAGGGGTGTTTGGGGGCAGTGTTGGCGGCAATGCGGGCTTGCAGGATGAGGAGTTCCTCGGGGGTGGCGGTGGAGAGATGGCGCATATATACCTCGGAGGGTTCGGTTATGGCGAGCTTCTTACGTAGGTTGTGCTTGATGGTCTCCACGGTGCGGACGGAGCGGTTGGTGAGAATGGCGGTCTCTTTGGTGGTAAGGTTTATGAGGATGAAGGCACACATCCTGGTCTCGGCTTTGGTAAGGGTGGGGCAGAGACGGAAAAGACGGTCAAAGAACGTCTGGTTCACCTGCTCGAAGTAGACGCGGAACATCTCCCATACATTCTCTTCGCGCTTCAGGGCGCCTACGATTGACTTTATGCGCTCTATACGGGCTTCCTCGCCGCTCCCTTTATCATCGGCGGCTTCCTGTATGCTTGTCAAGGCCTCATTAAGACGCGCCATGTACATGGTCATAGACGACAACTGTTGGTTGCGGGATTCCAACGAGGTCTTGCTATCCCTCATCCATTCATCATACTCCGTACCCAGCCTGTCAATCCTCCTTTCGGCCTCCGCGAACTCACGCTTCCTCCGCAAGGACTTACGCACCATCCACACTATCGCAGCGACTGACAACAGCAGCAGAGCGGCCAGCGAAGCTATAAGCCAACTCTTAATGCGCCCTGTTGATTCCAACTGCGCCAGTTCGCGCTGAGTGTTGCCATCCTCATATCGCTCAGCAATCCCTTTTACACCAATCAGAGTAGCTGATTTATAAATGGAATCGTTTATGGCTATAAGCTGCTTGAGAGCCTCGGCCTGTAGGCCATATTCCCCTTTCTGCGAATAATATTCGGCCATGTTCTCAAGATGCTCGCGCTCCAGCGGGGAACCGGCAATCTTCGTCACATCCTTGTCGTAGAGGTGCATCACGGCCATGGCCGAATCAGGCTGCTCCATATCCAAGAGCAGTTTCATATAGCCCACCACGGCACATGCCTTTTGGAAGTTATCGGTTTTGACGTCCAACGCCTTGTTGTAATAGTCGGCCGCCATGTCGCGTTCACCTTTCTTGGCGGAAATCTCGGCATAAAGTATATAATTCGACATACGGCTCACATCGTCAGGCATCTTAAGACGCGCCTCACGCAGTTTCTCATAAGCCTGCTCGAACTTCCCCTCACGGAGATACAGCTGCGCCGACAGTCTGAGGAATATGCACTCAAACCGCCGCCGTTCCTTCTCAGTGAACCAGCCGGAGAGGGGAGAGGTTCGAAGCACCTCCAGCCCCACATGAATATATTTACGGGCAAGATCCATCTCCCCGGCAAGGGTATAGAAGTCGACCAGCAGAGTGCAGCCATAGAAATCGTAATATTTCAAGGATGAGGGCTTTTTTTCTCCAAGGAGGGTGTAGCCCGCCTCCACCGCGGTAAGATAATCAGAGACAGTAAAGGCAAACAACCCCTCCTGCCATTTCGAATGAAACCGCATGCGCACGGAGTCCTTGGGGATGAGGGGCTGGATTCGCCTCTGTAACTCCAACCCTTCACGATAACGCCCCAGGGAATATAGCACGTTGGCTTTCTCCATATACAGCATGAGGGGGTCGTCCTCACCCTCTAACGCAACCAGGCTGTCAAGATACCCGGCCTTACGTTCAAGGGAGACACCTTTGTCGGAGAGTTTCGCGCGGTACCACTCCTCCTTTATCGAGTTTGTCACATTCTCCTGACAGCAAACCCTAAGCAATGAAAATATGAAAAAACCAAATAACCAAATCCTCATCTTAGACAATCTTTTATTTGAAGCCCCCAAATTTAGATATTTTATCAGTGCCTCACAAATTTAAGTAGCAAACAGCATGTACTTATAACGGTTGTCTGTATCTGTCATTCTTCGCGCAGAACCACATTGATTAACAGCGTTTTATAAATATATAAGTACAAAATAAGCATACTTAGACACTCTTATTACCACTCTAAATACGTGTGATGCGGCAAGGCTGCGTCCCGGCATGGAGATTATATTTGCATCACTCAATTTTTCCAAAACCCAACAAAAAACACCATGAGAAAACTCCTTACGCTTCTATCTTTGGCAGCCGCAACGATGGCGGGTATGGCAACCGCTGCCGTTACCGTCCGAAACTCACGCATGCCTATGCCGGTACAGGAATCCACAGCTTCCCCTCATACGGGATTCCACACCACAGCCTACAGCCCTTTGACACAGCTGTCGTCCAACGCCACAGCCACACACACCGTGACGGTGAAACTGATATTCGACCCGGAGAAATACGAATCAATAAGAACCGTGCGCATAGCAGCCGACGGCTTCTCCCTCGGACTCGGCTGGGGAAGTTTCTCAGGCGATGAGACAACGGGACTGCTTACCGCCACATGCGAACTTCCGGAGGGTATTTATACTGTATTCACCGAATATGCATGCCTTGACAGCAATGTGATGTTCAGTACAGGGGGATACGCATGGATTGTCCTGGAAGATGTCGCTGTAAATTCCGATATTACATTGGAAATGAAGGCTGAGGACGCAACGAACAAACTCACATATAATTCCGTGAATCCTGACGGAGAGGCCCCGATGCTTCCCACCACACTCTACACCGCCGACGGAATGGAAGAGCTTGAAGGAAATATCACAGAGATTACCATCGGCAACGATATTATAGACACGGAATACGGATGGATCTACGGGCGTGGATTCACGGGTGATTTCGGCGTTATCCACAACAACGGCGGCAGAGGGTTTGACATTTCCCGAATCTCCGACATACGCATCAACAATGTTAGCGACCGTATATGCCTTACGCAAAGCCGTCTATGCGCGGCCTCCGACGGTTTCTATTTCACCGCGTCCGAACCCGTCTACGGCGTCAAGGCCTCCGGCGAAGGAAGATACCACTCCGACTACGGCACGTCCTACGAAGAGACGTTCCTACCATCACCTCTCGGCAAGACAGCCGACAAGGAAATATTCACCCCGTTCTATAACTGTTCTTTTTCCGAGGTGACCCCAAGATATACAAGTAGTTCCCGCTCCATTACCTCCCCCACGGGAAAACTCCAGTGTGCCGGCATTGACAACATTCCCACCGACCTGTATTGCCTGCGGTTCAACATCGATTATGCCGATTATGGCAAAAAAGTCTACGACGAGGAGACAGGCGAGGAAATAGGAATAATGACCTATGCCTCCCGGACGCAGCCCCTACGGTTCGATGCCGATGGCAACCCGGTACGCGATTTCGTGCAATTAATCAATGATTATTCCAACACCTCGGACATGTCCCATAATTACTCCCCGGTACAGGAACATCCGGCGTTCTCCTATCCCCTCGCCCAATGTCTGAACCGCCACGGGGATTCACAGCCGTCACTCCTGTTGGAATCGAGAAAGCAATTCGACTGGGAGACGGAGAAGAAAGTATGGTATATAGATTATCTGCCGTTCGGACGCCTCGGCGAATTCCGTATCTCCGACATGCTCACCGCCGATGTCACCGAAACAAATCTGGAGGGAGGAAATTTTGAATACCGGGTTACCGTTAAGAACAACCTCGTTGACGACATAGAGGGGGCGACCACGGCCATACTCCGCATGAATCCTGAAAAAGACATATGTCCTCCGGCAGTGCAGATGGTTCAGTTCCGTAACACCTCAGGGCAGGTGACCGACCGCTTAGCGAAAGCCGATGACGGAAAGATATTGATTGCGGCAGGCGATTTCAACCAAAAATCCGACCCGGAGAATGACTCATGGTGGTGGTACGAGGTAGAGCCGGTAACCGCTAAGGTAGAGTGTGCGCCCCACGCCACGGAGAACTGGCAGGAAATCACCGTCACAGAGCGCCCGGAATGGTTCGTAAAGGAGTTCGGCCACCTGTTCGAAGGCTCGTTATCACCCCTGTCCGGCTCTGACTACAAAGGTTGGTATGACCTCCGCATCCTGCTCTCCGACAAAGACGGCTCAACCCAGCAGCAGACCATAAGCCCCGCCTTCAAAATAGGGGAGGGAACAGGCAGCGTCACCACCCCGATCGCCAACGCAACTTCCCTGCTGATTGCCAACGGCATAGCCACGTCCTGCGGTGACACCTTAATCGAAGCCTATGCCGCAAACGGCACTTTAATCGCCTCCGGCCACGGCCAACTCAACCTCGGCACCCTCCAGCCCGGCCTCTACATAATCCGCGCCGGCTCACAGACCGCGAAACATATCGTCAGATAACCACCTACCCTCCAAAGGTATCTTCATAGTGGCGCCGGACCTCCGGGACGGCCGCCCACCCGAAAAGGCGGAGCCGGGAATTACCCCACCAGACACGGCT
>CAJUBM010000169.1 GCA_910584735.1 uncultured Muribaculaceae bacterium
TAAATATTAATATTTTAATAACAGTGGTAAGATTTTTATCGCACCACTACTATCATGTCTTTACAAATCTACCCGGGAGAGGAACCGTCAGGCAACTCGTGATTTGTAATTCTTAGACGGGAAGTCACATTTTATGGTTGCAAAATAAATAAAAAATTTTTTCACCCCGATTTTTTCACGTTACTTTGCGGTCATGATTGTATTCCCGAACGCCAAGATAAATATAGGGCTGGACATACTGCGGAAACGTCCCGACGGTTACCACGACCTGGAAACAGTGATGATACCCGCCCCGTGGACCGACATACTCGAGATAGTGCCTGGGGCAGGCCCTGAGGACACTCTTGCATGCTCAGGACGCAGCGTAGCCTGTCCGCCGGAGAAGAATCTCGTTATGAAGGCTGTCAAAGCGCTGCGCAAGATTGTGGACTTTCCCCCGGTAGATATCTTTTTAGAGAAAATAATCCCTGACGGCGCCGGTCTCGGAGGAGGGTCGGCCGACGCTGCATTTACAATTTCGGCAATTAACGAGTTGTTCGGACTCGGTCTTGACAAGAGGAACCTGGCCGAAACAGCGTCAAAGGTTGGCGCAGACTGTCCGTTCTTCATCTATAACGAACCGGCATTGTGTACCGGCACGGGAACAACCATCACTCAATTTCACATAAAGCTTCCTCACGAAGCCCACATTGCGATAATAAAACCTGACATATCCGTACCGACGGCACAGGCATATGCAGGCGTGACGCCTTGCGACAACCGCGCACCACTTGCCGGCGTCCTGTCAGAAATCCCTATTGAGGAATGGCAAGGAACGGTAGGGAACGATTTTGAAGCCTCTATATTCCCAATACATCCGGGAATTGCCGAAATAAAAGAGGAACTGCTGCGGCAGGGAGCCATATATGCCGCCATGTCCGGAAGCGGATCTGCCGTATATGGCATATTTCTTAAAGACGGTTTGTTTAAACCGTTGCCGGGATGTAATTGTTATCTCTATAAGAAATTAGAAAAGGTTTGACAAGGATGCTGAGAGAACGCCGCCGGCCAAAGCACCACGGAAACGAACCTCGTCAGATAAAAAACACTGCCAACAATGCATTATTGCAAAGTTAGGCATTGTTTTTGCTGCAACTATTCCGAGATAACATGATTTTTTTCAAAAAACGCCATATGAACAAAAACAACGATAAATCTGAATACAATCAGAAAGGACACTCATCTGCCGATTCCGACAATCCTAACGAGGGAGCAGAGGTAATGGATGTGGATTCATCAATCGATGAGGTAGCTGTTGACAACGATAACGAAATCTCGGAGGAACCTTCCGAAATAGAGACCCTCAAAAACCTCCTGCAAGAGAAAGAGAACGAAGTTGAGAAGGAAAAGAAGGAATATCTTTTCCTTATGGCTGAATTCGACAATTTCCGCAAGCGTACCCTGCGTGAACGCACCGAACTCGTAAAAACAGCTTCCGAAAAAGCTCTCAAAGGCATACTTCCCATCGTAGATGACTTCGAACGCGGATTGGACGCCATACACGACACATCAGATGCGGAGGCCGTAAAGGAAGGGATGAAGCTAATATACAGCAAACTCATAAAATATTTGGCCGACAACGGCGTAAAAGAGATGCCTACCACCGGCGAGGACTTTGACACCGAACTCCATGAGGCCGTAGCCATGGTTCCGGCTGACGATGAGACTCCGAAAGGAAAAATCAAAGACACCGTATCCAAGGGCTATATGATTAACGACAAGGTGCTGCGTCATGCCAAGGTTGTGGTAGCACAATAAGAACGGTGCCACAAGTAACGATACATTGTACCTATATTCCGGTTTCCTAATTCGACATGGATAACAAGAGAGATTACTACGAAGTGCTGGGCGTCCAGAAAAACGCTTCCGCAGACGAAATAAAGAAGGCCTACAGGAAATTGGCCATAAAATACCACCCCGATAAAAATCCGGGGGACAAGGAGGCCGAGGAGAAGTTCAAGGAGGCCGCCGAGGCGTACGAGGTGCTTTCTAATGATGAGAAACGAGCCAAATATGACCAGTTCGGCCACTCCATGGGCCCGCAGGGATTCCCCGGCGGAGGTGGAGGATATTATTCTACCGGCGGAATGTCGATGGAGGATATCTTCTCGCAATTCGGCGATATATTCGGAGGCCACTTCGATTTCGGCGGGGGATTCGGCGGTGCCACAGGAGGCCGCTCGGGACGCCGCCGCCAAAAACCGCAACGCAGAGGCTCGGATGTCCGCATAAAGGTAAAACTTACCCTTGAAGAGATTTCCAAAGGTGTGTCGAAAAAGCTCAAGATTCCCATCTGGGTGAAGTGCGACCATTGCAACGGCACAGGCGCCAAAGACGGTACGGCTTTTGCCACCTGCCCTACATGCCACGGCACGGGCACCGTACGCCAGGTGGTACAAGGAATCTTCGGACCCCAGGAAGGTATAGGCGTATGTCCCCAATGCGAAGGCGAGGGTAAGGTTATATCCGAAAATTGCCACTACTGCCAAGGTGAGGGCATAATCCGCAAAGAAGAAATCGTAGCGTTTGACATCCCGGCAGGCGTTGAGGAAGGTATGACCCTAACCGTCAAAGGGAAAGGGAACGCTCCACGTAGAGGCGGCGTAAACGGTGACTTGCTCGTCGTTATCGAAGAGGTAAAACATCCCGAACTTATCCGCGATGGTAACGATGTGATTTACAACCTGATGCTTGACATCCCTACCGCAGTGCTGGGAGGTTCTGTGGAAGTTCCTACGATTACAGGCCGCGCACGGCTGAACATCCCTGCCGGGACACAGCCCGGGAAGGTTCTGCGAATGAGGGGGAAAGGTCTTCCTTCCACGCAGGGTTACGGCACGGGCGACGAACTTGTAAACATCATGGTCTACATGCCGGAAAACCTCAACGAAGAAGAACGCCGGACGATAGAAACCCTCAAAGACAAGCCTCATATCAAACCTGACGAGTCAACCGTACATCGGCTTTTCTCGAAACTGAAGCATATCTTCTCTAACGACTAAAAATTAAATCACCTCTTATAATTATGCTTAAAAAAATTCTTTCCATCTCTGGCAAGCCCGGGCTGTTCCGACTGATAAGCAACGGCAAGAACATGCTCATTGTTGAAAGCCTCGCCACCGGCAAACGCATGCCGGCCTATGCCCACGACAAAGTAGTGTCGCTGGGAGACATCTCTATATACACCAACGATGGCGACATGCCTCTGCCGGAAGTCCTGGAGAAACTCAAAGAGGTTGCAAACGGAGACAAAATCGACATCAAGGCCATCGGCAACGATGCTGCAGTCCGCGAATATTTCAAGAAAGTGCTGCCCGACTTCGATGAGGACCGCGTATATACCACCGATATCCGCAAGCTCCTCTCATGGTACAACGACCTGATTGCGGCTAACGTCACAGAGTTCAAAGATAACGAAATTGCCGAAGACCAGGCCGCAGAGGCAGCCGAAGCTGCCGATGAGGCCCAGACTGACAAAAAATAATCTCCTTTGTCAGCCTAACGCTCTTAAAAACGGAAATTTTATAGTGGCGCCGGACCTCCGGGACGGCAGACCACCCAAAGAGGCGAAGCCGGGAATTACCCAACCAACTACGCTTTTGTTCTTCGGGTGGCCTGCCGTCCCGGAGGTCCGGCGCCACTACCATCCGGCATCAATATACAGTCTGTGTCTATGGATATATAGCGGCGGTATGGTATCTGCCAACTGAAGCTAAAATCCTATTCTTTCAAGCGAGAGTCAATGATAATAGTCACCGGACCGTCATTTACAAGAGACACCTTCATATCGGCTCCAAAGATTCCGCGACCCACATTCCTCGCCATCAACTTCTCCAATTCCGAGCAATATGCCTCATAAAGGGGATTGGCCTCCTCCCCACGTGCCGCCCGGATATAAGAGGGACGGTTCCCTTTCCTCGTACCGGCCGTAAGGGTAAACTGGCTCACGGCTATAACATCACCCCCGACATCCGACACAGAGCAATCCATAACATCATTTCCGCTCCCGGGTCTCGGGAATATCCTTAACGCGGCCGTCTTCGAGGCAAGCCAGCGCACATCGTCCACGGTGTCGCCACACTCCACTCCGACCAGCACCAGCAGCCCTCGGCCAATCGCGGAAACCACCTCTCCTCCGACCTCTACCGATGCCCTCTCCACTCTCTGTATTACAATTCTCATATCTAATCTGAAATTGACTATTACAGCGAATATAAACCATTACCTCTAATGCCGCCAGTAACTAATTTCACAATTTCATTTGTTCTTATTACGTATATCTCATTAAATTTTCGCGTGTGCATAAAAGTTAAAGTTGAAACTACAAAGTTACTACAAAAAAGTGAAATGCGGAAAGATATAGTAATAGAATTCAGGGCAACCGCATCAAAATTTGAAGTTGTTTAGAAGTTGTAGTAAATATTGAGG
>CAJUBM010000170.1 GCA_910584735.1 uncultured Muribaculaceae bacterium
ACGGATTAAACACTCGGCTCCTCGGAGCCACTAAAAAATAACCGAAGTATTGTAAGATAAATTAAATGTGAAAAAGGGGTGAGCAATATATAATCGCTCACCCCTTTTTAGTATCGTACATAATTAATCAAGTTTAAGCACGGCAAGGAAGGCTTTCTGAGGCACCTGCACCGAACCAATTTGTTTCATGCGCTTCTTTCCGGCCTTTTGTTTCTCCAGCAGCTTACGCTTACGCGATACGTCACCACCGTAACATTTAGCCGTAACGTCCTTTCTGACAGCCTTAATAGTCTCCCTGGCTATAATCTTGGCCCCGATGGCGGCCTGGATTGCTATGTCGAACTGATGGCGCGGAATCAACTCTTTGAGCTTCTCGCACATGCGCCTGCCAAATTGAACGGCGTTATCGGCATGTGTGAGCGTTGACAACGCATCAACACTCTCGCCGTTAAGGAGAACATCGAGCTTAACAAGTTTGGAATCACGGAAATCATGCAAATGATAATCGAAAGAGGCATATCCTTTCGATATAGACTTCAATTTATCGTAGAAATCTATAACGATCTCCCCCAACGGGATATCGAAGATTATCTCCACACGGTTGCCATGTATGAACTCCTGTTTTACCAACTCGCCGCGTTTGCCGAGGCATAACGTCATTATCGGCCCGATAAAATCGGTTGTTGTGATAATCGATGAACGTATAAACGGCTCCTCTATATGGTCGATAAGGGTAATATCGGGCAATCCTGAAGGATTATGCACCTCCGTCATATTCCCTTTCTTATCATAAACACGGTAAGAAACGTTGGGCACGGTGGTAATCACATCCATGTTGAACTCGCGGCTCAACCGCTCCTGTATGATTTCCATATGCAGCAACCCGAGGAAGCCGCAACGGAAACCGAAACCTAACGCCATCGATGATTCAGGCTGGAATGTCAGAGAAGCATCATTTAACTGAAGTTTCTCCAACGATGCGCGAAGATTCTCAAAGTCCTCAGCCTCTATAGGATATACGCCGGCAAACACCATGGGTTTCACCTCTTCGAAACCATCGATTGCCCCCCCGGGATTCGAGACATGTGTAATCGTATCGCCTACCTTAACCTCCTTTGAGGTCTTTATCCCGGATATGATATATCCCACATTTCCGGCCGAAAGGCTCTCGCGCGGTGACAGATCCATCTTCAGGACACCGATTTCATCGGCATGATATTCCTTGCCGGTAGCGACGAATTTCACAAAGTCATTCTTGCGAATCGTGCCGTTCTCAATCTTGAAATATGCAATAATGCCACGGAACGGATTGAACACCGAGTCGAATATCAGAGCCTGTAAAGGCGCATCAGGGTCGCCTTTCGGAGCAGGCACACGTTCCACGATGGCCCGCAATATGTCAGGTACGCCTATACCGGTCTTACCGCTGGCACGGATTATCTCGTCACGACTACATCCCAGGAGATCCACAATCTGGTCTTCAACCTCATCGGGATTTGCGCTTTCCAAATCCACCTTGTTGACAACCGGGATAATCTCCAGATCGGAATCAATGGCCATATAAAGATTCGAAATCGTCTGGGCCTGTATCCCCTGCGTGGCATCGACAATCAGCAACGCACCCTCGCAGGCAGCGATGGAGCGCGACACCTCATACGAGAAATCGACATGTCCCGGAGTATCGATAAGATTAAGCACATATGGCTGGCCGTCAAGTTCGTAGTCCATCTGTATGGCATGGCTCTTTATAGTGATACCGCGCTCACGCTCCAAATCCATATCGTCAAGCACCTGCGCCTGCAGATCTTTCTCTGACACCGTCTTGGTGTATTCCAGCAGGCGGTCGGCAAGCGTACTCTTACCGTGGTCGATATGGGCTATTATGCAGAAATTTCTAATATTCTTCATTCGGGATATTTTATATGCAAAGTTACAAATTTTTCCGCTAATAAGCCCCATAAACAGAAGATGCTGTGGGCCTAATAAGAAACGCGGCATGATAATATATGGTTTATCACACCGCGTTCCCTATATTTTACTTGTACCCAGCTACTTTATTGAAAGCACCGAATAATTCGCTGTATGTTATTCGACTGTAACCGATTTCGCAAGGTTTCGGGGCATATCCACGTTGCAGCCCTTCTTCACCGCTATATGGTAGGCCAGAAGCTGCAACGGAATGGAAACGATTACAGGCGACAGGCACTCTGGGACCTCCGGGATTTCAAGAATATGGTCTGCAATCTCGGCAATAGTCTTGTCACCCTTGGTAACCACGGCAATCACCGAACCGCCACGAGCCTTTACCTGCTGTATGTTAGAGATAATCTTCTCATGCAGTTCATCGTCAGGAGCGATAACAACGGTAGGCAGCTCATGGTCTATAAGAGCGATAGGGCCATGCTTCATCTCTGCGGCAGGGTACCCCTCGGCATGTATGTAGCTTATCTCCTTGAGCTTAAGCGCACCCTCCAATGCCGACGGATAGTTGTATCCGCGACCGAGATAAAGGAAGTTATGGACATAGGTGTATATGCTTGACAACTGTTCGATTTCATCGTTCAGTTTCAAAGTCTTACGTATCAGCTTAGGCAGCGAACGCAGAGCCTCGGTAATCTCGGCCGCCTCTTCCTCCTTAACCGTGCCGCGAAGCTGTCCCATGGCGAGAGCCAGCATCGTAAGAACAGTTACCTGCCCGGTAAAAGCCTTTGTAGACGCCACTCCTATCTCAGGACCCACGTGTATGTACGTACCGGAATCAGTAGCACGGGCAATCGAAGAACCCACCACGTTGCAGATCCCATATACAAACGCACCACATTTGCGGGCCATCTGTATAGCTGCCAACGTGTCAGCGGTCTCTCCCGACTGCGAGATAGCTATAACCGTATCTTCCGGCGTAAGGATAGGATTGCTGTAACGGAATTCGGAGGCATACTCCACCTCCACCGGAATCCGGGCAATCTCCTGTATAAGCCTTTTGCCGATAAGCGCCGCATGCCACGATGTGCCGCATGCCACGATGATAATGCGGTGTGCATTTTCAAAATGCTCATGGTTTTCCAACACACCGGAAAGAGTAACTTTCGATCCGGAATTGCCAATTCGTCCACGTATACAATCATGGATGGTACGAGGCTGTTCGAAAATCTCCTTCAGCATGAAATGCGGATAGCCACCCTTCTCCAACTGCGACACCGACATACGCAGCGTATGTATGTCAATCGTCGTGGGGACGTTATCAACCGTGATTATCTTCAAATCCTGATTGCGGTTGATAATCGCAATCTCGTCATCATTGAGATATACCACCTTGTCAGTATACTCGATAATCGGAGTAGCATCCGATGCAAGGAAAGTCTCACCCTCGCCGATTCCGATTACAAGTGGTGAACTTTTACGCGCGCCCACTATCGTATCAGGATTGTCCGTATCGATAACCGCTATGGCATAAGCCCCGATAACCTCCTTAAGGGCCTCACGTACAGCCTCTACCAAGGTACAGCGATTCGAAGTCTTGATATACTCTATCAACTGCACCAGAACCTCCGTATCCGTATCGCTCTTAAATACGCAGCCCTGAAGCTCAAGAGCCTCCTTCAGCACATTATAGTTTTCGATTGTACCGTTATGCACTAACGCTATCTTCCCCGAACTACTGAAATGAGGATGGGCATTTATATCGTTAGGCTCGCCGTGGGTCGCCCACCTGGTATGGGCGATACCGATACAGCCGGAAACATTCTTAGAATCGCAGAAAGCCTCAAGATCCGAAACCTTTCCGCGAGACTTATAGATGTTAAGATTATTCTCCTTATCAATTATAGCAACTCCCGCACTATCATAACCACGATATTCCAGGCGATGAAGTCCCTTAATCAAAATGTCATAGGCTTCACGATTACCTATATAACCTACTATTCCGCACATAGATAGCTCTAAGAAATTATAGTATCTTATAAATTACTAATTAACCTGAGGAAACCGATGAGCCATACAAAAGCCATCGGGAAATCGGCAGCAGTTATATAAACAAGACAACCCTGTATGTTTGCAAAACCACATAGCCAATATCATCTCAAGAAATAAAAAACTCCGATTCTAAAAACAAATCGTAATTAGATTAATCAGTTTAAAGTCCGATAACTACGAAAGATACACTAAACAAACGTTTTATACCTCCCATATATCCAATCATAAAACAGATTGTCAACAGGGTTAAAACCATCACATAGCATACCCTCCATGCTGGCTACAAAATTACAATAAATTTTTCATACAACACCTATCTCTCCTCCATCAATTCCCTAAAAAACAATAAATCGCCCAAATTACCGAGCCAATCCCGGAAAACCGTCTTTTTTCGATAGGAGGAGTAAGAGGGTCAATGTAAAAAGTAGGTTGTTAAAAAGGAGAATAAATGCGAACTTTGCCAA
>CAJUBM010000171.1 GCA_910584735.1 uncultured Muribaculaceae bacterium
CTTTATTTGATGATTTCTAAACTAACGCGATTTTATCGCACCAGTAGTATTTGCACCTCAACAATTTACAACCGTTAAAATCTGCATAATTATTCAAAATGCATACCTTAAAAATAAATCATCGTATTTTTAAAGCCTTTTAGGTTAACAAACGTTACAAAGCCGCCCCACTATCTTCCAACCTACACACTAAGCGCCATGCGTCCAATCCACCCACATATATGCCACCGGAGCAGCGCTTGCAACGACAAAGGGATACCATCGCCAACCCACGACACAAAAAATCGGCACAAATCCCTCAGAACGGAATCCCAAAAGTGAAAAACCATTGACATTCTGAATACTTTTTTTGATTTTTCACATAAATTAGGCTCCATTTTTCAACGCCGTTAACGAACAATTTTGTAACTTTGCGCTGAACGCGCATGTTCAGGGGACCATCCCCTGCCGGCGTTTTAAAACCAAAGCATTTTCTAACTCTAAAACCTAACGCTCCCGAAAGGATACGGCCAACCTTGCCAAAAGGCAGAACCTTATTTCCCATCCAAGCTCTATTATATATAATAAGGTGTATGCGCCGCCCCGGCCCGGAGCCCGGAAAAGAACTATAACACGTCTCATATTTTTATCAGAATGAAGAACCTCATCTTCTGCGGACTTCTGGCAGCCGGTTGCTGCTTCTCCGCCGCTTCCCAGAGCAAGCTGAGCGGTCACGCCCAGATTATGCTCCAACGCCATAAATCGGAAATGGCTGTATCAAGAGCAGCCGACAATACCGAGGTTATGGCCCTTATAACAATGAATAAAGGCTTCAGCGAGGACCTTCTCAAGGCCAAGGGGCTTGAAGTGATAGGCACCTACGACGATGTCAGCATCGTAGCCCTTCCGCTGTCGCGCGCGGAGGAAATCGCCGATATGCCCGAGGTCAAGGCCGTGTCTTTCGGCCGCGAGTCAGGCATGATGATGGATCAGGCACGTAATATGACGGACGTGAACATCGCCCACGACGGCTCCGACTCTGACCAAAGCCTGGCCGGAATGTCTTTTACCGGCAAAGGTGTGATAACAGGCCTCTATGATACCGGCCTTGATCCCCAGCATGCAGCTTTCCGCAATGCCGACGGCTCGTCACGCGTACAGGCCATCTTCCTGGCAAAAGGATATGGAACCGCCTCGGTTACCGAATACACTACCCCCGATGCGATTGCAGGATTCACAACCGACGACCAGTCCCAATCGCACGGCACACACGTTGCCGGCATCATGGCCGGCAGCAAGGGTATAATAGGAGACTATGCCCAGACTGTAGGCACACGCACGGAACGCACCAACGGTGAAATCCCGTACTACGGCGTAGCTTACAACTCCGACCTCGTTATCGGTTGCGGCGACTTCTATGACGCATCCATCCTTGCCGGTGTAAAGAAAGTTGTTGACTTCGCCAAGGCCCAAAAGAAACCTGCGGTAGTGAACCTGTCACTTGGCGGCAACTCAGGCTCCCACGACCCGAAATCATCCGTTTCCAAAATAATGGACGGTCTCGGAAAAGATGCCATAATATGTATCGCCGCCGGAAACGAAGGGGAAAAAGACATGGCTATCCAAAAGAATTTCAGCACTATGGGTTCTGCCGGAAAGCAACTGAATACTTTCATAACCCCCGAAAACCCGGCCTTAGGCGTAACTTACACGGCTGAATTCTGGAGCGACTCTGAAAAACCGTTCGAACTCACCCTTGTCCTCTATGACAAGAGTCTCAATAAAATCGTAGACTCCAAGAAGATAACGACCGGCTCCACCACCTGGGACGGTTCGGAGTCGACCGAGTTTGCAAAGGTATATACCTCCAACAGTATCGTACGCGCATCATGCGGAATTGACCCCGAGACCAACCGCTACTACGTGATTCTGAACAACAGCATGACCTACTCGAAAGGCTCATCGTTCATCGCTTTTGGCGTAAACATCGTAGGCGAACCCAAGACAAGCTGCTACGCATACATCAACTCACCCTTCAACTCGATGCAGGAAGCCGTATTCACAAGCGATGGCGTAAGCGGCTACACAAAAGGTTCTCCCGACGGCTCTATCAACGGCTTCGGATGTGGCCACAACATGGTATCGGTGGGTGCCTACGTAAGTCGCACATCAGCCCCATACCTCGGCTCCGGCAACTATACAGCCGGCGGCACAATCGGCGCCATAGCCAGCTTCTCGTCCTACGGCAAAACAGGTGACGGCCGACAGCTTCCCCACGTATGCGCCCCGGGTGCCCAGATCGTATCGGCCATAAGCCAGTATTACTACGAAGCCCTGAAAATGGACAAGGACCACGTAATCGCCTATTCCGATTCACATTCCCACAAGAATGCATACTTCCCGATGCAGGGTACATCTATGGCGACCCCCTTCGCAGCAGGTGTGATAGCCCTCTGGCTCGAAGCCAATCCATGGCTCACTATTGATGAAATCCACAACATCATAGAGAAGACCTCCGACACTGACGCCCAGACAAATAAGGACTTCAAACGCTTCGGAGCCGGTAAGATAAACGCCATCGAAGGCCTCCGCATGATAAAGAACTCCTCACTCAAACCGACTCTCAAGGACGAGGTTGACAAGAACATGATGTACACCCAGTCCGGCAAAAACATACAGGTCATCATCCCCGGTATGGATGCCTACAACGTAACCCTTTACAACCTCCAGGGTGCCGCAGTCCTCTCAGCCGTATCAAGCGGCGACACCGCCGATGTTGATGCAACCACTCTCAATGATGGCATCTACATACTCTGCGCCGACACCGAAGGTGGGAAGATTACACGCAAAATAGTCCTTAAGTGACAACCATAAAGCCTTTTAGGAGAGGCGCTACCGCAAAATAGCGGTAGCGCCTCTCTTGTATTATCTCCGGGAAAAGCGTAACTTTGCAGCCGTTATCGCAAAAAAAAGACATGCTCCAGCAATCACCCGACACGACAACGAAACATACAAATCGCCATTGGCGAAGCGCCTCTAACGGGTGGCACAGGGGAATTCTGCTGGCCGTCATAGCATTTTTAGCGTTAGGAACAGCATCACCTCGGGCAACTGCGTTCTCCCTGGCACTTGACTCGATAGCGGAATGGGGAAAATTCCCACGGTTCTGCATAGGCACCTACCGATGGGGCGCACGATTTTTCAACTCATACGATTCGACCTACGTAGAAGGTTCGGGGAAATTATTCAACGTAAAGACCCGCGTGGAATCATGGGCCGACACATATAATTTCCGATTCAGTAACGGTTACCGCATGGAGATGCTATCCAAGCCTACCACATCTCTCGGGTTCTATCTCACGTATATGGCTGTATCGGTAGGCTATGACTTGAATTTCAGCAAATTTTTCAACGGGGCACAGAGAGCGCGCAAGAAATTCAACTTCCAGTTCAACTGCTCGCTTTTCGCCGTTGACTACTACTCGATCCACAACGATGTTGGCACGACTATCAAATACATCGGCGACTCCAAGGACATGCACAAGGTCAACATAGACTTCTCCGGCATCGACACAAGTTCTTGGGGAATAGATCTTTACTATTTTTTCAACCACAAGCACTATTCGCAGGCGGCAGCATTCTCCTATTCAAAGATACAGCGCAAAAGTTCAGGCTCGCTCTATGCCGGCCTTTCATTCTGGGGGCAGCACTACAAATTTGACTTCACCAGCCTGGCCGAAGAACTCGGAGAGGCAAAGCCGGAATCATGGACATACAACTACCAGGTGAAAAACAAGAACTACGCCCTCAAGATAGGATACGCCTACAACTGGGTGTTCCATCCGGGATGGGCATTCTGCATCTCGGAGGCTCCCACCATCGGAATCAGGGAGGGATATATAAACCAGCCGGACCAGAACCGCACCACGTTCTCCCTCAGCAACCGCGCCCGCATCTCTTTGGTATATAACCATAAGAAAAAATGGTTTTTCGGAGTTGTAGGAAGTGCCGATACCGGCCTTATCTATGACAAAGAACACACATTGATCGGAAACAACCTGATGGCCGAGATTTCCGCCGGATACCGTTTCAACCTGTGGTAGCCGCATACCATCCCTCCTATCATAAAAAAACAATACGAAAATGAAAATGACCAATGGCGAACTTAGAGGCACGATAGCGCTGCTTGCAATCCTCCTATTGGTCTTAGCCATAAGGTGGTACATGGCCGACTGGCGTACAGCGGACACCTCCGGGCACAGCAAAATATCATACTTCGACAACGATTCGGCATTAATCGAAGAACGCGCAACCCAACAGATTCGCAAACAGCTATCCGAGAAAGAGGAACGATGCCGAATTTCGCAAAATACTACTGGTGCGATAAAATCGCGTTAGTTTAGAAATCATCAAATAAAGAG
>CAJUBM010000172.1 GCA_910584735.1 uncultured Muribaculaceae bacterium
TCGGGTGGCCTGCCGTCCCGGAGGTCCGGCGCCACTACCATCCGGCTTCACTAAAATACCATACGGCTTCACTAAAATACTATCCGGATTCTCGAAAAGTTACTAAAATGTTATCGGATGATGGCCTTGGTCACGATTGAACCTTTCTTGATGATGTAGACGCCGGGGGCGGATGGGTTGTCGATCCGTACGCCCTGGAGGTTGTAGTAAACCGGGGTTGCCGCAGTGTCATCTCCGGCCGCGATATTATCAATGGAGGTTATCACATCGCCATTGAGGATGATGTGGTTATGCACATCGCCGGGAAGGTACATCATCTCTATGCGTGGCCGCACTATGGCCAGGGAGTGGCCGCCATCGGGTGTGGAGGAGTAATGCATGGCATCGTCCTCCCCGAGTTTGTAGCGTACGTTGGAAAGCACCTGCACATGGGGGTCGCCGTCGTTGCGCGTCTGGGTACTGTGGCCGCCGAAACTGAGGGTGGCCGCCGACATATCTGAGGCGTTCACCACGCGGAAACATCCTATGATGCTCTCATCCAAGCTGAGCGTATAGCGGCCATCGCCCAAGGCCGTGAAACGGTGGGCCTCGGTAGGCTGCCAGTTGTTGAATTCCCCGGCGATATAGAAATCTTCGGCAGGCTCTTCGGCGGGTTCGCCACGCGTGAGGGTAACCTTATAGTAACTCGTCATGTCTGAAGCAAATTCGCTTTTCTGGTCTTTGTAGGGAACCCACAGGTAATATTCCACCTGATGGAAGTCATCGTCCATATACAGGTAGCACACGCTTTCGCCCGGGGTTGTTGAGGGGTCTCCCAGATGGGCGCCCACGGGAGCCTTGGCATAGATGCCGACATCCTGCTTCACGAAGAATCGGGCCTGCTCCTCATTTTCGAAGATACGGTATTTCATCACATTCCCTATCGCGCGTTCCATATTCCTGCTTGTGCGGCCTCTCATAATAGAATAAGTGTAGGTCCAGCCTCCCGACTTCTCGGTGCGGAACTGCGGCACATCGGTCATTTCGTTGCCGCCGATTTCAAAGGAGGAACATCCTTTGTTGGGGGGCAGGTCGGTGTGGCGTAGCTTGTTATATGTGAGGTCAATACTTGTGGCCGAGGTGAAAGCCGCCACGTCTATGCAACGGAAGAGGCTGTGAGAAAGTTTGATGGTGGAGGCATGACGGAGGGCCGGGAAGTCGAGTTGTGAAAGGTTTGTGTTCTTTACTTCGAACTTCTCCAGGTCGGGATGTTCGCCGAGTATGATATTGTCGGTGGCGCCTACAGAGTTGTTGTTCATAAACACAAACTTGGCTTTCCCCATCGAACTGAGGTCTATGGTCTGAAGCGCAAGGCAATCGGTGAGGTCGATGAACTCCAACGGGGAATCATCGCCCAACGTAAGTTCCTCCAACGCCTTGCAACGAAGCAGGGACAGGTTGGCGTAGCGTTTCATTCCAATCTGCGTACAGGCATGGTCGTTCTTAAGATTTTTGAGATGCGACACGTCAAGGCTCTTCAACGACTGGCAGTCGGCAAGATAAAGCTCCTCAATATTCTCCGAGCCCCCGATTGAGAATGTTACGAGATTGGGATATGCGGCAAGGCGTATTTCCTTAAGCCTCGGGCAGTTGTCGGCACGAAGAGTTTTCAGAGGAAGATATTTCTTACAGTTACCTATGTAACTTGAAGGCTTGTCGGAGCCATAGGTAGTGACCCACGAACCAACCGCGTTTATCGAGGTGTAGGTGCCGTTGGTGATGGTGGTAAGATATTGCAGACCGCTCACATCCAAGGATGTAAGTTTGTAGGCACTCTTTATTCCGATACCCGGAAGCGTTATCTTCTCCAGATTGCGGAATTGCTCTACACCTTTCACCGAGGCGATAGCCTTACAAGTGGTGGTAGTTACCGACAGGTTCAGGTGGGTTATGGCATCGACATTGATCTGATCGGGATGGTTGGTCTTGTCGAAAGCCGATGCATAAAGGGTGGTATTCTGCAACAGACTACGGAAATTTTTATCCGGGAAGTTCGTCGCATCGAACGAGACCCATTTCTCGGCGGCCGCCGAGAAATGCAGGGCGGCGAGCAGCCCTGCCGCGAAAATCACGCGGAGAGATGCAAGGATGTTCGTAAATCGCATAATTATTTGGTTTTCTGTGTTTTTTGAATGTGATTCGAAAAATTTAATAACGGCGCCGGTCCTCACGGATAGGCGCCGTTTCCTACTGATCTTATATTCCTATGTTTATCAAAAATATAGGCTGGAGTGCTAAATTGCTATGTGAATTCTTTGTAGGATTTATTCTTAAGGAATCGGGATACTTATTTGTGTGTCCCATTGCTTAGAAAATTCAATATCACTTTATCTCCATTTTTCCTTATCGGATGTTGACTTTCTCGGTCAACGTTCCGGCACGGACTATGTACATGCCCGGGGCAAGCTCTATCGTGCCTTCCTCGCCGCTGTAGACCAGAGCGCCTGCGGGAGTATAGATCTCAACGGGTGCACCCTCGGTGCCGGCAACGGTTATCGAGCCGTCGTTTACTGTGATTTCAAGACGCTCCATCGTGGTTTCACCAAGACCGGTAATAACATCGGAGTTCGGAGTGAGCGCATGGAACGTACTATGCAGCTGATGCTCGGGTGCATAGTTGGCCTTGAGGAAGAATGTCTTCTCCGTAGGTTTGCTGAGGAGCTTATCTGTAAGAGCCTTGTTATGTATGTCTACGGAGGCATCAAGGGTCGCGGCCCTGGCTGTTACAGGGATGTTTGCAATCTTCACCGCGTTGGCGTGGCCGTTCTCATTGTCATGGATGAATGATTCACTGTTGATGGATGTGTGATGCTCGGCGGGGATTACGAAGAGGTCGTAATCTTTTATGTAATCGTTGTTTTTACGGTTGCATATCTCCGCGTCAAGTGTCAGACGACCGCTGCCGGGATTTATAACCATATTGCTGATGTTCAGCGAAGCGGAATGAGTTACCTCGCGGTTTATGCCATCATAAGGGATGATTTCTATGCGGTCTGCCTCACGCTCGGGATTGCCTATTGAATTGCCAAAAACTGTCTGCATATAGCCGAGTTCAATCTTCTCAGAGTTGACAAAAGTCTTAAGCGTACCGTTATCTTGCGGAGTCCAATAGTTGGGAGCAAAGGTATGTTCGGGTGCCTTGCTGCCGTTTACAATTTGCCCGGTTACATCATAGATGTTGTCATTGGAGATTTCACCTCCCGTATAACGGAAATATCCCTCGCCTGAATCGGAAACCCAATAACCGTAACATCTCGTACCTTGGAGGGTGACAGTTCGGTATCCTAAGGGATAATAATCCCAGTGTCCTCCAGAAACTAAAGGCTCCATGGTTACATCAGTACCGTTATCGGCAATATCGAGAGTAACAATCTTCTTTGATGAATTGTGGGAGGTGTTTTCGAAATTCTCATACATAAGACCATACTCCATGAGATTACCGATGGAGATAGTGTTCCCGTTGTGGCCGAATGACACAGGGTACCTTGCAGATTCCTCTCCGTTAAGATACTCAACTGCTTCCGCACCCGGCTCCATTACAAAGATGTGTACCGAATTATAAATTTTCGGACTCGTTCCTCGTGTTTGATCAAGCCAAATACGGTTATCGTCAATTTTAAAGCGATAGAGACCGGACTCGGAATCATATTCATATGGGTCGGATTGCAGAATGAGTTGATTACCAGATCCTCCGGCAGTGCTATATTTGGTATAGCCGATGCAGTTGGTGTAGGTATCATATCCGACCGTGATGTTTGTAGAGTATTTATACATCCCTGCGCTGACAAAACGGACACGTCCACCCAGACCGTCATCAAAATATTGGTCGGTTGTAATCTGCAGCCGGTTATTGGAGAGGGTGCAAGGCATTACAACTCCATTATAGAAATTGATAATATTAAGAGTGTTTGTACCCGTTTTTTGGAAATAGCCTCCTTGTCCATGGGACGGAGCACCATACTGGGCATTGTTTCCCAAGAATATCATGCCGGCAATCTTGCCGTCAAGGTCATCAACGGTTATCGTGGCGGCGGTGGCTTTGGTCACCGATGCCGACAGGAGGATGGCGATGCATCCAAAGAGAGCGAGTAGGAAGTGTTTCATACTATTGGTTTGTTGTTTTCGTTGGTTGGTTTTTTGTTTGTTGTGTGATAGTAGTGGTGCGATAAAAATCTTACCACTGTTATTAAAATATTAATATTTA
>CAJUBM010000173.1 GCA_910584735.1 uncultured Muribaculaceae bacterium
TCTTCATCGAGAAAAATCTCCTAAAAATTTTCCTCGGACAAACATTAAAATAATTTCGACCAGTTACTTATCTTAAATATCATTTGGCGGCGGGAAGAACAGGGATAGTCATACCCTCGTCTGCCGCTATGGTGTTCGGGAATATGGCACGTGCCTGGGCCAGATGCATCTCCTCGTTGCGGTAGGCTTTTGAAAAGTGTCCCAATACGAGCCGCCCCACACCGGCATCACGCGCCACTGTAGCGGCCTGAGATGCCGTGGAATGGAAACGGGCACGGGCTTTGTCGGCGCAGTCATCGGCATAGGTGGCCTCGTGATAGAGGACATCAACACCTTTGACGGCCTCTGCCAAGGAGGGCATGTATAGCGTATCCGAGCAATAGGCGTACGATACCGAGGGATCAGCCGGAGTCGTAAGTTGCTCGTTGGTAAAGAGGCGCCCGTCCGGGGTAATATAGTCCTCACCATCCTCCTTTATTCCTTTCAGGCGCGACACCGGAATCTGTAGGAAACGGGCCATATCGCCCCGCAGATGCCGGGGTTTCGGCTTCTCCCGGAAGATGAATCCCACAGCGGGCACACGGTGTTTCAATGGAAGGGTCTCCACTGTCAGCGAGTCGGTCTCCAGCACTATCTGAGGACTACGTGGGTCAAGGATGTTGAATTGCAGGTCATACGTGCGTTCGCGACAGAAGAAATCCATAATCTTGCGGAACATCCCGGCTCCATCGGCAAAGGTATGCACGGTGATTGTGCCGCCACGGTCCTGCAAATCCATCGTTGACAACAGACCGGGAAGTCCCAGGCAATGGTCGCCATGGAGATGTGAAAGGAATATGTGGTTTAAGCGTCCGAAGTTCAATCCTTTGCGCCGCATCGACAACTGTGCGCCCTCGCCGCAGTCAACCATCATCAGTTGCCCCCGGTGTTCAACCACCTGGCATGCCGGTAGATGTCTGAGCGAAGGGGTTGCCGAGCCGCAACCTAATATGTTTATTTCCATTGTATAAGGAGCTTGGAGCGCTATTTGCCAAGCAGGATTTCTCGCAGGGTCGAAAGTTTGTTAAGAGCCTGCAGAGGTGAGAGGTTGTTTATGTCAAGACCAAGGAGTTCGTCGCGAATCTGCTCCAGCACAGGGTCGTCAAGCTGGAAGAACGACAACTGCATCGTATCCTCATCGGCCTTTATGATATTTCGCTGTTTTTTGCCATTCTTGGAGGTTACAGACTTCTCGCCTGAGGATATGGCGCCCTCGCGGCGGTTGGCCTCCTCCAACTGTACCAGTACGCGGCCTGCACGTTCCACGATGGAGCGCGGCATACCGGCCAGACGCGCCACGTGTATGCCGAAGCTATGTTCCGAACCGCCTCGTTCCAGCCGCCGCAGAAACACCACCTTTCCGTTAATCTCCGTCACGGCCACATTGTAGTTTACCACTCCCGGATAAAGGCCCTCCATGTCGTTCAGTTCATGGTAGTGGGTGGCGAATAGAGTCTTCGGCCGCATAGGTGAGCAGTTTATGTATTCCACGATAGCCCATGCTATGGAGATGCCGTCGTAGGTGGATGTGCCTCGTCCGAGTTCATCGAAGAGAATAAGGGAGCGCTGCGACAGGTTGTTGAGAATGGAGGCCGCCTCGTTCATCTCCACCATGAAGGTAGACTCGCCGAGCGATATATTGTCGGAGGCTCCGACTCGGGTAAAAATCTTGTCGACCACGCCGATATGTGCCGAATCTGCCGCCACGAACGATCCGATTTGCGCCAACAGCACATTCAGAGCCGTGGAGCGCAGCAGCGCTGACTTACCCGACATGTTCGGGCCGGTAATCATCATCACCTGCGTCTCCTCGTTGTCAAGATGCAGGGAATTGGCTATGTAGGGGGTGCCATCGGGAAGTTCCTTCTCTATAACCGGGTGACGCCCCTCTTTGATGTCTATCTCCAGAGAATCGTCGACCACCGGGCGGTTATAGTGGTTCTCCAGTGCGCAACGGGTGAACGACAGGAGGCAGTCAAGACGTGCCAGCACCTTGGCATCGGCCTGGATGGCAGGCACATAGTCGTTCAGGGCGCTTACCAACGCCCCGTATATGCGGGTTTCAAGAATCTCGATACGCTCCTGCGCCGTCAGAATCTTCTCCTCATATTCCTTTAGCTCCTGCGTTATATAGCGTTCGGCATTTACAAGGGTCTGTTTGCGAATCCAGCCGGAAGGCACTTTGTCGCGGTGAGTGTTGGTTACCTCGATATAGTAGCCGAACACGTTGTTATACCCCACTTTCAGGGAAGTTATTCCGGTGGCATCGATTTCGCGTTGCTGTATGCGGGTCAGATACTCCTTGCCTTGCGACGAAATCTGGCGCAGTTCGTCAAGCTCGGAATCAACGCCGCATCTAATTACCGGCGTACCGCGCCCTACGGCGTTGGGGGCGTTGTCAACTATTTCACGGGCGATACGGTCGCGCATCAGGGGGCAGTGGTTGAGTTGCTCACCCATGGCCCGCAACACATCATCAGATGACTGCTCGCATAGATGCTTTATCGGTTCGATGGCCGAGAGAGCCATGCGCAACTGCACCACCTCACGCGGCGTGATGCGCCCCACGGCCACTTTGCCCACAAGTCGTTCCAGGTCGCCGATCTGTCCTAAGAGTTCGTGTAAGGCCTCCCGCGCCTGAGGGTCGCGAAAGAAATATTCCACAACATCCAGACGGCGGTTTATCTCCTTGCAGTCCTTAAGAGGGAACGTTATCCAACGGCGCAACATACGCGCACCCATAGGGCTTACCGTCTGGTCGACAACGTCCAACAGACTCTTCCCTTCATCGCCGAGACTCTGCAACAGTTCGAGGTTGCGCACGGTGAATTTGTCAAGTCGAACGAAGCGATCCTCTTCTATTCGGGAGAGTCGCGTTATGTGGCCTGTCTGCGTATGGCGCGTTATGTCAAGATAATGGAGTATGGCCCCGGAGGCTATCACAGCCGAGGGCATACGCGTTATGCCGAATCCTTTCAGGGAGGCGGTTTCAAACTGTTTCAGCAACCTGTCATTGGCGGCCTGGTCGGTAAACACCCAGTCTTCCAGTTCGAATGTAAGATATTTGGCTGTGAATCCTTCTTCCAGACGCTGTTTCTTACCACGCTCTACCAGCACCTCCTTTGGCGCAAAGTTGCCAAGCAGTTTGTCTACGTAGTCGGCGGGGCCTTCGGCAGTGAGAAACTCGCCGGTGGAGATATCGAGAAAGGCCACCCCTACGGTGGAGTCTTTCGAAAAATGCACCGAAGCCAGGAAGTTGTTCTCACGATGGTCCAGCACATTGTCGCTCAGGGCTACACCCGGGGTCACAAGCTCCGTTATTCCCCGGCGCACCATACGGTTCTTCACCGTGCGCGGATCTTCAAGCTGCTCGCATATGGCAACGCGTTTTCCGGCACGTATAAGCCGTGGCAGATAAGTGTCAAGGGCATGATGAGGGAAGCCGGCCAGTTCCACGGAGGAAGCCGAGCCGTTGGCACGGCGTGTGAGGGTTATCCCCAATATCTCGGAGGCCGTTATGGCGTCATCACAGAAAGTCTCGTAGAAGTCGCCCACGCGAAACAGCAGCACCGCATCGGGGTGCTTCCCTTTCATCTCGAAATACTGCTTCATTAACGGCGTCTCAGCCACTTTCTTTGCCACGTCTGAAAAACAACTCTAAGGGGTTAAACTATTATCCATGCTATCCGCACAATGTGTAGGTTACGGATAACTTCATATGCAAAGTTACGAAATTTTCCGGGATTGCGATGCATATAACAAACAAGGCGGAACGCATAGGACCATGAAAATTAATCTCTCCGTGCCAACTTTAAGGGAACCGTATGGTAGTGGCGCCGGACCTCCGGGACGGCAGGCCACCCGGAGAGGCGGGGCTGAATCAAGAAATGCTAACTTTCCCTCAGTAGCTAACTTGTCTCCGGCCGCGCCTCTCCGGGTGGCC
>CAJUBM010000174.1 GCA_910584735.1 uncultured Muribaculaceae bacterium
AACTCAACATCACTCCAAGAGTCGAAGAACGACTCGAAGAACTGGGCTACACTGTGGCCGAACTCGCAGATGCCATCGCTGAACACAAGAGCGGATGCGACGGCGAACCCTCAGTCTATGTCGGTACTTACAGTAAGTACAACGACGGCTCGCTCTGCGGTCTGTGGATAGACCTCAGCAGCTTCAACAGCTACGACGACTTCATCGACTTCTGCAAGGCGATCCACGCCGACGAGGAAGACCCGGAGCTGATGGCACAGGACTACGAGGGCTTCCCCCGCCAGTGGTACAACGAGGGCTTCATGTCGGAGGATGACTTCGACCATATCCTCGAATACTCGGATATGTGCGACAAGCACGGTCAGGAAGCCGTGGACGATTACTTGGAGTTTCGCGACGAACTCGACAACTTCGAGGAAGCCTACTGCGGCGAGTGGGATAGCGAAGAAGACTTCGCCCGGCACATCGTCGACGAGTGCTACGACCTCGAAAGGACGATGGGCGACCTCTCACGCTACTTCGACTATGAAGCCTTCGGACGCGAACTGTTTATGTATGACTACTCGATGGGCGCAAACAATCACGTGTTCCGCGTAATCTGACCCCGAATCTCCCTCTCTCCCAATTAAGGGCTTTTCCGAAAGGAAAGGCTCTTTTGCCGTGATTAACCGCCGATTATCCAATGATTTTTTGTAATTTTGTGCCATTAAAGACACAAAATCTTATGGAACTTACAACTTTCCGTATTCCCGAAATCCCGAACGACAAGGTCGTTCTTCTCAATATATCGAAGTCGTATAACGCTGATGAAAATACTCCGCCTATGTTCGTCCGCAAGAATGACTATGAAATGACCCGTAAATATTGGACTGTCAACCTCGATATTGTAAGGGAGGCCGAGTATGCCTTCGGTGTCGCCAATGGCATCGTCGTTGCAGTCTTTACCGATTTGAAGTGGGATTATATCGACTGCCCCTTTATATGCTCGATGCGCAAAGGCTTTACCGGGCGTCGTGTCGATGACAGCCCATATCTCGGATTAGACCTCTCGAAATATATGTCAATCCGCAATCCATTCCGCTATGTAAACATCGAAGTCCCCAAAAGGTAACTTCTCTTAAATACCATATAATCAGGCTTGCAGTCTCCGAACTGTGAGCCTTTTTTGTGTCTTTTACCCCCCTTATATATAGCGGTAACTTCGTGGCAAAGTTAGTTTTGCCATGTCTAAAACCGCATACAACATTCAACTCAAAGGCTACGTCGGAGGCTGGGACTTCGACCGTAGCGACGTTGACGCCGTGCTCGCCGAAAACGACGGCAAGCAGGTCAATGTCCTTATCGACAGCCTCGGCGGTTCCCTCGCCACCGGCTTGTCAATCTCTTCCGCCTTCCGTAACCACGGCAATGTCAATGTGCATTTCGTGGGTCTCAATGCTTCTGCCGCTACCATCGCTTCGCTCGGCGCCGCCCACATCTCCATTGATACAGGCGGCATGTACCTCGTTCACAAGTGTTCCACCGCCTTCTTCGAGTGGGGCAGTCTCAACAGCGACCAATTCTCTACGCTCATTGCCGACTGCGAGAAGATTAAGGCCGACCTTGACAAGCTCGACCTTAATGTAGCCCAACTCTATGCCAAGAAGTGCCGCAAACCTGTTGCGGATCTTCTCGCCCTGATGAAAGTCGGCGGTTGGCTCACTGCCAAGGAAGCTCTCGACTGGGGCTTCGTCGATGAAATCACCGACCTTGAAGATGAACCGGCCCCGCGTCTGACCGACGCGCTCGCTTCCGCTATGGCAAACGAGGGTATGCCTATCCCCAACATCCCTCTTGCCGAAACCGACCGAGACGGTCTGTTCGGCAAATTCCTCTCTGCCATTGCATCCCTTTTCAAACCGTCCACAAATCCCATCACTACCGCAATGATCAAGACTTACACGTTCCTGTCGGCTATCCTCGCCGACAAGCCGCTGACCGTCTCCAACGGTACAGCGTCAGTTACCGTCGAGCAGCTTGACGCTATCGAAAGCGCACTCGCCGACAAGGATAAAACCGTCAACGAGCAGAAAGCCGCTCTCGATGCCAAGGAAGCCGACATCAAGGCTAAGGAAACTACCATCGCCGAACTCCGTGCGAAGCTCGATGCCAAACCCGCAGCCTCGACCACTACCGTAGTCGAGCAGTCCAAGCCCGGCGAGAAGTCGCAGCCCAAGACTGAGGCCGAAGCCTACTGCGAGACTGTCAACTCCGCTCGCAAACTCTTTAATCTCGTCTAACATCTAACTCCACGCATACTATGGCAGGTAAACTTACATTCACTCTCCAGCAGTATCAGGAAGCCGCCACTATCTACCGAAAAGACCTTCTCATGCTGCCGATTATCGGCATACAGGAGTCGTTGCAGTATATGACAGGTCGCCCCGGCATCCGATACAAGGAGGAGGTCGCCTCTATCAGCGGCGACGCTCAGTTCGCTCCCTACAAGCCCTCGCGCTCTCAGGACTTCAACCTCAATCTCGACTTCCGCACTCTGGAGACTTACTTCGGCTCCGTTGTCGCCAAGTTCGAGCCTAACTCGGCTATCTCCACGCTTCTCGGCACCGGTGCCACCAAGGGCGACGGTCAGATGACCACGCCCACAGCGCTCCACGTGCTCGCCCTTATCGCCAAGGGTCTCGCCGAGCATCTGAACGATGCTCTGTGGAGCGGCAAGCGCAATCCCGGCGGTGATACCACCGCAGATCTCTTTGACGGTTTTGATACCATCACTGAAAATGAGATTGCCGCAGGTGCCATCGGCGCCGACCTCGGCAACTATATGAAGATTGACGAGGCTATCACTTCGGCTAACGCCGTCGATGTCGCCAAGTCGATTCTGTTCTCCCTTGACCCGCGTCTCCGCAAGGAGGAACTGTATATGTTCTGCTCTCAGGACTTCGCAGACAAATACAACGAGGGCTATCTTATGACCCACGGCGGAATCTCGTACAACACGCAGTACGACCAGACTGCGGTTGAAGGCTCCAATGGTCGCCTCAAACTCATTCCGCTCTACAATAAGATGGACTCGAAGTTCATTCACGTGTGCCCGAAGTCCAATATGCTCGTCGGCTACGACCAGATGGGCGACATCGAGAATATCCTTGTCAAGGAGTATGAGCCGTTCATCCTCTCGTATATCGCCACTATGTTCTTCGGCGTTCAGTTCGAGTCCATCGACAAGCGACGCTTCAAGGCTATCGAAATCACCGTCTAACCTTATAACACCCATTCTGATATGGCTACAAAATGTACCTCTATCCAAAAGTCGCTCGGTTGGTGCCAAGGCACCCCCGAGCTTCCGGGTGTGAAGCGTCGCATATACTTCCTCGCCAAGTCATTCATCCTCGGCTATCCGCAGCTCCCTCGCGATGAACTCGGACGTGCTACCTCGGCTATTCTGACAGGCAGCTACACGCTTGCCGCTGATGCCAAGTGGAAGTATATCGACATTCTCCCCGACAAGTCGCAGCTTACGTCGGAGGCGCAGGGCGAATTGCCCTCGCAGACGCAGCTCAACAAACTTGTTGCCGTTCACCCCGGCGTGGGCGCGGAGGCTTCCGCTGCCGCTGCCTACATCAACAACACCGACAATGTGTTCATTGTCGAGGATATGAAAGGCAACTTTCGTGTGCTCGGCAACGACAAGTGGACTACCAAGGCGACTGTCGCCCAGGACCTCGGTCAGGGTGCCACAGGCACAACCTCGACCACTATCAACGTCGAGGCGACCGACGAAGTGCCCGCGCCCTTCTTTGTCGGTACGCTTGAGACCGAGGACGGCGACATTGACTGCTCAGGCAAAGCCGCGTAATCTCCACGCTCTATGATAAAAAGAAGCGTCAGGGAGGGAGCAATAGCGTTGGACGACGTGTTGAACGACATCGAAGTGCCTTCGCTCGACGTTCCTGACCTCGACGCTTCTT
>CAJUBM010000175.1 GCA_910584735.1 uncultured Muribaculaceae bacterium
GGTAGCGGTAAAGATGTTCCTCGACAAACTGGCGATCCTTTGCGTCGGGGTTGGCAATGACCCAGGCGTAAAGGTCGCGTATGCGCAGCACCCGAAGCACCATAGCCTCGGTATATAGCGCGTCCAGTTCCTCTTTGGCGGCAAAGAGAGAACGGCGGCATACTTCGAGCGTGTCGGGTTGTTTCTTACTCATCGTCTTCCATGTCAAGGAGGTTGTTTGCGGTGTTGACGAGCGCGAGAGGCGAGCCAACCTGTGCAAGCATCATTTCCTGTTGACGCAGTTTCACTTTGGAAATGGCCTTGCCGCGATGATAGCGGCGCGACACTTCGCTGTCGCGGTGAGAAATGGCGTTGCGCAGCACTTCGGGGGCGATGTCGAGTATCACGGCTATGTCGGAAATTTTGAGGTATATGCTCGCATATTTCTCGATGTCGGAAAGCTGCTGTTCGGAGAAAATGATGTTATCGGAGTTCATTGGCGGTGTCGAGGCGTTGATTATAAAGGTCGTTGAGGGGTACGGAATGGTTCTCGATGATGTCGAGCACCGAGGCATGGAGATTGGCGAAAATCTCCGGCGAGGTCGAGATAAAGGCACTCTCGGCACGGTTGCCGCGAGTGAGGTTCTGCGAGGTAACGACGGCTACGGTGTCGCCTCGCCCGGAGCGTACCAACAGGACTTTTGAATGGTTGTCGGCAAGGAAAGTGCGGTCGACAACCTGCACTATGAAGCTCCACAGTTTGACGGTCTTGTTGGTGGCCTTGTGGTCGAGCAATAGATTGAAGCGCGATATGGGGCGTTTCTTTTTGAGGAAGAAAAGGCGACGCAGAAATTCTTCGGATATGGAGAAAGAGGTCTGCCACACCTCGGCGGTGCCGGTCTGTTCCAGAATCCACTCCAGTATGTCGGCCACCTGCACGGCATTTGAGAGATACGCCTGAAAAGGCGCATCTTTGAGAGGCCGGAGGATTTCGGAAATGGAAGCCGTGCGTTTCATTGGGGATTATAGCTGTCGTATTTCTGCCAGTTGGAGCGGTATTTCTTATCGAGGTCGATAAGCTCTTTGAGGAAGGGATAACGCTCGCTGTCGGGGCATACGGAGTTTTCGGACGAGAGGTTGCGTAGGCGCAGATGCACCTCGCGCATACGCCGGAGCAGTGAAAGGTTCTCGACGTATAGAGCCTGTATTTCGGGCGGCAGGGCGTCGTGGTCGGCGCGTTTGCCGCGCGGCGTGTCGGAGGGTGCAGCGGTGTGGAGATTGTTGTCGGAGGCGATAGTGGCGGCTTTCGCGTCCATTTCCACAACCTGCGCATGGGTCAGGTCTGCGACGCGGAAGTTGTAGTGCTTTTGCAGTTCGGCTTCGAGGCGCGGCATATCGGGCACGGCCAGGAGGTTCTTATACATATTGACGCGCCCGGTCAACTGCAAGAACATCTTGCAGCCGTCGGCATAGTCGCGGCTGTCGGGATTCTCCCGGAGCCACGCGCCGAGTTTTTCGGTAAATTGGTGGTTCATTACGGCTTATGATTTTGTCTGATACAAAATTATATAGCCCCGGATAGCCGTAAAAAGACAGAAAATGCGTAACTTTGCGTTTATTGATGGTATAACACCTTTTTACTATGTGTAATTATCTTAAATCCATTTTACTTTTTGTCTGTGTAATCTTCATTACACACTCAACTACGGCTAAGAATAGTAGTATTGACCGCTTTGCACAGGTGGTGGATTCTCTACACAGCTCTATGGTATTCCCTTATAATATAGCTCCGGGAATAGTTCTTACCAACATTGGAGTAGATAAAAAGGAGAAAATGCTTGTCATAAATTATACCCTTAACCCTGAATTTGTTGAGAGCGTTATTAAAAACGCTTCTACTGAAAACGGGATAGCCCAACTTCTGACCGGTTACGATGAGATTTTCTCTATCTCAATGATTGAAGCCGAAGCAGGATTCAGAACAGTAGTTACTTCTCCATCAGCAGACGGGTTAAACAGTACTCAATTTGTTACGGTTCCGGCATCTGCGATACCCATAGTCTACTCCAAACTTAAAAACGGCGACTTTTCTTCTCTTAAACCATATTTGGAAATGTTGCAGTATACATTTTCCAATATGAAGTTTCCTTTGAAAGTAGTTAATGGCGTCTATTTAATCAACGGGTTCATTAAAGATAACGAAGCTAACTGGGTATATAGAATTGAAGGCAATATAGATTCATCGAATATCACTGATGAAATAATCCAACATAATCGAATGAATTTAATAAATAATTTGCGGGCTAATATTAACCCGGATTATTTAATTGAAATTGAAGAAAAGGGTATAACTCTGCATTATTCCTATCTTAACGAAACGGGCGATATTTTATATGAATTTATTTTTACTGCTGATGATTTGAAATAATCCAGCGGCTTATATAGTTTTGAGATATGGTCGCACATCGGAAAAGCATAATCTTGCTAATAGCTATTGCGATTGTCTTTATGACAGTCGTAATATTCAGGTTTGCGCTTGCAGCATTATTTATGTATGGATTTGCAACTTTCGCGTGTGTGATAACTATGAGCCAACAAAAACTTCATTTGGATTTTTGGGGATTCTTGAAAAAATACAGTTGGTTTTATTGGGTGGCGACAATTACGCTTATTCTTTTCGCCGTGGTTAATTATCACGGAGATAAGGCAAGCGAAGAAAAATATTACCAGTGTTATAAATCTGCCCTAAACGATACGGTAGTGTCGATAGATTATTGGCGCAAAACCGGCAATAAAATAGAATTATCAAACGGCAAGATTTATAATGTCTACGTTACCCCCTACATTGGCGAAGTTGAGAATGTTGTAAGGCGAAAGCGCAATACCATAGTAGTCAAGAAAAAAGCGAACTGCGATACTTTATATTTCGAGGATTCGTATAATTATCAATGGCAGTTTGTAATATCCAATCCAAAGCCCAAAACAATATTTGAAGAATAAGGCTATGCCTTGTTGTTAATCCCGGCGATAAAGACGAGGTTCTTGCCGGTAGGCTGAAAGAGCCGTTTCATTGCAAGCATCGTCTGGCCGGTGGTAACGAAATCATCGAAAACTATAATGTTCTGCTCCGCAGGGCATACATTCATTTCAAAGGTCGCGTTCACCCGCTGTTTGGAGCGGCAGAGCGCGACATCTTCATAAAAAGGTATTGCGAGTTGACGGGCAAGGTCGGCAGCAACGAGTGAGGCGAAGTTGCGCTGACGGTGCCTCCGTTTCGGGGTGGTAATCACCGCCCAGCCTCCGGCGGCGAGGTTATAGCCGAGAACATCGGCGAGAAGCGCGGCGGTGGCCCCGGCAACTTTCGTAATCATGGCATCGTCGGCCTTGATTTCGGAAAGCGTTTTGCCGTAGACGCTCCGTTTCCACACGGCAAGGAAGAAAAGGCCGGTACGGTATGCGAGCATGGGGCGGCTCTGAAAGTCGCACCGCGCGCCATCGTCGTGCGCCCACTGTTGCCGTTTCTTTACGGCAAACAGATCCTTGCCGGATTGAGAGGAAGATAAAATGGCGGCAGACGGCGTTTCGAGTTCGGGTGTCGTTATCCCACGGATAATCTCGCCCATGTCAACCGCGCCGCTGCCGTCGTAAGGGGAAGCCATCTATCAGGCGGCCTTTTTGGGGTTGATTATCCCGTCCTCGGTGATAATCTCGCCGTCGTAGAAAGGCGCGGGCACCTCGTCGGAGGCTTCGACGTTAATAGTTGTCGAGGTGGTGCCGGAAGCCCCCTGTCCGTTGTCCTGGTTCACCGTCGTTTTGGTGAGCCACTTGTCGCAGCCGACAACGCGGTAATTGTCGTTCATATCCTGTACGATAAAAACATTGTCCGAGTTGTTGAGATAAGCTGCGGCAGCGGATGCCTCCGCGCCCACGCCGGGGTGAACGGCGACGAGCTTGTTAAGCTGTGTCTGCGAGGGAAGCTCGCCCTG
>CAJUBM010000176.1 GCA_910584735.1 uncultured Muribaculaceae bacterium
AGCAATCATGTTGTCTAAAATCTGGGCTGCACGACCAAGCTCGCTCCATGAGTTTTCATCGCCACCCATGCCGTGGAGCAGGTATAGAACGGGATAATGTTTATCCCCTTTCTCATATCCGGCCGGTGTATACACAGTCATTCTGCGGTCGGTTCCGAGGGTCGGAGAGTGATACCATACTTTAGAAACAGTGCCGTGCGGCGTATCGGAGACTTTATAATAGTCGGCATTGTCGCCATCCACAAGGAATACATTCATCACTGTTCCAACATCTCTGATTTGGAATACATTTCCCGGATCTGTTATTGTGAGACCATCAACATTCAGTCGGTAAGAATACAATTCCGGTGCTACAGGATCTGGCGTGGTGTACACCCATATCCCGTCTTCCCCCTTTTTCATCATACCGGGACGCCGGGTTTTTATTTCTTTCCCGTTGGACGCTATTGTAGTGGTTATAGGGATGAAGTCGCCGTCCACGTATACAGAGTGGGCATCCGGTGCATAAAGACGGAATGTCACTGTATTATCATGATTTATCTCGGGGTTGATAAACTGAGGCACGCCCCATATGGCTTGCTGGGCCATGATGACGGTTGAAATCAGCAGTCCTGTTGCGGAAGAAATTAATCTTGTCATATCGGTACGGATTAAGGTTTTACAAAATTACGAATTTTGTCGTGAAATAAACAAAGGGATTGGATTGTCGTTCTATCTTTATAAGAGTGATGTCCTTTGAACTTCTGTAATTAACTGTCGCATTATGTCTCTTACAAAGAAAATAAGCGCATTGGGTCTGTTGATAACTCTCGGAATCGTTTTTGGCGATATCGGCACCTCGCCGTTATACGTTATGAAGACGATTTGCCATGTCACTCCCGATTATGGCCCGGACTTCATAATCGGTGCCGTCTCGTTGGTGATATGGACTCTCACGTTGCAGACAACGGTGAAGTATGTGTTGATAGCCCTCCGTGCCGATAATAAGGGGGAAGGAGGGATTCTTGCTCTTTATTCCTTGGTTCGTAAAGGGGGCAGGCGTTGGTTATATATCTTTGCGGCAATAGGTGCCAGTGCGTTGATTGCTGACGGGGTTATCACTCCGGCTATTACCGTGACTACTTCGATTGAAGGTCTGGCGGCAATAATGCCAGACCCGCCTGTTATTCCAATTACTCTCGCTATCATAGTGTTGATATTTTTGGCACAACAGTTCGGCACCTCGGCGATAGGGCGTTGTTTCGGCCCGTTCATGTTGGCATGGTTCCTTATGCTCGGCGTACTCGGTTTATGCAACATTGGTCTTGACGGCTCGATAATGAAGGCTTTTAATCCGTATTATGCTGTCAGAATCCTTATAGATTATCCGGGGTGGTTTCTTATACTCGGTGCTGTATTCCTGTGTACCACGGGTGCTGAGGCATTGTATTCTGATCTCGGGCATTGCGGACGGTGGAATATATCGGCGGCATGGCTGTTCGTGAAGATTATGCTGATACTGAATTATCTTGGCCAAGGGGCCTGGATTCTGGCTAATCCCGGCGCTGTTACGGGGCCGGTGAATCCGTTTTATGCCATAATGCCCCAATGGTTCGTGTTGGTTGGCATAGTGATGTCGGTCGGAGCGTCCGTAATAGCATCGCAGGCCCTTATCAGTGGATCATTTACCATATTCTCGGAAGCGATGAATATTGATTTCTGGCCTCGTCTGCGTATCAAATATCCTTCTACCGTTCGCGGGCAGCTGTACATACCGTCTGTGAATCTTTTCCTTTTCGTAGGGTGTGTGCTTACTGTGCTTATTTTTCAGAATTCCGCAAATATGGAGGGGGCATATGGGTTGGCCATTACCGTGACAATGCTCGTCACCACTGTGCTTCTCGCCCTGTGGCTTCGCCAAAAAGGTGCGCGGTTATGGGTGGCATGGGCGTTTTTTTGCTTTTTCGCATTGATAGAAGGCACATTTCTTTGCGCAAATCTGTTTAAGTTTGCCCATGGCGGCTGGTACACCGTGCTTATCGGCGGGGCGATAGCCCTGGTTGTTATCGTGTGGTATAATGCCCGTAATATCCGTCGCCGTTATTTCCGTTATGATAATGTCGAGGATTATCTTAAGCTCATTGCCGGCATAAGCGATGATTCGGAGATTCCCAAATATGCCTCCAATGTGGTTTATATAAGCAATTCCGAGGATTCGCGTCTCATAGAGAGCAAGATTCTATATTCGATAATAAGGAAGCATCCAAAGAGAGCCGACCACTATTGGCTGCTGCGCATAATCTATACCGATGATCCCGAGACTCTGGAATATACAGTCGATACACTTATCCCTAATAAGTTTTTCAGCATAGGAATAAGAATCGGATTTCGTGTGGAACCTCGTGTAACGCTCTACCTAAGACAGATTGTTGAAGATTTGGTGAAAGAAGGGGCTTTGGATTTGCGTTCATGTTATCCGGCGCTCAGAATCGAGGGGATTCCCGGAGACTTCCATTTTACGGTTATCCACCGCGTGTTCTCTCCGGCAAGCAACTGCCGGAGTTCGGAGCGGTTTGTTATGACGCTGTATGAACGCCTGCGGCGCATAGGACTTGACACAACATCTGCGCTTGGGCTTGACACATCGAACACCACGGTTGAGTCTGTACCGCTTATTTTGTCAAGCAAGCATACACCTCCGCGTATAAAGCGTGTCGGAATATAGCCTCGGTTCTATAAGTTCCGTATATGGGAGATTTATTCCGTTATCAGATGAAGGTAATCGCTATAGCCTTCCTCCGCCATCTTTTCCTTAGGGATAAAGCGTAGTGATGCACTGTTTATGCAATAACGAAGTCCGCCACGGTCGGCAGGCCCGTCGTTGAACACATGTCCTAAATGGGAGTCCGTATTGGCGGCGCGTACCTCTGTGCGAACCATACCGTGGGTTGTATCCCGGGATTCATTGATTAATCGCGCGGATATAGGTTTGGAAAAAGCGGGCCAGCCACAACCGGAATTAAATTTATCGGATGAAGAGAATAGAGGCTCTCCGGAAGTTATGTCAACATATATCCCGGGACGGAACTCTTGGTCATATTCATTATTGAACGGTGGTTCTGTGGCGTTGTACTGAGTTACCATCCATTGTATGGGGGTAAGATTTCTGCGCAGGGTTGATATGTCGGGCTTGATGAAACGTTTCGTTATCGTTCCGTCATTATGATTCCCGTAATTCCTGGCTTCGATGAATAGGGCAGGATTTATATGGCAGTATCCGCCCGGATTGTTTACAAGATATTTCTGATGATAATCTTCTGCCGGAAAGAAGTTTGTTAACGGACCGACTTCGATCGCGCTCTTACGTCCTAAACGATTGTCAAGGGCGCGGATGAAATTCTTCACGGTTTCTTTCTGTGACGGCTGGACCCAGTATATGCCGGTGCGGTATTGGGTGCCGACATCGTTACCTTGTCGGTTTAATGATAACGGGTCGATGCTTTTCACGTACAGATCCAATAATGCTACTAACGTTACCCGCTCCGGATTATAGTCCACCTTTACAGTTTCGGCTGCATGTGTGATTCCGGTGCAAACCTGCCGGTATGTCGGATTGGGTATATCGGAATTAGCATATCCCGTTGTGGTGTGTTCTACCCCGGGTACTAAGGAAAAGAGATGCTCCGTACCCCAGAAGCACCCGCCGGCAAGATATATGGTATCCATCAATTTAATTTTTAGATGTAGGTGTTATTAATTCTATTATAATATAGAACGGGTATCTGGGCGGGGTGGTTCTCTACGCCTGTTTGAGCGGGTGGGATACAGGCCTCTCAGAGGCTATACAAAAAGAGCTACCCATCAGGGTAGCTCTTTTTGTAGCGAATCCGGGAATCGAACCCGGGTCTCCACCGTGAGAGGGTGGCGTG
>CAJUBM010000177.1 GCA_910584735.1 uncultured Muribaculaceae bacterium
CTCCAACCGCTCGGTTATAACCTCATTTTCTTCACAGGAATAAATAATAAACTTTAATTCAAAAGTTTGCTTATTTCAGTTTTAAGCCGCATTAAATCATCTTCTTTTAAAAATGCTGCTGCCTCGTTTAGACGAACTATACCATTTTTATCTATAAGGATAGTTAAAGGTATTCCACCGGCAGATAACATTTCGGCAAATTCACCATTTCTATCCCAAGCTGTTTCATACTTTAACCATTCCAACTCTTTACCAAGAGGGGTGTTGAAGAAATTATCAATTTCTTCTTTACTGTGGTTTATACAAATTGGTATGAAAACAAATGTTTCATCGTTAGATAAATCGTTGATAATAGATTGCAGATGTGCTGGCTTCAATTCCTCAATACACGGGCCACACCACGTAGCCCAAAAATTCAACAATAAAACTTTTCCTTTTAATGCGTCATTATAGCTCAATATGCTGTCACTCGATATAATGTATTTTTCAAAGTTAAAAGTTGGCAACCTATCTCCAACTTTTATTTTAGACACCTGTGTTCTATAATGTGCCGACATTATAGAGTCAATGTAGGCAATCTCCATATCAGATTTTTTCGTTACCATGATTTTCCCGGGCTGTGTAATACTATCTATCCGAGCATAAATCCCAGGGGTAATTACATATGTTGTTGTGTCACCCGAAGACCAAACCTCGCGCTCACGGATTAAAATAGTGTCAACTCCCAAATACTCCTGTCGAGATACCTCTATTTTTCCGATATAATATCGTTCAATATTTGCATAAGCCAATATTGAAACGGCCAATATAGAGAAAAGTGCTATATATTTTTTCATTTTGTAATCTTGCTTTTATCGCAAAGTTACGCATTTTCCGTCTTTTAGTCGCTATAATGGCCTGACTAATTTTGTGGCAACCAAAAGCTAACGCATAATGGACCACAAATTTACCGAACAAATCAAGCAATGGCTCGAAACGCCGGAAGCGGAGCGCGACTATGCCGTCGGCGCACTCTACCTTTTGAAGCTGTCGGGCAATCAGATTATGTACCGCAACATAATCTCGCAGATTGACCGGCGCCACGACTTCGTGGAGTACCAACTTCAAAAGTATTACAACTTCCGCGTCGCCGACCTCACCCGTGCGCAGGTCGAGGAAATGGAGCAGCAGGTCGAGGCTATCGTGGCCGAACACATACCGCTCGCAGCCAAAGCCGACGAGCAGCCAAAAGGCAAACGTGCCGACCACGACGCACTCCCCGACGACATCAAGGCGAAATACGTTGAAAATCTCTCAATTCTCCAACGGATGCGCGAGCTGCATCTGCGCCTCCGCTCGCTTTCGCTCGACAGCGCCACTTGCCCCGACTCCGAGCGTTACCCGTTCCTCAAAGAACTTATATCGCTCGACAAGAAGCTGCACGCCAACTGGGAGGCATACGATACATACGTCATAGGGCAGAGTGACAAGGTAAAAGGTAAGACGACCTCACGCAAAAAATCACCTCGTCACTCATAACTTAAACTTAAAACCTAAACGTAGTGAAACGCACTGCCGACATCGACCAAATCCTCCGCCCACTGAAAGATACGCCATTTCAGGCATATCTTTCTAATGCCGTGCAGGTGGCCGACATTCTCGAATGGATTTTAAGCCAAGTCGGCACCGCCGAGGTTTGGCAAACTTCTTTCTCCATTTCCGAGGAATTTTTGCGCCGACTTTTCTTTATCTGCCGTGCAAATAAAGTGTCGCGCATCAACCTTGTGCTCGACCATAAGGCCACCAACAAGACGCTCAAACTTTGGGCGTTCATCACCCAAGTTATTGAGCGCACATATCTTGCCGACAACCACAGCAAGATTTTGTTGGTACGCTCCGAAGCCGGAGAAACTGTGTCGGTAATAACCTCGCAGAACCTCACTCGCGGCAACCGCCACGAGTCGGCATTTATCTCGACTTCGCCGGAGATTTTCGCAAATCTCTACGACCAAGTCAACGATTTAATAACCAATCACTCCGTACCGCTCCATGACCTATTCGCACAGCGCTTATCCGGCATCGCCTCGGAATAATTCAGGCGAGCCTGATTCTTCTCTCGGCTCGCACGGATATTCCGAGAACGAATTGCAGCAGATTGAAAAATTTGCGTCTATCTACCTCAAAATATCCGATATGGCCGTAATACTCGATATTCCGGCTGATGTGCTGCGCTCCGATATTGCCGACCGCACAACCGAGGTGTCGAAAGCCTACCGACGCGGCAAAGCCGCATCAAAAGTCAAGCTCCATTCCCAGGAAATGATGCTTGCACAGGTCGGCTCGCCGCTCGCTATCGAGAACGCCCACCGAAATTTACTTGATATGGAGGACGACGAGTAATACTTCGTCACTCATAACTCATACCTAACACTTGATGCCGTGCCAACACCGAACACCATAGACGTATGCCGGGCGCACTTGTTCACCAAAGAGGTAGAACTGCGTGAGCAATATCCACAAGCCGTTGTGGATAAGGTGCTTCGTGTGCGAGAAATGTATAACTGGTTCATTGCAAATCCCGACGGCACCGACCGCGAATTTGTCGTCGAGGTATGCCAACGCCACGGAATACACCGCACGACGGCTTATTCCGACCTTGCCGTTGTCAAATCCTTGCTCCCCATGCTCGGCAGCGCAAGCCGCGACTTCCACCGTTGGCGCACCAACGAAATGCTCATCGCAACTTACAAAATGGCCGAGAAGCGCAAGGACAGCAAGACTATGGAACGTGCGGCTACCGCCTACGGCAAGCTAAACCGCGTAGACCTTGAAGACGAACAGGCTCTGCCGCTCGACCAAATCCTCGTGCAGCCGTTCACAGCTACCGATGATCCGCGCGTCCTCGGCATCGAGCCTATCCCCAACATCAACGAGAAAATCTCGGCTATGATACAAAAGTACCGCGCCGAAACAATCGACATCGAAGATGTGGAATTTGAGGAAGTCGATTTGGAGTTTGACTCGCTTTTCCCTGACCCTAAACAAGACACCGACAATGGCCGACAAGAAAGTTTACTTTAACAAGCCCCAACGACTTACGCAGCTTATCGGCGCGAACACTACCGTTATCGTCGCAGGGCGACGCACCGGCAAGACCGACAGCATCGCCGCGCCCTTTGTGCTGCGCAATATGCAGCGTATGCCCGGCTCGACAGGCGGCATCGTCGTGCCGACCTTCAAGCACGGACTCACAAACACAATTCCCGGTTTGCTCGCCGCATGGAAACGCTGGGGCTTCATCGAGGGGGTGCATTATGTTGTCGGCCGAAAACCGCCAAAGACTTTCAAGCAACCAATCATCGACCCGAAAGACTACGAACACGTCATTTCCTTTTACAACGGTAGCGTCGCTGTCATCATATCGCAAGACCGACCGGGCAGCTCCAACTCCCTGACCCTGTCGTGGCTGTTGGTCGACGAGGCTAAATTCATCGACTACCAAAAACTCAAAGACGAAACGCTACCGGCCAACGGCGGCATAAAGTCGTACTTCGGAAAGCACTCTTTCAATCACTCGATTATGATATTGAGCGATATGCCGCAAACCACCAAAGGCTCGTGGTTCTTGCACTACAAGGATAAAATGGACGCAGAGCTGATAGCCACCATCGAAGCTACTGTCTATGAAATTTGGCGCACCAAGGAACGCATACGCACCCTTAACGCCAACGGTGAACCCGTTCCGGCTCACCTCAAAGGCTACCTCCGCCGCCTCGACCGCAACCTAAATAAGATGCGGTCAGTTGCCGTGTATTATCGGGAATATTCCTCGATTGAAAATTTGCAGCTTCTCGGTGAGAACTACATAAAGCAGATGAAGCGCGACCTTACACCTTT
>CAJUBM010000178.1 GCA_910584735.1 uncultured Muribaculaceae bacterium
AAAACTGGGTGTTTGTTTTACAATTTGCTGATTTTCAGCGTTTGTTGCGGAGAGAGAGGGATTCGAACCCCCGGAGGTGTGACCCTCAACGGTTTTCAAGACCGCCGCAATCGACCACTCTGCCATCTCTCCTTTAGTGGTTTTGCGCTGCAAATTTACAAATAATTTGGGATAATGCAATATCTATTATGAACAGAATTTGTATTTTTGTGAAAGAAAAGGAGTCGTGCGTTTGTAACCGCTATGAAATCAGACGTTTTTCGTTTTAAGCGTTTCGAAGTGAGACAGCGCTGTTCAGCCATGAAGGTGGGAATGGACGGCGTGAGTCTTGGCGCGTGGGCTTTTGAAAGCCTTGATGAGGATGCAAAGTTCACGGTATGGGACGTGGGAGCGGGCACAGGGCTTCTGTCTCTTATGATTGCCCAGCGTTTTCCCTGCAGCGAAGTGTATGCAGTGGAGATAGATACAGAAGCGGCCAAAGAGGCGCAGGGAAATTTCGCCGCATCGCAATTCTCCAAAAGGCTTCACTGCGTTAACGGTAATATTTTTGAACTCGCGGACACATTGCCCTCTCCGAATGCAATTGTGTGCAATCCGCCTTATTTTCGCGATTCGCTTGCGTCGCCGGACCAAGTGCGCTCTACGGCCCGTCATCAGGATTCTCTTGGGTCGGATTCAGCTATGACTCTTGCGGGCAAGTATCTTTCTGCCGGCGGAATGCTTGCCATGATTCTTCCATATGAGGAAGGGGATAGGCTGGATTTCCTGGCCGCGGTCAATTCCCTTAGTTTGGAAAGGCGCGTCGACTTAGTGTCGGTTGAAGGGAAGGCACCGAAGCGTACTCTCTGGGAGTTCGTAAAAGGGCGTCCGGGCAAGAATCTCTGCGGCGCGCTCACTGTAAAAAACAGCGGCGGCACATATACCGCCGAATACTATAATCTTACTAATAATTTTTATCTCGATAAGTGATGGCAGACAATCGTATACGTTTCAATGTAGGCGCCTCACAGCGCATTTTTCTTCTGATATGTGTAACGGTATTCTTTATGCTTGCCGGCGCTGTTGTGGTAGGCCTGATAATGGCCGGAGGGGAGACGGGAGTGAGAATGCGGCTTGCCACCGTGGCTCAGGATATACTGATGTTTATAGCTCCGGCGTTGCTTTTTGCCATGATGGTTACGCGCAAGCCTGCCGAGTTCCTGATGATCGACCGGTTTCCCTCGCTTACCACTGTGCTTCTTACGATTGCCCTCGTGCTTGCAATGGTCCCGGCAATGAACGTGGTTGTGGCATGGAACGCCTCGCTGACGCTTCCTCAGGAATGGGCCGAGGTGGAAAACTGGCTTCGCGAGGCAGAGGAAAACGCCTCGCATCTCATTTCACTTCTTATTGGTACGCAGTCGGTTGGATCTCTTGTCATAGCGCTGCTTATCGTCGGGATTCTCACTGGTCTGTCCGAAGAGATTTTTTTCAGAGGAATGCTTCAGCGCACGCTTATCACTCTTCCGTTTAATGCCCACGTATCAATCTGGATAACAGCTTTTATATTCAGCGCCGTACACATGCAGTTTTTCGGCTTCGTACCGCGTCTTCTGCTCGGAGCGCTGTTCGGTTATCTTGCTTTCTGGAGCGGCTCGTTATGGTTGCCTGTAATAGCACATGCTTTCAATAACATGTGTGCAGCCTCGGCAATGTGGGCTTCGGGTGACAGCGAGGAGGCACTTATCAATAATATAGGAAGCGGTGGTTCGGTGTGGGATTATGTTATGGTTGCGATAAGCCTTATGGTTTCCGCCGCTCTGCTGGTGCTGATAGAGCGGACCACAAGGGATAATCGGCGATGACACACCTGTGAAGCGGGGCTGCCAAAAGTGGCGGTCTTCGTAAATAATAAAAAGCACCCCAAAAGTTTCTGTCAGACTTTTGGGGTGCTTTAGTTTTTAATCTGCCGTGTGGAGTTTTACGGCGGAAATACTGTTACTGGATTTGGTCAAGCGATGCAAGGGCGAAAGAGTATGCACCGATTGAAATCGCTTTGCTGGCGCCAAGAGACGAGATGGCCACGCCGGTTGATTTGGCAGGATCGTAGATCACGTTGCGGTCGGTGCCATAGACTTTGATGGGACGGGCCGCGCCGCGCGCAAATTTAGCGAACTGGTCGGGATCGTCGAGTTCGTAGGCTTTCATCTGCAGACGGTTGAGCTCCTCGCCTTTGATTGTGTGGATGAGGCCGCGCAGCTGTTTCATAAGCGCAGGCATAAAGTATTTGCGTGCGCCGCACAGACCTCCGCCGAGCACCACGAGAGAGTCGGTAAGTGTTACGGCCGTAGCGATAGCATCGCCGGCAACTTCGCCGAATTCCTCGAATGCTGCGATAGCGGCCTCGCGGTTGCCGGGGATTTTGCCCTCGGCAATGTCGCAGATGTCTTTGGGCTCATACTGATGGTTGATGTCGCCTGATTTCTCAGCATATACGCGCTTGATGGCTCGGATGGCCACACCTTCCTCAACCATCACTTCGGGATGGTTCTTATGGCGCAGGCAGAATGTCTCTACGCAGGAGTTGTTGCCGCGGTTCAGGCGATTGTCAATCACCATACCTATTCCGAAGCCGGTTCCGAAAGTGTAGCCGAGAAGATTCTTGTATACTTTTGTGCTTCCGAGTTCAGCAAGTTTGGCGTTGATTTCGGGAAGCACGCCACCTATGGCCTCACCGTAGGCAAAGAGGTCACCGTCATTGTTCAGATACACGGGAATACCGAATTTTTCCTCAAGGAAGGGCCCGAGAGCCACACCGTCGCGGAACGAGGGAAAATTGGGGAGGTATCCGCCGACGATTCCGTGGGGATAGTCAGCCGGGCCGGGGAAAGCAAAGCTGATTGCCACTGGCTTCTGGTCGAGTTTGGATATCACCTCTTCAAATCCTTTCACCATGGTCTGGAGACAAAGGTCAAGGTCGTGGGCGTTGGAGGGCATTGTTATCGGGTCGATAATGAAATCGTTGCTCTGCATTGCGCCGAACACAAAGTTTGTACCTCCCGCATCGAGAGTGATTACAATTCGTTTGTCAAATTTATACATATCAATGTTAGATTTAAGTTTTCCTTTATTTGCATTCTTTGTAAGACCCGGTGAGAATCAGACGGATTAGGTGACGATTATGATGGGAAGTATTAGTAATGTCACCGTCTTACAAAGATAAAGTATAAAGCCCGAACCCCCAAACCTTTCCCTAAAAAAGTAAAGAGCAAAGATTGCAATGTGAAGATATAAGCTCAAATTAGATTAAACAAAACTATTCATTTAATTTGCTTAACTCCTTGCGTGCGTCCTCATGCCCTTGTGCCGCAGCTTTCTCCAGCCAATATCGGGCTTCATCAGCACTTTTAGTCACACCTTTTCCTTCGGCATACATCTTTCCAATATTAAATTGGGCCACAGGATATCCTTGCTCAGCTGATTTAGAAAGCCATTTTAGGGCCTCCTCGAAATCTTTGGCAACTCCATCACCATTCATATACATCATTCCAATGTTATTCTGTGCAATGGCTTCCCCTTGTTCCGCAGCCTTATGAAACCATTTGAGAGCCTCCGTAAAATTTTTAGGAATGCCTAACCCATTCAGATACATAAATCCGAGATTGATTTGACCATCAGAATCACCATTAGAGGCAGCTTTTTGATACCATTTGACTGCTTCAACCTGTTGGTTGAATTAAATTAGAGAATATTTTATCCGCCCAATCGGATG
>CAJUBM010000179.1 GCA_910584735.1 uncultured Muribaculaceae bacterium
GCTCTCGCTGCGCAACCGCCCCGGCGAGCGCCCGGCCGACTTCCGCTTCACCGCGCCCGACGGCCGCGCGCACACCCTCCGCGGCGCCCTCAACCCCTCGGGGCCCACGCTGCTGCTGCTCTACGACCCCGACTGCCCCTCGTGCGCCGAGACCCTCGCCGCGTTGCGCGGAATGGGGGCGCTTTCCGAGGCCGTGGCCGCCGGGCGGCTGAAAGTGGTGGCCGTGTATCCGGGCGAGGATGCCGAAGCGTGGCGCGGGCATCTCTCGACCCTCGATCCGGCGTGGACCGTCGGCATGGCCTCGCGTGAGGTCGAGGAGCAGGAGCTCTACGACCTCTACGTGATGCCCGTGATGCACCTGATAGGCGCCGACGGCCGCATCTCGGCCAAGGACATCCGCCTTCCACAGCTCCAGAACCTTCTTTAAAGCCTTAAAGCGCGGGCGCAGAGGCGCCGCCGAGGGGGATCGGGCACTTCTACTCCCGTGAGGCCACGGACTTGCGGCCCGGGGTTCGTAGAACTATCCTAACACCGAACCTTTAGATCGCCACTGCCGTGAGGCAGTCTATGAGAATCAACACACATACCCATCCCGCCCTCCCCCGGCGCGTGCCCCTGCGGCCCGCGCTTTTCTTTTGCGCCCACTCAGGCGGCTGGGGTGTGGAACGCAGAGCCGCGCGGGAACGGCAGATGGACGCGGGAACCTCTTTTAATTCCGGCGGGACTCTGCCTTTCTGCGAGGCTCTGCGTAACGTTCGAGGGGAAGAGGGGAAAATTAAGACGGCGGAAATGCATCGCGCAGTCCGCCGCCTTTAAGTTATGGAAATTGTGTATTAATTAAGAGTTCCGTTTCCTCGGGTAAATTTGATTTCCCCGGTGTTGTAGTGGTCGTTTGTGATACGGATTGTGGTCACGGAACCCTGGATTCCAAGGTTATTAAGCGAAGTGATGGTGCGGAAGCGGCAGCGCACGCGGCGGGTGGATGTTCCGTTACCATTGTCAATCTTCAGACCGTTGGCGCCGTGGGTCTGGCCCGGAAGAAGCGGGTCGTTATACTGGGTCCAGGTGATGGTCTTGATATATTTGATTCGCGAGCCTTGGATATTCGGGAATGAAGAGGTCCCTGATGTCACCACAAGCGTACCGATAGGATTGTTCTCGATATTCTGACGGTCGGCCTCAAGCTCAAACACGAGCGGGAACATGGCTTCGGGCAGGTTGTCGGGGATATCGAAGAATACCGTGATCGGATCTTTTTCACCATCGCCGGCCCGGTTGGGATTATCAAGATCAAGCTTCGTGGCGCCGGTGCCGAGCGCTTCACCCGTTCCCACATAGTTCTGACCGGTTCCGGGGAACTCCTTGAGGTTCATGAAGTCCCATTTCTGGTGGAGAACCAGATTTATGGTTCGTCCCAGGCCGGATTCCTTAACCATGGTGAAGGATTGCGTCTTTGTCTCAGCAGTGGCGCCCTTGCAGGTGATCTTCACCGAGCGCCATCCGTCGCTGTCGTCGGTGGTTGATTTCTCGACCGACTGGATTACGTCACCGGGCTCCAGCCCGATGAAATTCACGTTGCCGTTGTTGTAAGTGGGGGCGCCTTGCGAACTTCCTGCAAGACTGCGGTAACGGTATTTGAATTCCAGCACCTGCGTATTGGGATCGGTGAGCACGGCGGTGGTGAAATTGACAAACACCACCTCATTTCCATCCGAAATATTGAGCATTCCGCCCAGTTCTATGTCAAACGAGAAATTGTTGTAGACCACTCCCTGAGCTGCTTCCTCAGCAGTGGAGTAACCACGCGTGCCAACACCTTTGATAGTGATGTTGTAGCTGAAATTGCGCAGGAGATTGTAGTAGCGGAAGACGCCCTGAGTGTCGTTTTTGCCAAGGTCGAGCTTATAATATGAGTCGGTTTCGTCAGTTTTATATTTTCCGCGCACAATCACGAATGTGTGGCGGATGGAGCTGAACGGACGCTCATAGAAATATTTAGGATTGACGTCCTCAGGAACGGCAGGCCCTGCGTCCTGATTGTCAAACTCGGTTCCCGCGGGAATGATTCCTTCGTAGGAAGAAAGCGCACTGAATGCCACCGGCTTCTGGTCGGCGTCGAGGAATTCGGGGAATTCATTGTCAGAGGCATCCCACGGGGCTACGGTTCCGGACTGTGGGTTGTTCACGAGCGCAAAGCCTGTGAGAATAAAGTCGGTCACGCTCGGATCCTTGGTTACGGTCACACGGCCGAAGTTACGGACGAGCGCCACGCTCTTGAGCTGTTCCATTGCCTCGGTAGCGGTGAATCCCGTGGATTCTGAGACGGTGGCATATCCTTCGGGGAAGGCAAGGCGGCGCCAGTAGGCCGGGGTCTGATCTGTTACTACTATATTAGGCATCACGGAAGCCTCCACACCGTAGTCCGGCGTCAGTTTCTGGCTTTTTGGCAAAGCCACAAGGTGCAGCACCCGGCCTTCGGAGGTTTTGTTGAGCGTCACTTTGTAAACTACCTTGCCGGGCTGGGGAGTTTCAGCTTCCGCCTCATACATGGTGGTAAAAGTGTTGCGCAGCGGCGACCCGTTGTCGACAAACTCCAGCAGGTAGAGATGCATGTCGGCATAGTCGGCCTCAGGGCCGAGAGTGCGGCTGTCGGCGTTCGGCATCTCGGGCATCTGGATGCCGACGCTTACCACCACCTTGTCGCCCTCAACGTAAATATCACCCTTTTCAGCGGGGACCTCGGGCTGCAGCCCGTCGGACGAACAGGCTGCCCCCGTCAGGGCCAATAATGCTATGCAAAGATATTTTGTAAGTTTCATAATCATTTATCGCTAAGGGTTACTCATCCTGAGGACTTGTCTTGGGTCGGTCGCCCCAGGTGAAAGTGTAGATGGGACGGTTGGCATTGGGTGTTGATGCCGAAGGCGTGAGAGTCTCGGAACCCCAGTACCATTCATCGTAGACAAAGCGAGCATGATCGCGGTAGTTGTCACCGGTGAAAGGAGCGGATGCGGCTCCGGATGCACCTCCTGTAGGATTTGCAACAATTGCAATGTTCGGATTCGTGACTGTCCCATCCGGAACCCTTACCGCACCTTGTGCACACCAATAAAACCATGTACCTGATGCATTTGTACCAAACAATCGCGGAATTTTTTTATCGGCAGCCAATTGCATTACAAATTCAACCTCTGCGAATGTGGGAAGTCTCCAACGTCCGGCACAGTATCCTAATTCCTGATAAGCGGCGGCTCTGCGGCGTGACATTTCGCGTGTCATATAACTTGAAGTTCCTCCATAGCTAGAGCAAATCCGGAATTTGGGGGCAATCGTATTGCGGTTATCATTGCTTTCACGGGTTGGATAATAGTATCTCAGAGTGCGTTGGCTTGATTCACCAAGAGCCGGAGCCTGCACAAATCCAGGAACTTCATATAATTCCCAATCTGTACTAAAATAAGGTTCTCTATACCACGGCTTCATCTGACTCTGGTCGGATGTCTGATATCCATCCCAATGCCAACTGTTTGGATTATTAGGGCACCAGGCTTGATTCTGATTTCCCTTCTGGAATACCCAATATTCCGTTCTGAACACATCAGTAGTCCCTCCATCAACAGTATAAGTACCGTGATTATTACTCAAGTCATTATTGATATTATATGACCGTGGGTCACCAATTGTATAATTAG
>CAJUBM010000180.1 GCA_910584735.1 uncultured Muribaculaceae bacterium
GGAACCAGGCCCGGGTTCCCCGGGAGTATATCGGGAAGATTCTCCTCGGTTTTGCCATAAGGCTGACCCTTGGGAGGGTCAGCTTAATCGCGTTTTCATGTGTAGGTTGATTTAATAGGATTTGTAGGATTTGTTTGATTTGTTTAATTCGTTTGGATGATTTTTCGGAATCGGTATGTGCCGGTTTGAAAATCTGCTGCAAAATTAGAATATGAATACTGGTTTGTCAAGAGTTTTACACTCACAAAAACTCAACATACCCCTATTTAACACTCAACAATACTACTACATTCTTATTTTAAAATATACATTTACAGATATTTAGTTAAAATATGTTTTATAACACATTTTCATGCTTGTTTACATAAGTTCTTTTTTCGAACTTTGCATGTGCCTCCTTTCCAAGGACGGCAGTGAAGAGGAGATATAGATTTTTTTAATGGCGTCATGACGTTCTTTTTTAATCCTTACGGCATTTTTAAGACTATTGTTTTTGAGCGGATGCGATTCCCGGCGCTCATGCGGCGGGTTGTGGTCGTTTTCGTCTTTATGTTGTGTTTGTTCCAGGGCCGGGCTTCCTATCCGTTGGTTAGGAATTTTACCCGTACACATTATAACGCCGGAAGGCAGAACTGGGGTATAACCCAGGATGACCTTGGGCGTATGTATTTCGGCAACTCCGAGGGGATGCTGGTTACAGATTCACGCCGGTGGGACAGATATTATCTGTCGAATTATTCCACGGTAAGGTGTATGCTCAGTGCCGGCGACGGAGCTTTCTATGTGGGAGGTTCGGAGGAGTTCGGTGTGTTTACGCCTTCCCGGACTAACGGGGAGCCTGTCTATAATTCGTTTATACCTATCTTAGGTAAGGATAAACCCAGGCAGATAGGTGAGATATGGCATATACATGAGGTGGGGAGCAAGATTATATTCCGGGGAGACCACCACTTGTTCCGCTATGACGGAAAAGAGATAGAGACTATTAATCTACCATCGAAAACCTCGACCTCCGGCGTTGTCGGCGATAAATTATATGTGGCTCTGGAGACGAACGGCCTCTATTGGATTAATGACCGAAATCTTGAGCCGGTGGAAGATAATGGCATCTTTGACGGAAAACGCATCGTGGCTATTTTGCCGTTCAAACATAGCGTGTTGGTGGTTACGGACTTCCATGGCGTTTTCGAATTGTCGCATGACGGGGTGAGGCCGTTTGTGCTGCCTTTCAGTGATTTTTTGAAGGAGCACCAGGTGTTCTGTGCCGGTAATAGCGGCGACCAGTATGCTTTCGGCACGGTGGACTGCGGCGTGGTGATGTACAATCCCTCCACGGGGGCTATGTCCTATTCCAATATTGAGACCGGGATGCAGAACAACACTGTGTTGTCGCTCTATTTCGACCGTGACGGGAATCTGTGGGCCGGACTTGATAACGGCATCGATTATATATTGTGTAATTCTCCGGTAGCCAACCTTATCGGGGCCTCGACCAATCTCGGTGCCGGATACGCTTCCTTTATATCGGGCAATACGCTGTGGCTCGGTACTAACCAGGGTCTTTATTCCACACCCTATCCGATGGCAGACGAGCCTGTACCCGTGTCTATGAGGCAGATGCTGAAAGGGCAGGTATGGGGACTTTCTGAAATCGGAGGCACGTTGTTTGCCGCCTGCGATGCCGGGCTTTTCTATCGTTCGGCTGACGGTTTTAAAATTTTGGGAGGCATACCGGGTACTTGGGCGGTCGTGCCTGTGCCGGATTCCATAGTAAGTGCTTCGGTAGGGGAGGACGGGAAGACGCCTGCCGGGATCTATGCCCTGGCTTCCACCTATGAGCATTTCTATCTGCTAAGGTACACTCCCGCAGGATGGGAGTCTGTGGGGCCGGTGGCGGGATATGATGATATCGGTGGACGCTGTTCGATAGATTCCAATGGTAACGTATGGATAGCCCACTGGATGAAAGGGCTCTACCGTCTGCGTCTCGATGTCGCCCAATGCCGATTCGTATCGTCCGAGTTCTTCGACCATACCAACGGGCTCCCTACCGACCGTGATAATTTTGTGAATGTGCTTGACGGGGAGGCTGTGATTTCCACGGAGGGAGGTTTCTACCGCTACAACCCGTCAACGGGGAAGGTTGAGCCATATCAAAACCTTACATCGATATTCGGTGCGTTGCCCTCGGCGCGCCTTTACCGTCCGGCTAATAACGAGATAATGTCCGTGAATCTCACTACGATACGTACGGCCAGGCGTGATGCTTCCGGGATATATCAGATAGATTCACTGACTTTCAGCCCGATAGCATCCAAGCTGATTCCGGGCCATGACAATTTCAACTTCCTTTCGCCGCGCAGGGTAATTGTTTCGAACCAGGATGGCTTCTATGATGTGGATCTTGACCGCCAGAGTGAGTCGCACTGGGAAGCTCCGACGTTTGTGAACCGTATATATGCCTCGCCTGATTCTCTTGTCTATAGTGCCTCAGGGGCGCTACGGGCAGGAGAGGATTCCGTTCTGACGCTTCCCTATGGGTTGAACTCCCTGCGTTTTGAGTTTGTGACGCCGGAATATCGCACGGACGAGGGGGTGGCCTATAGTTATCTGCTTGAGAATTACGACACGGAATGGTCGCCGTGGTCGGCATCCGATTCGAAGGAATATACGCGTCTGCGCGAGGGAGATTACACGTTGCGAATACGCTCTGCCGATGCCTATAACCAGCAGACCGGTGAGTGCGGGTTCCGTTTCACAATCCTCCCTCCCTGGTATCGTTCTATATGGGCGAAGATTTTTTATCTGATTGTTTTGTTGGTGGTGATATGGATACTTGTACGTACGCTGCGCCGGATATCGGCGCGGGCAGCCATAGATATGGCCAAGCGTAAGGAGAAAGAGATGGAAGCGGTTCGCCATGCCGCCCGCGAGGAGGCTTTGCGCAAGGACTATGAGATTGCCGCCCTTAAGAGCCAGCAGCTTGAGGACGATATAAAGCATAAATCGGAGGAGATTTCCAATATTACCATGAACGTGGTTCGGAAGAATGAGATTCTGCTCGATATAGCCGACCGGCTTACCAAGATACAGGACCACCAGGAGGTGAAGGCCCACCGTACGCCTGATGTCCAGAGGCAGTTGGCCAAAATCCAGAGCGTGATACGCGACAATATAAGTCATGATGACGACTGGAAGGACTTTACCCGTAATTTCGACAAGGCATATGACAATTACACGTTGAAACTGCGCCAGATGCATCCTGACCTGTCCGAAGGTGACCTACGTATGTGCTGCTATCTGCGTATGGGGCTTGCGTCGAAAGATATAGCACCGCTGTTGAATATTTCTTACCGTTCGGTGGAGATGGCCCGCTACCGCCTGCGTAAAAAGATGAATCTCACGCGTGATGTGAACCTCACCGACTATCTCCAACGCCTGTGAGGAAGTCTCAGACACCTCGGATAATGCAAGTAAATGTGTCATAATTTGGAGACACCAATCTTCCAATAAAAAACATTATCCGAGGTAACTTTATGAGGCTGTGTCAAAATAGACACGGCCTCTTTGCTTTATAGTTATAGTAGCCGGATGGTAGTGGCGCCGGACCTCCGGGACGG
>CAJUBM010000181.1 GCA_910584735.1 uncultured Muribaculaceae bacterium
CTCTCTTTATTTGATGATTTCTAAACTAACGCGATTTTATCGCACCAGTAGTAAGCCGACCTAAAAACATTCTTTTTAGGAGAAACATTCCCGTCCGGCTCATAAAAGTCGGCCCGCTGCTCCACACCGGCTCCGGGATGCTGTGCCCGGGACGGAGGCGAGAATAAACAGCCGAAACCTATCAGACAGGCTCCAATTGCAAGAAATCTCGGATGGTTCTTCATCTTTTTTGGTTATTTTAAGTTAATAGATTATTGTCAAGAAAATGACAGATATCGCATCTTCATGGTCAATATTCAAAGTTCAGCAATCAACTATTGCCGCACAAAGCTAAATAAATTAAACATAACTGAAAGCATTATAATTACACTTTAACACATATTAACAAAATACATTATCCACTACATCTCCCCGCAGGCATTATTCATTATGCATAACTCCGTATGTATTAAGTACTATGGCATATAGCACCATTATATTCAACGAAAACGAAACATCTAAACACATCGTCAAGACAGGACCGCACTTCACGTGTTTGCCATATTCGCCCTTTTTTCGTACTTTTGCCGAAAGCGCCCTTACGAGGCCGAATTACAAACCAAAACAGATTCATATTTCGCATGATTAAAAAGATTTTTGCGGCCGCTCTCTCCATAGCGGCTTCCGTGGTCCCGGCACTGGCATGTACCAGCCTGATAGCTGCGAAAGGCGCCACCGCCGACAACTCGGTGATGATTACCTACGCCGCCGACTCACACAACCTCTACGGCGAACTCTACACAAAGCCCGGAGGGAAACACGCGCCGGGCACCATGCGCCAGGTGGTTGACTGGGATTCCAACAAGCCCCTCGGAGAAATACCCGAGGCCGAGGAAACCTATTCACGCGTAGGCAATATGAACGAACACGGGCTGGCCATCACGGAAAGCACATGGGGAGGCCGCGAGGAACTCGCCGGCACCGGCATCATCGACTACGGCTCGCTAATATATATCACCTTGGAACGCGCCAAGACAGCCCGCGAGGCACTGAAGATAATGACAGACCTGATCGACAAATACGGCTATGCCTCCTCCGGCGAATCTTTCTCCATCGCCGACCCCGACGAGGCATGGATCCTCGAACTGATCGGAAAGGGTAAAGCCGACAAAGGCGCCGTATGGGTAGCCCGCCGCATACCCGACGGCTATATCTCGGGCCACGCCAACCATCCCCGAATCCACAAATTCCCCCTCAAAGACAAAAATAAGGAAACCATCTACAGCCCCGATGTAATCAAGTTCGCCCGCCAGCAGGGCTACTTCGACGGCAAGGACGAGGACTTCGATTTCTCGAAGGCCTACGCCGTTACCGACTTCGGCGCTCTGCGCGGATGCGATGCCCGCGTATGGGCATACTTCAACAAGTTCGCACCCGGTATGGACGCCTACCTCCCCTGGATCGACCGGGCCGAGGGTGAGCCGATGCCCCTTTGGGTGAAACCCTCGCGGCCACTCACCGACACTGACATGAAGTGGATGATGCGCGACCATTTCGAAGACACCCCTTACGATATGACCAAGGACGTAGGCGCCGGCCCTTACGCCGTGCCTTACCGCTGGCGTCCGATGACGTTCAAGGTCGACGGCAAGGAATACACCCACGAACGCGCCATTGCCACACAGCAGACCGGCTTCTCCTTGGTGGCACAGCTTCGCGGCGACCTGCCCGAGAGTATGCGCGGACTGCTGTGGTTCGGCACCGATGATGCCAACACATGCGTCTACCTCCCCATTTTCTGCTCGGTAAAGGAAGCTCCCGCGCAACTCGCCAAGGGGGATGTAAACACCTTCTCCTGGGATTCAAACTTCTGGGTTAACAACGTGGTGGCAAACCAGGCCTACAACCGCTACTCGCAGATGATTCCCGACATACGCCGTGTGCAGAAGCAACTCGAGGATTCCATCGCCACAGATGTGAAGGTTGCCATCGAGCAGATTCCGGAGTTCGATCCCGAACTGCAGGCCACCCTCACCCAGGACCTTGCCGACATCTGGGCCAAGAAAGCCACCGACGCCTACCGCCACCTCGGCGAGTTCCTGTTCGTGAAGTTTATGGACGGCAACATGAAGAAGACCGATGCCGACGGCAATTTCATGAAATCGGAACATGGCACCCCGCTATATCCCGACTTCCCCGGATATGACGATGAACGCTATTTCCAGAACATCGTACGCGAGACCGGCGACCGCCTGCGCGTACGCGAGATAAACTATAAATGAGAAACGACGAAGAACTCAGCGGCTGCTCGCTCCTCGGAGCGGGCAGCACGAAATACCCCACGGACTATGCCCCGGAGGTGCTTGAGACATTTCCCAACAAGCATCCCGACAATGAGTATGTGGTGACATTCAACTGCCCCGAATTTACCTCGCTATGCCCCAAGACGGGACAGCCGGACTTTGCCCGGATTATAATTAGGTACATACCGCGCCAACGGATGGTGGAGAGCAAGAGCCTCAAACTCTACCTCTTCTCTTTCCGCAACCACGGAGACTTCCACGAAGACTGCGTGAACATCATCATGAAAGACCTCGTGAAGCTCATGGAACCGCGCTATATCGAAGTGCAAGGCATCTTCACCCCGCGCGGCGGCATATCGATACATCCGTTCGCCAACTGGGCCGATGACGAGCATACCACTCTGCGCAGCCAACGACTGGCCGACGCCCTGTCGTTCGACCCGGAAAACAAACTGTAAAACCCGAATGACAACTGAAAAAGACGCGCTTTTAGTTCTCTCGGGAGGGATGGACTCCGTGACGATGCTACATGAGTACGCCTCGCGGATAGCCCTCGCCGTAACCTTCCAATACGGAGCCAACCACAACCTGCGTGAGGCCGAGTGTGCCCGCTGGAACTGCCGACAACTTGGCATAGAGCATCTCGAAATCCCGCTGGAGTTCATGGGGCGTTATTTCCAAAGCTCGCTCCTTAGCGGTGGTGAGGCCATCCCGTCGGGGCATTACGATGATGACAACATGCGCTCCACAGTGGTTCCTTTCCGCAACGGCATAATGCTCAGCATAGCGGCCGGACTGGCAGAGAGCCGTGGCCTTTCCACCGTGATGCTTGCCAACCATTCCGGCGACCATGCCATCTATCCCGACTGCCGCCCCGGATTCGTGGAAGCCATGGGAAAAGCCATAGAGCGTGGCACCTACCTCACCGTAAGGCTGGAATGTCCGTACACCGGTCTGACAAAAGGGGAGATTTGCGCCCGTGGGCTGAAACTGGGTGTGGATTACGGCCACACCTACAGCTGCTACCGTGGTGGCGAACGCCACTGCGGCACTTGCGGTACATGCACCGAACGCCACGAAGCCCTCCGGGAAGCCGGTATCACGAATCCCGAAATCTTTGATTGAGGTGTTAATTGTAGCCTACAAAGAGGCATGATGTGGCGGGATTGGCAAATCGGCGCTAAACTTAACTTATTTTAACACAAATTGCAATCCGATTTCCAATTTTGGTTGTAACTTTGCAAGTGAAAACAGAATAAAACGTTTGTTAGACGAAAAGAACATATATACTTGAATTTTGGTTATGAGGGAGGT
>CAJUBM010000182.1 GCA_910584735.1 uncultured Muribaculaceae bacterium
CAGTTCATCAAGCTGCCGCTGCTCCTTCGACAGTTCCTTTGAGAAATTGGCGGCGGTGTTGACGGCCTCGCGCAGCTTCTTCGTGTATTCGGAAGTACGGTCGCACAACGCCTTGACAACGAGCACAAGGGCGGTCACGGCGGCGAGTATAAGCCCGAATGGGTTTGCCGACATCGCGGCGGTAAGCAGCCGGAAGGCGTGAGTTGCCGCGCCTATTCCCTGCGTGAAGGCGATGACGGCGATACGACCGAGCACCACGGCCACACGCCATGCGTTGTGCAGGGCTATGGCGGTCTTGACAACGACGTTATAGGCAACATGAGCGGTCTTCACCAGTCCGAGCCACGAATAATATGCCGCAAAGACGGTGATTATTCCCAGGATTGCCGTGCGGTATTTGATTAGGAAGGTAACAAGGACGTTCAGCACCCGGAGGAACACCGAGGACGATGTGTAGATGTGGCGCATGACCGGGTACAGCTTCTCTCCGAGTTCGATAGCCAACTCCGACACGCGCTTTCGCGCCTTGTCGATACTGGCCTGGGCAGTGTTGTTGAATATGGCGTACTCGTTGGATGCGGAAGTACCCTCGCGGAAGGCTTGGTTGGCCTCGCCCAACTGCCATTTGAGGAAGTCGAGGTGCGACGACAGATTGGAGAGAACCGAGGACACGCGGGCACCGTCGAGGCCGAGGTCCTGGAATAGCGGCGAGAGGACGGCCAACGCCTGGTCTTCTCCGAGTCTGCCGAGTGCTTCGAGGAACATCATCACGCCCTGCGTGGTGGATTTGTTGAGCGTTTCGATGAAGGTGTTGGTTTCCAGTCCTACCTTTCTCGCCATTTCGCCCGGCTTCTTGAAAAGCTCCATGATGGTGCGCTGCAAAGCCGTGGCCGACATTTCCACTTTCTGCCCGTGCGCGTCGAGGGTGGCGGCGAAAGCCATAATCTCCGGGATAGTCATTTTCGCGGTCGAGCCAATGCCGGCCATGCGCTGTGCGAACTCCACGATGAAGGGCTTGGCGGCGGTGCAGTTCTGCGAAAGGTGGTTGACGGTCGAGCCGACTTTCAGCATCGCCTCGCGGACGCCGTACATCTGTTCCATGCCGAAGATGTTAGACAGCTTGGCGATGGTCTGCGTGGCACCTTCGCCGAGGTCGACGAGCGCGACATTGATAATGGAAGCCGCCTCGACATACTCCTTTACCGACTGAACCGTGTTGTAACCGAGGCGTCCGCCCTCCTGGGCGAGAAGGTTAAGCTGCTCACGCGCCAGTCGGGTATCCATCCCCTTGAAGATCTCGTTGAGTTTTTCAACCTCGGCGGCGGTCATTCGGGTGTATTTGATGGTGTTGGCCATCTGTTCCTCCATATCGGCGTAGGCGTTTACGGCCTTACGCCCGGCCATCACCAGCCCTGTAACTGCGGCGACAACGCCCAGTATCGCCGTCTGGCAGTTGTTGAGCCAGTTGTTGAATCGTTGCCACCGGGTCTGCCCGACCGCAAGCTGCGCGTTGACTTTGGCGATTTCTGCTTTGAGAGCCTTGATTTTGGCTATCTGCGCATCCCACGCGGTGGTGCCGCGCTGTATGCCGTTAAGTTGTGATTGCAGGGTGCGGAGAGCCTTGTTAAGTTCGCGCGGAGTGGCGCGGTCCATCCGCGCAAGCACCTGTTCTGCGGTCTTGGCCGAGGATTGCAACTGCTGAATGAGGCCGTTGGTCTGTTTCAGTTGCTTTTGCAGCTTCGACATAGTGGCCTTATCCCCGGCGGTCGCCGCTTTGGAGATTTTCTTCTCCAGTGTGGCGGCTTCGTTCTGCAAGCGTTTGAGCATCTGCTGTGCCTGCTTGCCGTTGACAGAGAGGGTTACAGTTGCCGTTGTATTATAGTTTGCCATAAGATATTACCTATTTTCGGCAAATGTAAACCTCACCTTTCTGCCCCTAAAAGACGGAGTTTTAGGGGTGTGGAGCGCAGACAATGGGCGGCTTCGCCGTCGGGCCCCGGTGTCTGCGCTCTGAAAAGGCACCTCCCGCCGCTATGTTTCGGGTATGAAATCGGGTCCCGGAGCATAGCGGCGGTAAGGAGATGCCACACAACGTTTTAGCCGTACCGTTTCGGCGGTTCTACAAAATCCCACGGATTTTTAGGAGGTTAAAATCGTTGCGAGCCTGAAAGACAGCGGCTTATCAGGCGTAAAGGGGGTTCGGGGGAATATTTTCCACCGAGGGTGCTTCGCACTATCCCCCCACGGCCTGCCGCTTTTTTCGGCTCGCCTCGGCTTTTCGGAGCGGAATATGTAACCGCCGCCACCTCACCGCCCAAATCTGCCCCACGCCCCACCGAGCCGAAAGCGCGGTGATGCCGTTGACGCGATAATCAAATTGGACGCAGGGCAATTTGAGTTCGCGGCAAACTCCTATTCCTACATCAGCCGACGGGCGGTGATGCCCCGATGATGTGGCCGAGTTGGTGGGTTGGCGATAGTGTCCGGGTGGAACGTGGCACGGATGCGTTGCAGACACCCCGAAAGTAGAGAGGGGTGTCGCAACGGTTTATGTTGCCGCGCCACATTCCTTTTATATCCCGGCCGGTCCACTCTCGGCTGCATCATTAACATATCTCGGAAGCACGTCGGGGTGATGTCGTGGCAAGCGTGGCGGTGGCGACGGTGCGCGTAGCGGAGGTGGCCGGGGCCAAAGGGCGGTGATGGAAGGCGGAGCAATGCAGCCCAACCGAAAAGCTCGGCCATAAGAGCCTCTGCCCCGGCAGTGGGTTGTTGGACGGTTAAAGATTTTCGATTGATGCGGAATGTCCGCTCGGCCTTGCATCAGCGACCGCCACGGCAGCCGGAGCGGAGTTGTCTGCCGCCGCGCCGCGCTTGGGGTATGGGGAGGGGCTTGTGTCTATGTGTCGTTATGCCGAATAATCGTGGAGTCGTAAAGTCCTTGTATCGTTGCCGATGTCAATGCGCATATCGTCGGGGCTGTGCGTCGCCCGGAGGTGTGCAGCCGATAGCGCAGCGGCGGCGCGGAGTGGATGAGCGAAGCCGTGGCAAGGCACCCCCGACCGCAGGGAGTTGACTTTGTTGTAGGCGCAGCCGGAAACAATGTCATTGGGGTGTCGCCACGAAAGCCTCGCCCATCTTTCTCGGCGTTGGCGTGGAGCGTAGGCTGCAAGCCGCAGGGCGATTGTCTGCCCCGGTGTGTGCCTTGATGTCGGCAATGGGTGTCGGCATATCGACGTGCCGCTGTATCGAGCGTTTATCGTGTATCGTTTATTGTTAATCGAGGCTTCGGCCAAATCCCGATAAACGATGCGCGATGAACGATGTACGCCTGTGAGGGTGGCCGTTGTTCCTCTGCCGGGCGTTGCGCGGTGGCGGCTTCGGCTATGGGCGCGATGGTGTGAGCGGAGGGTCGTGGCGACAGGGAGCGCGGCGAGGCTCGGAGTGTTTGAACACCGCCGCCGGGTGTCGGTCTGAACTGTGT
>CAJUBM010000183.1 GCA_910584735.1 uncultured Muribaculaceae bacterium
ACCTCAGATAATGATTTCCGTTGGAAGATTGGTGTCTCCGAATTTTGACACAACGTTCCGTGTTGGTGCTGAAAATGCTTCTTAATTCAGGGGAATGAGGCGATTGATGGCTTTGTCATGCGGGATTGAGGAAATCTCGGTTATATTTCCATTTATGTCTACCGTTGCTATAACTTTTGACATGTCGGAAAAACGGAGGGCGGTGAATGTTGCGCCGGGTAGATTCTTGTCACAGTAAAAATCTAAGATGTCGTATTTTGACGATACATCAAACTGTCTTATATCAAGAGTGTTGAAATCCAGGATGCAGATATACCCGGGACGGATCATATTGTAATATCCATCGGAAGCGCAACGGTAATTATATCCCAAAGCGCTTACCTCGCAGTTGATTCCCGTTATGGATGATCCGTCGAACGCATATGTGCCATTATTGAGGTTAAACAATACAATCTGCTTGGTGGGGATGTTAATAAAGTTGATTTCGAAGCCGAACTCGGGAAATTCGCAGACTTTACGGGTCTCTATGTTAGCCCCGGACATGTGACATTCGTATATTGCGTCGCCTGAAATTGCGGAATATATGCGTCCGTTTAGAGAAAAACCGTGTCCGCTTATATTGGTGATACCGCCATTGGTGTTAAGGAAAGAAAGTCCGGGACGGTTGCCGGGGCGGTATCCGACCAAGCCATCGGAATCGCACCAAAACTCCATGCAATATTCACTTTCGGGCAACATGTTCTGAAATTCGAGCGACCTCGGATTTAATCTGAACAGATGTTGGTTGATGTCGGAGAAATATATGTTCCCTTTTGAATCATCGGCTATTGTGTCGGTATTGAGATAACTGAAATCAAAGCTGCCGTCGGCATAGTCGGAATAAAGCCGAAACGCCTTGCCGCTTGTTTTGTTGATGATAAACCAATTGTGTACACAATATTCAAGAATGTCTCCCGAGTAGTCGTCCATTCCAAATACTTTGGCTACGGAATAGGGATCTAAGACGAACATCATATACTCGGCGCCTAAATTATGGAGTGTCTGAATTTTGAGATTGGTCTGACGCCCGTCTTCAGCCACAATCGCCAGTTCCGATTTATTGCCGTCCAAATCCACGAAATACCAACCGTCCTCACTTTCGGCGGCACGGGAGTCCGCGCCATTAGTGATATGGCATACGGATGAGACATTTGAAGGAATTTTTAGAGAACCTACAAGCGGATTAATCCGGGTGCCGACTTTCTCGGTAGATTCAGGTTCACTGTCGCTGCAAGCGCATAAGGATAATAGCAAGACAAAGGCCGTGAAAAGAGAAGCAATGTGCAATCTGCTGCTAATCAGATTGGTAGATGGGGGGGGGTAGTGGGGAGCATATAAATGGGTTAATGAATTGGTTTGTACATGTGCAAAGTTATGGAAAAATTTACTTTTGAGCAATTCCCGAACGATGATATTTTTGAAAAAAGGTTAAGGTTGTTCCCGCATGGGGGCGGGAAAGATTGTTTTTCGTAACTTTGTATATAGTATGGGAAAACACTCCAAGGATAAGTCTCCCGAGTTGCGGGAAAAGATAGCGATACTGCCCGATACCCCCGGCGTCTATATGTACTATGACGCCGAGGGGACGGTGATTTATGTCGGTAAGGCCAAGAACCTGAAACGCAGGGTGTCGTCGTATTTCAACCGTACGCACGATGTTTTGCGCACCAATATGCTTGTAAGGGCTATCGCCGATATGAGCTATATCGTGGTGCCTACGGAGCAGGACGCCCTTAATCTTGAAAACTCGATGATTAAGGAGTACAAGCCGCGCTACAACGTGCTGTTGAAGGATGATAAGTCCTATCCGTGGATATGTGTCACCAAGGAGCTGTATCCGAGGGTGTTCATGACGCGTCAGCGTACGCGTGACGGCTCGAAGTATTTCGGCCCCTACACCGAGGCCGGGGCTGCGCGGGCGGTTCTGGAGCTTATAAGGGAGCTTTATCCGATACGCATGTGCCGTGTGCCGATTACGCCGGAAAGTCTGGCCCGTGGCAAGGGTCGTCTGTGCCTGGAGTACCACCTTAAGCGATGTCTGGGGTGCTGCGTGGGGAAGGTCGATGCCGACCGTTACGGCGAGTATATAAACCGCGTTAGGCAGATTCTTCGCGGCGAGACAGGGGAACTCATGGCATATCTCCGCACGGAGATGGAGCGTCTGGCCGGGGAACTGCGGTTCGAGGAGGCCCAGGAACTGAAGCAGAAATACCAGCTTGTGGAGCGCTACCGTGCCAAGAGTGTTATCGTGAGCCAGACACTTGACCAGATTGATGTGTTCGGAGTGGACGATGACGGGGGACGGGATGTGTATATCAACTATATGCATGTCAGGCGCGGCGCCGTCTCGCGCTCGCTTACGCTGCAATATAAGCGGCGTCTTGACGAGGAGGTGCCGCAACTGTTAGGCTACGCCATGGACGAGGTGCGCACCCGTTTCGGCGTTATCTTTGACGAGGTGGTAGTGCCTGCGGAGCCTGATGCCGAGTTCCCGGGGGTCACCTTCACCATACCGCAGCGCGGCGACAAGGCGAAGCTTCTGGAGGTGTCGGCGCGTAACGCACGGCAAAGCAAGATTGACGCGTTGAAACATCTGGAGAAGCTGGATCCCGAGAAACGCGCCGAACGGACGTTGGAGCGGTTGAAAGCCGACTTCCGCCTGTCGGAACTGCCCAGACATATCGAATGTTTCGACAACTCCAATATCCAGGGTACGAACCCCGTGGCCTCGTGCGTGGTGTTCCGCGATGCAAAGCCGTCCAAGAAGGACTACCGTCACTTCAACATCAAGACCGTTGAGGGCCCCGACGACTTCGCTTCGATGAAGGAGGTGTTGACGCGCCGCTATACGCGGATGCTTCAGGAGGCGCCCGACGACCTGCCGCAGCTTGTGGTGGTTGATGGCGGCAAGGGGCAGTTGTCGGCCGCCGTGGAGGCGTTCGATGAGATCGGTATTCGCGGCAAGGTAGCCCTCGTGGGCATCGCCAAACGACTGGAGGAGATTTATTTCCCCGGCGATTCAGTGCCGCTCTACATTGACAAGAACTCGGAGTCGTTGCGCGTGGTGCAGCACCTGCGCGACGAGGCTCACCGCTTCGGTATAACCCATCACCGCAACCGCCGTTCCAAGGGGCAGATTGTCAGCGAACTGTCCGGCATAAAAGGCATCGGCCCTGCCACCGAGCAGCAGCTTCTGTCGCACTTCCGTTCGGTGAAACGCATCTCCCAGGCCTCTTTGGACGCCCTTGCCGAAATCGTAGGTCCCGCCAAGGCGCGCCTGGTCCGCGCCCACTTCGCCTCCCCGCAAAATTCTTCCCTCCCGGGCTGATTTTCTGCACGCTTGGTTATCTAAGCATTTATATTTCTACCAAAGGTGATTTTGTGTGTTGCCGGATGGTAGTGGCGCCGGACCTCCGGGACGGCAGGCCACCCGAAAAGG
>CAJUBM010000184.1 GCA_910584735.1 uncultured Muribaculaceae bacterium
GTCTCCACCGTGAGAGGGTGGCGTGCTAGGCCACTACACTAAATCGCCGTTAGCTTAGTCTGTCAGGGTCTCTTCCCCTTTTGACGCTGCAAAATTAGTGGATATTTTTGAGACTGCCAAATTTATCGGTCATTTTTTTATCAAAAAATGGAAAATCATGTATGGATGATGAGGGTAGGGATATTGTTATATAAAGAAACTACGTCCGGCATTGCCGCTGTGGCAATGCCGGACGTGTTATGTTGCAAAACGAAGCAGTTGCTTATTCGGCTGCGGGTGCTTCGGTTTCGGCTGCGGGTGCCTCTTCGGCGGGAGCCTCGGCAGCTGCTTTTGCAGCTTCTTCGGCGGCCTTGGCGGCAGCGATTTCAGCTTTCTTCTTTGCTACTTCCTCAGCTTTTGCTGCGTTCTTGGCCTGTTCGGCTTCAAGACGCTCCTTAGCTGCGATTTCGCGCTTGTTGGCCATAGCGGTTTTCTGAGCATCAACGGCCTGCTGCTTCTTGGCTTTCCAGGCATCGAAACGACGCTGGGCCTCGGCCTCGTCGAAAGCGCCTTTCTTAACGCCTCCCTGGAGGTGCTTCATCAGCAGTACGCCCTGATCTGAAAGTATGGTACGCACGGTGTCGGTGGGTTGTGCACCAACGTTAACCCAATACAAAGCCCGTTCGAAATTCAGTGTGATTGTAGCAGGATTAGTGTTCGGATTATAGGAACCAATCCTTTCAATGAATCTACCATCTCGTGGTGCCCTGCTATCGGCGATAACAATAGGATAGAACGCATAGTTTTTACGACCATGACGTTGTAATCTGATTTTTGTTGCCATTAAAAGTTTTTTATATGGTTTTGTAGAGGTTTTGCGGGCGCAAAGGTAATGCTTTTTCCTGATATTGGCAACTTTTGGATTCTTAAATTTAAAATAATCAAATTTTTCTCCGGCGTTTTTATTGGGGAGATGATATTATTTCTACAATCTTCCGCAATAAATCGGCTGATATGTCCGTATATAATTAATGAGTAAGTGCCATCGGCGGTTTGCTCACTTACATTCGTCCGGAACAAAGATAATCATACAAATATAAACCTGATACCAGATGTTTTCAATGACAGATTTTTGCATAGGGGCTACTATGGCCTGTGCCATGGGATTAGGAGGGTTCTCAACTTATGCGGCCCAGACAGGGACGCCTGTGGCCGATCCTGACGCCCGCTATGCCCGGTTCCCGTTATATAGTGGTGGAGACCTTGGCGTTACCATAAATGGAGATAAGGCATATTTCCGTTTGTGGTCGCCCGAGGCTTCGGCTGTGAAGCTTCGCATATATAAGAACGGTCGCGGTGGCGAACCTGTCGCTACGGTTGAGATGGAGAAGTCTCAGGGCGGCACATGGGCTGCGTCACTTGCCCCCGTCCCTTACGGTAAATTCTATACTTTCCAAGTGCAGTACAACGGACAATGGCTTGATGAGACCCCGGGGGTATGGGCCAAGGCCGTGGGAGTGAACGGGCAACGTGGCGCAATAATAGATTTTGCCGCTACTAACCCGGAAGGTTGGGCCGAGGATCATGGACCTGAGTTGGAACATATCAACGATGCGGTTATATACGAGATGCACCATCGTGATTTCTCCATACATCCGAATTCAGGTATTGCCAATAAGGGGAAGTTCCTTGCCATGACAGAGGACGGCACGGTTACGCCTCTCGGTGACAAGACCGGGATAGACCATTTGAAAGAGTTGGGGGTCACGCATGTGCATATCCTTCCGAGTTATGATTATAACTCTGTGGATGAGGCCAATCTTCCGGCCAATACATATAACTGGGGCTATGATCCGCAGAATTATAATGCGCCTGAAGGTTCATATTCTACCAATCCGAGCAGTCCGTCTACTCGTGTGCGCGAGATGAAGGAGATGGTAAAGGCGCTTCATGACGCTGGAATCGGCGTGGTTATGGATGTTGTGTATAATCATACCGCCCAGAACGATGATTCTAATTTCTCTCTTACCGCCCCGGGATATTATTACCGACATAATGCCGACGGCTCGTATTCCGATGCCTCGGGGTGCGGAAACGAGACTGCTTCCGACCGTCAGCAGATGCGCGATTTCATCATCAACTCGGTGAAATATTGGGCGAAGGAATACCATATTGACGGCTTCCGATTCGACCTTATGGCGATACATGATACTGAGACCATGACACAGGTGGCCAAGGCTTTGAAAGAGATTAATCCATCAATTTTTATATATGGCGAAGGCTGGACTGCCGGTAATTCGCCTCTGCCCGTGGAGCGTCGCGCCCTTAAAGAAAACGTATCGAAGATGGAGGGGATAGCGGTGTTCTCTGATGATATACGTGATGCCGTTAAAGGACATTATTCAGATGCATCTGACCGTGGCTTTGCTACAGGGAAACCGGGCCTGGAAGAGACTGTGAAAATAGGTATAGTGGCTTCTACGGCGCATCCGCAGGTTGATTATTCTAAGGGAAATAACTCCAAGTTCCCATATGCCGCTTCGCCGGAGATGATTATCAACTATGTGAGTTGCCACGACGACCTCACGCTTACCGACAAACTTGCTAAATCCATGCCCGGCTCTACCGAGGATGCAAGACAACGTGTCGCACGTCTGGCCCAGACTATAGTGTTCACTTCGCAGGGTACGCCATTTATGTTTGCCGGTGAAGAGGTGTTCCGCGACAAGAAAGGGGTACATAATTCATACAACTCCCCGGACTCTATCAATGCAATCGACTGGAACCTGAAACATAAGAACGCTTCTCAATTCAACTACTATAAGGAACTTATAGCACTTAGAAAGGCGCATCCGGCTTTCCGTATGACCTCGGCTGGGGATATTGCGAAGAACCTGCGTTTTGACAAGGTGTCTTCCCCGAATCTTATCTCCTATTCGCTATTGAATCATGCCAACGGCGATGAATGGAAGGAAATCAAGGTGGTGTTCAACGGTTCCGATGCATCGCAGGCGGTAAACATACCCAAAGGAGAATGGCTCGTTGTGGCAGCCGATGGAGAACTGAATCATACCGGCCTGGTTGATGGCTCAGGCAGCCCCCGCTATACCAAAGGCGGCAAACTTGAAGTAGCTCCCACCTCAGCCCTTATCCTTGCAAAGACCGACAAATAAAATTTAATGCTTAATATTTCGGCGGTGTGTCAAAATCCTTTTTGACACACCGCTTTTGTATCTTCTTCAAAAAAATCATTATTTGTGGCGGCTTTAGTTAGGCCGGATGGTAGTGGCGCCGGACCTCCGGGACGGCAGGCCACCCGGAGAACGAAAGTTGTAGTTAGTGGGGGATTTTCGGCTGCGCCTCTCCGGGTGGCCTG
>CAJUBM010000185.1 GCA_910584735.1 uncultured Muribaculaceae bacterium
CTTCTGGTGGCCTGCCGTCCCGGAGGTCCGGCGCCACTACCATACGGCAACACTAAAAAGTTACTTTTGCCAATAGAATTATATGGCAAAGGCGGTGCGTCTTGTCCAAGACGCACCGCCTTTATGGAGGGTTGTAAAAAAAACGTGTCGGAGGTTACTTCACTGCCGGATTCATTACCTTCTTACGGTTGGTCAGGTAGGCCACCGGTGCGGCGATGAAGATTGTGGAGAGAGTGCCGACTACCACGCCGAAGAGCATGGCGAAGATAAACGAACGGATGGAGTCGCCGCCCAGGATGAAGATACATGCAAGTACCAGGAAGGTGGAGAAGGAGGTCATGATGGTACGTGTCAGTGTCTGGTTGAGCGACTTGTTGATGGTAGTAAAGAAGTCCTGTTTGGGATAGAGTGCGGAGGTCTCGCGCACACGGTCGAACACTACCACCGTATCGTTGATCTGGTAACCGATCATCGTCAGGATGGCGGCGATGAAGGTCTGGTCAATCTCCATGGCGAAGGGGAGGAGGCCCCAGAAGATGGAGTAGAAGCCGATGATGGCGAACGCCGTGAAGGCCACGGCCGCCAGTGCGCCGAGCGAGAAGGCGATGTTGCGGAAGCGCAGCAGGATGTAGAGGAACATTGCTGCCAACGACAGGATAACCGCGAAGTATGCCTTGTTGCGCATGTCGTTTGCCACAGTCGGGCCTACGGTCTGCGAGGACATGATACCCTGGGTTTCGTCCGTAGTGGAGAAATCTGAAAGTGTCATACCTTCGGGGAGAAGTTTCTCAGCCTTGAAGGCATCGTAGAGCATCTTGGTGATTTCCTTCTCGATGGCGGAAGCGTCTTCGGTTGACTTAATCTTGTAGTTGGTGGAGATACGCACCTGGTCGGAGTTCTCGATGGTGATTACCGACACTGCGGCGGTCTGTCCGTTGGAGTTGAACACCGGGGTGAGCTTGCGGGTAAGCTCGGAGGTGTCTACCGGTTTCTCGAACTTGACAACGTAGTTGCGGCCGCCGGAGAAGTCGATACCTTGGTTAAGGCCCTTGGCGAAGAGAAATACCACTACTGTGACGCAGAAGAAACCTACTACCATGAAGGCCACCTTACGGGCGCCGAGGAAGTTGAAGTTCGACTTGGTGAAGAGGTTGCGTGAGAACGGTGTGGCGAATGTAAGCTTGCTGAACGCCTTGCTCTTGCCGAATGCAATGAAGATTATACGTGTCAGGTACACTGCCGTGAAGAACGAGCAGATGATACCGATAATCAGCGTTGTGGCGAAGCCCTTGATGGGGCCTGTGCCGAAGAACAGCAGGATTACGCCGGTGATAATAGAGGTGAGGTTCGAGTCGAAGATGGCCGAGAAGGCGTTGGAGTAACCATCGGCGATAGCGGTACGCACGGCCTTGCCGGCACGGAGTTCCTCCTTGGCGCGTTCGAAGATAAGCACATTGGCATCGACCGCCATACCGAGGGCGAGCACGATACCGGCGATACCCGACAGGGTAAGCACGGCCTGGAACGAGGCCAGGATACCGAACGTGAAGAAGAGGTTGCAGATAAGGCCGAAGTTGGCGATGAGGCCGGGGATGATGCCGTAGATGAGGCACATGAATATCATCAGCAGTACCAGCGCCATTACGAACGACCAGATACCTGATTCGATGGCCTGCTTACCGAGCTGCGGGCCTATTACCATGTCGGAAATGATGTCGACCTTGGCGGTCATCTTACCCGATTTCAGTACGTTAGCAAGGTCCTGGGCTTCCTCTACGGTGAAGTCGCCGGTAATCTGCGAGCGTCCGCCGTCAATCTTCGAGCGGATGTTGGGATAGGAATAAACAAGGTCGTCAAGCACGATGGCCACGGGCTTGCCGAGGTTTGCCTCGGTTACGTTAGCCCACTGGCGGGCACCCTCGGAGTTCATGTTCATCGACACTACGTTGCCCTGCATCTGGTCGAAGTCGCTGGTAGCGCCAACCACGCATGAACCGTCAAGGGCGGGTTTGCCGTTGTTGCTCTTCAGTGCCACGAGTTGGTAGACGTCCATCTGGCGTTCCTTGCCGGAAACGGTATCCTTGTAGTTGACCACCATGGGTTTCACCTGCCAGCGCAGCTTGAGGTTGGAGGGCAGCACGGCCTTGGCGGCGGGGGAGTTTACGAGGGAGTCGATTACCTCGCGGTTCTGGGCGGTAGCCAGACCGTAGACGGGGCTTTCGGAGGGCTGGATCTGGAGGAAGTAGCCGTTTACGCCGGCGGGATTCCCTTCCTGGCGAAGCTGGGCGTCAAGCTGGGCCATGGCGCCTGCTATCTCGGCAGACTTGTAGGTCTCGTAGAATTCGAGGTTGGCCGAGCGCTGGAGCAGTTCGCGTACGCGGTCATGCTCTTTCACGCCGGGGAGTTCGAGCAGAATCTGGCCGTCGTTGTCCTGGAGTACCTGGATGTTGGGCGACACAACGCCGTAGGCGTCGATACGTGAACGCAGCACGTTGGTGGCTGAGTTGTTCACGCGGTCCTTGACCTCGTTCTTGAGGATTGTCTTCACCTGGCCGTCTTTTGTGTCGGGCTTGATGATAGACTTGAACACCACCGAGAAGTCGGCCGAGGGGTTGATTTTGCGGTATTGCTCCACGAAGGTACCCACATAGTCGGACGAATGGTTGCCGCCTATGAGCGAGTCGGTTTTTGCCAGCGCCAGATTGAACGAGGCGTCGTCGGCATTTTCCTTCATCGAACGGAGCATGTCGGGCATCGACACCTGGAGGATGACGTTCATACCTCCCTTGAGGTCGAGACCGAGGCCTACGCCCCACTTCTGCACTTCGTTGTAGTTGTAGCCCAGCCAGACGGGAGTCTTGCTGATAGAGTCGATGTAGGCCTTGTAAGCCTTGTTGTACTGGTCGGAATTGGGGTTACCGGCAACTTTCAGGGCGTACTGCTCGGCTTTCTTCTCCTGATGGTTGCTCACCAGGGAGAACGACAGATAGAACAGGCACACCAGCACGAGGAAAATCGCTATAACACCGGCAATGATGCTTCCGAGGGTTCCTTTGCTTTGCATGTGTTAGATAAAATATTTGAAATGTTTATATTAATTTTCGGTTAAATGATTGGTCGTTAGGCAGTTGGCGGATGCGGACACCGGGCCTCCACGCCCACAGGGCGCAAACGCCTAATTTTCAGCCTGCAAATATACAAAGAATCCCACGGATTCACAAACAAATCGGTCGATATTGACGAAAAGCGGTGAAAAACAACGGAAACAGCAAAAAAAAATCCTACTAACTTTGAAGGTTGCCGGATGGTAGTGGCGCCGGACCTCCGGGACGGCAGGCCACCCGAAGAGGC
>CAJUBM010000186.1 GCA_910584735.1 uncultured Muribaculaceae bacterium
CCTGCCGTCCCGGAGGTCCGGCGCCACTACCATCCGGCTACTTGAAAAGTTACCTTTTGTTTCATCCTCCAAAAGTTACCATCGGCTGCCGCAAATTATAGACAAACAAAGTGTCTTAACATTAATTAACTAATGGGGGGGGGTAGTTGCAGACCTTTTATTTAATTTTGCATATTTACATAGATGGTTCTTAACGGCATGGTGCTAAAGTGCTTATATTCTATGCTATTTTCTTGAAATATAGTAATCTAACCTAACTTAAATCATATGAGGAAACATTTACTCTTTTTCCTGTTCATGTTGGCAGGTTTACTGCCCGCTGTAGCGGCAGAAGTTACCTTTGCCACTACAAATAAAACCGTGACGACATTTGACGGTTTCAAGATTGATGACAACCTTTCAGGTTCCGTACTTTTGAGTACGGATAAGCCGGCAACATTGGCAGCGTATGACAATCGTATCAATGTGCTGACTGGCAATAAGCTTCGGATAAAGGGCGTGGATGGTGTTACAATCACTAAGATTGTATTTACTTTCCTTAAAAGTGATCAGATATTCAAAAGTGATGATGTTGTAAGTTCGGGAGCGTATTCCATATCGGGGACTACCGGGACATGGGAAGGTAGTGCAAATACCGTCACAATCACAAGAGGCTCGGGTAAAGCAGCCCAGATTGCATCTCTGACCATTACCTACACCACTGCCGGCCAGGTTGACCCTCCCGTTACCGAGCCGCAGGAGTTCAAACCCAACTTCGTTGACCCGTTAGAGATGACCGTTGGCGATACCAAGGACGTTACCCCCGCCGGAACCGATATCCCTGAGATTATATACATATCGAATTATGATGCCATAGCCACCGTAAGCGAAGCAGGCGTTGTAACCGCCGTAGCCGAGGGAACTACCACCATCACCGCCGCATGGGAAGCTACCGACAAGTGGCTTGCCAATGAGGATGGCGTGACGTTCACAGTCAATGTAAAGGCTCCTGTACGTGAGGACTTCGTGCCCGGCTTCAAAAACTTGGAGATGGCCGTTGGTGACACCAAAGATGTTACCCCTGCCGGAGATAACATCCCCGAGATTGTATACGTGTCTGATAACAATGCCATAGCCACCGTAAGCGATGCAGGCGTTGTAACCGCTGTAGCCGAGGGAACCGCCACCATCACCGCCATGTGGGACGCTACCAATAAATGGAATGCCAACTTGGATGGCGTTACCTTCACGGTAACAGTTACTCCTCCCAGCAACTGGGTGCTCGTAACCGATGCCGCATTGCTCCGCGCAGGCGACCAGGTTATCCTTGCCGCCCGCGATAAAGGCTATGCAGTGAGTACGGAAGCTAATACCAATAACAGAAAGTCGATTGCCGTGACTTTCAATGATGACAAAACCGCCATTAATAAGATTGATGGTGTTATGGTTTTTGAACTTGGCAAAGAAACGGCTGGATGGACCTTCAAAACCACCAATTATGCCGGAACTACACAGGGGTATCTCGGAAATAATACGACCACCAATAATGCTAAAATATCCTCATCTCTCGAAGAGGGATATTATGCCTCAATATCTTTTAATAATGATAACAAAGCCACTATAAAGTTTGCTAACACAACAAGGGGTAATTTCCAGTATAATGGAGTAGGTTCAAGTTCACTGTTTAATTGTTACGAGAACGATAAAGATGATTCCGGCTACGAACTCGTTTCTATCTACCGCAAGGATGTTCCCCGCGAACCCCAGGACTTCGTATATACTTTCGAGGATGTGACGATGACCGAGGGCGACACCAAGAACGTGATGCCCGAAGGTAGCCGTCCCGATACATTTGTTTTCGGTTCTGATAATGAGGCCATTGCAGAAATCGATGATGATGGCGTGATTACAGCCAAGGCTGCCGGCGAGGCTACGATTTCGGTCATGTGGTCCGACGAGGCCGGGAACTGGAATGATGGCGAGGCCGAGTTCAAGGTTGTTGTTACTCCCGCGTTGCAGAATGTTACGTTAGCTTGGGATGTAGAGAGCAAACAGATAAATCTTGGTGAAGAGTTCACCCCGGTGCTGACCGTTACTCCGCAGGAAGCCGCATCGAAGGTGACATATACGTCTGACAACACCTCTGTTGCCGACATCGATGCCGAAGGAGAACTTACGGTAGCCGGTGCCGGTACGGCAGTTATCAAGGCCGTTATAGCCGGTGATGATACCTATGCTGACGCAGAGGCATCGTTCACTCTTACGGTTATTGACCCGGATGGCCCCCAGGTTATTACCGCAACATTCGATTTCACCCCCGCCGGGGCCTACGGACTGACAACTTTCTCAACAAACGATTATGAAAAAGTTGTAACCTCTGCTGCCGAACAGGAGGTAACCGTGAATTTCACCGACAAATATCGCCAGTGGAAGGGCGAATCTGATCCTGATTGTGATTTCCGAATCTATACAAATGCGACCATGAAGTTCTCCGTACCCGAAGGATGCGCGATTAAGAGCGTTGTATTCTACAGAGGAAATAGTAGCGGTTTTGGTGTAACTGCCTCTGACAATGGTGCTATTACTGAGCAGAAAGAAGGAAGTACCGTTATCTCCCGCACTTGGACTGCTTCGGTTTCCGATATGCGTGAGGTCGTGTTTACCGCTACAAAAACATCGACAATGAAAGCGGTTGATGTTGTTTACGAATTGAGCGAGAAAGACCTCTATCTGCCTGCCACATTGCCTGTGTTCGAGGGTTATGAGAACGGCGTCAAGGTTGGCGATGTTGTGAAGATTACCCCCTCGCACCGCACACACAAAGTTTCGTGGCGTGTGGTTCCCGGCGAGGAGATGCCTGCCGAGGTGGCCTATATGCGCGCTGCCGCTACTGACTGGACGCTCCATGACGTAGAAGGCGTATCGGTGGAACACACCATTGAGAGCCTTGACGAGCCTTATATACTCCTTGCCAAGTCGGTTGACCGCCGTGGCGTGGAGAGCGATGTTCACGGCCTTAAAATCTCTACCGATGGCAACGCCATGACCGGCATCGAGAACGTTGCAGCCGACACCACTTCCGAGGCTGTCTACTACAACCTCCAGGGCGTCCGCGTGAACGGCACCCCCGCCGCCGGCGTCTATGTACGCCTCCAGGGAGGCAAAGCCTCAAAGGTGGTAGTAAAGTAACCCCCACTCTTAAAATCGTAAAACCTAATGAAACCGGGTTGCGCCATACGGCGCAACCCGGTTTCCATTTTCATACTAACTTTTGATTGTATCCGGATGGTAGTGGCGCCGGACCTCCGGGACGGCAGGCCACCCGAAGAGG
>CAJUBM010000187.1 GCA_910584735.1 uncultured Muribaculaceae bacterium
CCCGACAAGTCGCAGCTTACCTCCGAGCCGCAGGGCGAGCTACCCTCGCAGACGCAGCTTAACAAGCTCGTGGCCGTACATCCCGGCGTGGGCGCGGAGGCTTCCGCCGCCGCTGCCTACCTCAACAACTCCGACAATGTTTTTATCGTCCAGGACATGAACGACAATTACCGCGTTGTCGGCTGCGACAAGTGGCTCACCAAAACCACCGTGAATCAGGACAACGGACAGGGCGCGTCCGGCACCACGTCCACGACTATCAACGTCGAGGCTTCCGACGAGGTGCCCGCGCCTTTCTACTCCGGCGAAATCGTTACGGAGGACGGCATCATAAATGGCCCCGGGAAATAGAAACCGGGAACCCGATTCCTGTTTTCCAATTTCCAATCCCATGAAACCTTACGACGGCAGCGGAGCGGTTGATTTGAGCGGTGTTCTCTCGGAGATTGAACAGCCCATTTTGGAAACGCCGTCTGCCGCCGTTTTATCATCGCCCAAATCCGGCAAGGATCTTTTCGCCGAAAAGAACCGCCGCCAGTGGGCGCACAACGACGGAGCACGGTGCGACTTCCAAAGCCGCCCGACGCTTGCCTACCGCACAGGGCTTTTCTTCCTCGCCGTCTGGAAAAGATCAATATACGGCAAGACACTCTCGGAAATCAAGGCCGACGATGAAATGATACCAAAAGTTGCGGAGGCCACCACCGCGCTTCTCGCCGATGTACTCGGCAATAACCTCGCCGCCGGAGGCTGGGCTGTAATCACCACCCCGAAACGCCGACACCTTCAGCGTAACTTCGCCTCGCTCGTCGCCCACCGCATAGCCGCGCTTCTCGGCATACCCTTTTATGAAGATGCCGCGCTATGCCACTCAAAGCATCGCGTCAACGCGACCTTTACAATGAATCTCTGCCCCTCGGAGTAGAACATTATCGTTTTCGATGATTTTGTCACCACCGGCCAGACGATGCTCTCTATGAAACGGCTATTTCAGCCTACCGGCAAGAACCTTGTCTTTATCGCCGGGATTAACAACAAGGCTTAACGAAAATCATCTATATAGTACGTATCATTTTGAGGCCGTACCTCATTACCATTTAACGTATTCAAGATACCTGTTTGATTAAGCCCTCGCTTTCTATTCAAATATTCTTTTTCTTTTGAGAGTTTCTCCCCTATCATTGAAGTTACTAACGTTTTCATTTCGTTAGAAACCTCCTTGCCTAATACTTCCTGAAATGATTTATCAGGATATTGGAAAATATCATCATAATTAGCCAAAAATTCCACCACTAAATAATCACCATATTCACTAAGCAATTCTTTTAGCCGTAATTTGTCATTATTGAAAAGATATAAGTAATATTCTTCAATTATTAGCCAACGGCCTCGATTATCATGGAATACTATACCATCTTTGGTTTTTGAATAGGATTTTAGTTTAATATATTCTTCTCCAAATATATTAACTAAATATAAATACAAGTTATAATCCATCGCAGCACGTCTAAGAATTTCTCCTATGCCATGCTGAATATTGAAAGATAGGATATATTGGTCCAGTGGTAACATAATGAATATTTCCGCAAAGTTACTCATTTTGCGTCTTTTATCGGCTATGCCGGGCGAAATAATTTTGTGTCAGACAAAATTATCGCCGAAATATGAACCACCAATTTACCAAAAGACTGGGCGCGTGGCTCCGGGAGCGGCCCGACACCCGCGACTACGCCGCCGGATGCAAGATGTTTTTGCAGTTGACCGCCCGCGTCAATATGTATAAGAATCTTCTCGTCGCGCCCGATATGCCGCGCCTCGAAACCGAACTGCAAAAGCATTACGATTTCCGCGTGGCCGAGCTTACACACGCCCAGGTTGCCGAAATGGACGCACAGGCCGCCACCATCGCCGCCAACAACAATCTGCAAGCCGAAGAATCCGAAGCGACACCGCCCCGTGGCCGACGCGCCGACCACGACACCCTGCCGCCCGAAATACAGGCCCTCTATGTCGAGAACCTTTCCGTGCTGCGCCGGATGCGCGAGGTGCATCTGCGCCTCCGCAATCTCTCGCTCGAAACCGCCACTTGCCCCGACAGCGAGCGTTACCCATTCCTCAAAGAACTTATCGACCTCGATAAGAAATACCGCTCCAACTGGCAGGGCTACGACAACTACGAGGCCACGCTCGGGAAGAAATGAAACGCACCGCCTCGATCTCCGAAATCCTCCGGCCTTTGAAAGACGCGCCTTTTCAGGCGTATCTTTCTTCCGCGCTCCAAGTGGCCGACATCCTCGAATGGATTCTTGAACAGACCGGCACCGCCGAGATTTGGCAGACCTCCTTCTCCATTTCCGAAGAATTTCTGCGCCGACTTTTCTTCCTCAAAAAGAAACGCCCGATTAGCCGCTTTAACCTCGTGCTCGACCACAAGGCCACTAACAAGACCATAAAGCTGTGGAGCTTCATCGTCCAAGTTGTCGACAGAACCTTTCTCGCCGACAACCATTCCAAAATCCTGTTGGTGAAATCGGCAAAAGGCGACACCGTCGCCGTCGTCACCTCGCAGAATCTCACCCGTGGCAACCGCGCCGAGAGCGCGTTTATATCCACCTCGCCGGAGATTTTCGCAAACCTCCACGCCTCCGTCCTCGACATCATCGAGAACCATTCCGTACCCCTCAACGACCTGTTTAACCAACGCCTGACAGCCGCAAATGAACTCCGATAGCATCATATTCACCGAGCAGCAACTTTCCGACATCGAGAAATACGCGAGCATATACCTCAAAATATCCGACATCGCTGTAATCCTCGACATCGCCCCCGAAGTGCTCCGCAACGCCATAGCCCACCGCGACAGCGAAGTGTCGCGCCGCTACCACCGGGGCAAGGCCATTTCCAAAGTCAAGCTGCGACAACAGGAAATGACCCTCGCGCAAGTAGGCTCGCCTCTCGCTCTCGTCAACACCGCAAACAACCTACTTGACATGGAAGACGATGAGTAGAAAACAGCCCGACACCCTCGAAGTCTGCCGCCGCTCCCTGTTCGCCACAAAGGACGAACTCGCCGCGCTATATACCGAGGCGATGGTGCTGCGCGTACTCCGCATACGCGACCTTTACGCCTGGGTTGTCGCCAACCCCGACGCAAAGGATCGCCAGTTTGTCGAGGAACATCTTTACCGCTACC
>CAJUBM010000188.1 GCA_910584735.1 uncultured Muribaculaceae bacterium
TAAATATTAATATTTTAATAACAGTGGTAAGATTTTTATCGCACCACTACTAGATTTCTTCAGAGAAAAACTATATTTTGCATCTGAAGCGGCACAAAGGTACGGCAAAAATCAAAAATTACCCCCCCCGATGGTTAATTATTGTTAATGGCGTAAAAATGAATTCATATTGTAACATTGTCTTTCTGCACCATCTTCCTCTATTGATTTTATCGAAATATTTATTTCGCTGTGTATCAACATGTTACAGATATATCTGCTTAAAAATTTGGTTATGTTTAACAACTTGCCTACTTTTGCGTTATATTTTATGGATGGCACAGATAGTCTTATACAAGATTACGTGCCCGTTTTTTTCAGAAAAAGATTTTTCATACTGATGTAATTATCGCCTGTGTGTATCCAATAGAGGCTTATATGTGCTATTTAAATAAGTGATTTCTTACCGACACACTGATTTTTGATGAACAAACCCAGTACCTGCATGGTATTTACGAAAAGATTGACCTCGGCCCGCACGGGCGCCTGCATACTTGCCGTTGCGATTACGGCCGGTATTTCACCCATTGCCTTTTCTGCCCGCAAGCCCTTGGAAAAGCAACCGCTTCTTACCGAGAACGAAGGTATGTCAGGCCTAATCTTCCAGACCCCGGCATATCGCTGGGAGGGGGACACGATATTCCAAGGCCCTTTCAAGGCATATGCCCCGAACGATTTCGAAATCGTGTCGGACTACAATGCCACACCAGGCTACAAGATGCCGGTAGACAAGCGCTGGGCCGTACAGAACGACCTGTCGGGCTACCCGGTGCTGACATCGTCGAACACCCTCTACAACGCCATCTTCAACATGGGGCTCGACGAGATGGTGAACGCCGTGGAGCCGGACACCACCCTGCGCACCGGGCGCGAGTGGCCGGGGGTATGGACGCGCGATGTGTCCTACTCCATAATCCTCTCCATGGCCGCGCTGCAGCCGGAGGCTTCGCGCATATCGCTCGAGCACAAGATAACGCCTGACGGACGTATCGTGCAGGACACGGGGTCGGGGGGCGCATGGCCGGTAAGTTCCGACCGCGAGATATGGGCCCTGGCGGCCTACGAGGTGTACAAGACCACGGGTGACGAACAGTGGCTGAGAAAGATATACCCGGTAATCAAAAAATCGCTGGAAGAGGACTACCGCACGGTCTATGACCCGGAGACGGGGCTGGTACGCGGCGAGACATCGTTTATCGACTGGCGCGAGCAGTCGTACCCGCGCTGGATGCAGACCGCCGACATTTATGCCTCCGAGGCATTGGGGACATCGGTAGTACACGCCCAGGCATGGCGCACGCTGGCTGAGATAGCCCGAAAGATGGGGGACAAGAGCGAGGCGCAGGAATACGAGAAACGCGCCGACGCTATCGCCGAGGCCGTGAACTCGCAGCTCTGGCTCAACGACAAGGGATATTACGCCATGTACAACTACGGGCGCGACTTCCCGGTTCTAAACCCACGGGCGGAGACCCTGGGGGAATCCCTGGCTATCCTATATGACGTGGCCTCCCCTACCCGCGCCAAGGTCATCACGGAGAAGAACCCGGTTACGCCCTTCGGACCGGCCATATTCTATCCCCAGATTTCCGACCAGCCGCCCTACCACAACAATGCACTGTGGCCTTTCGTGGCCGCATACTGGACGCTGGCCAACGCAAAGGCCGGAAACCCGGACGGGGTGATGCACGGCGTGGGGTCGATTTTCCGCCCGGCGGCGCTGTTCGCCACCAACAAGGAGAATTTCAACCTCGACAACGGCGATATTCAGACCGAACTCAACTCCTCGAACATGCTGTGGTCGCTCTCGGGGAACCTGGCTCTGACGCTGAAGATGCTCTTCGGTATACACTACGAGGCGGACGGCATTTCGTTCGCTCCCTTCATCCCGCGCCAGCTGGGGGACAAGAGAACTCTGAGCGGGTTGAAATACCGCGATGCGGTGCTTAATATCACCGTAGAGGGGTATGGCGACCGCATCCGCCGGTTCTTCCTCAACGGCAAGGCGCATGCGCCGTTCCTCCCGGCATCTATCGAAGGGGAGAACGATATACGGATAGTGATGGACAACAACGCAATAGCGCCGCTGCGGGTGAACGAGCGGCCAAACGCCAAGGCTCCGCTGACGCCGGTGGCATGGCTGTCGCACGATGCAGATGTGCAGGCAGGCGACAACGCGCCGGTAAACAATCTGTTGCAGTGGAATCCCATAGAGTATATCCACCACTACAAGGTGCTGCGTGACGGTGTGCCTGTGGGCGAGACAACGGAGACGAGCTTCATCGCCAACGTGCCGGGTGAATACCAGGTTATAGGGGTGGCCGCTGACGGAACCGAGTCGTTTGCCTCCCAGCCTATGTCGAACGTGCGCCGTATCACCGGGCAGTTCCCCAAGGAGGGGACAACTATAAAATCGCCTGAGGCATGCAACCTCCCGGTCGGCCCCGTGAGAGGGTTCACCGGCTCGGGATTCGTTGAGACCGACCACCAGTCGCCATCAGCCGATGTGCGTGTAGATGTGCCACAGAGCGGACTGTATGCCGTAAGTTTCCGTTATGCCAACGGGAACGGGCCGATAAACACGCAGAACAAATGCGCCATACGCTCGCTCTTTGTTGACGGCCAACGCGCCGGAGCCATCGTCATGCCGCAGCGCGGCGAGGGAAACTGGAACGACTGGGGCGACTCCAACGTGGTGAAAGTGCGTCTGTCGGCCGGTAGCCATACCTTCGGCCTACGCCTCACCCCCTCGGACGAGAATATGAACGGCCGGACGAACCATGCCCTCGTCGACGAGATAATACTGCGCCGCATCAAACCGTAACCCCGCAGCCTTAGCACACAAAAACAACAAACGCCGCGCCTCTGATTCATAATCAAAGACGCGGCGTTTGTTTTATATCCGACATGACGATTTTATACGTATCCGGATGGTAGTGGCGCCGGACCTCCGGGACGGCAGGCCACCCGAAGAACAAAGG
>CAJUBM010000189.1 GCA_910584735.1 uncultured Muribaculaceae bacterium
CGTTCTCGATAGCGAGCGGCGAGCCGACCTGTGCAAGCATCATTTCCTGGGAATGTAGCTTGACCTTTGAGGCGGCTTTGCCACGGCGGTACGCCTTGGAAACGTCCGTAGAGCGGTCGGCGATGTCTTCGCGAAGCACATCAGCCGGAATGTCGAGTATTACGGCGATGTCGGATATTTTGAGGTAGATTGAGGCGAACTTCTCAATCTGCTGCAAGTCGTTCTCTGAATAAATCATGGAGTGGTACGCTGTGATTGGTTATTAAATCGTTGATCTGCTCTTGGAGCCGGTCGAAGATTGCCTTATCGGTGGAGATAAAAGCCGACTCGTGGCGGTTGCCACGGGTAAGGTTCTGCGAAGTAATGACGCTGACCGTATCGCCGCGCTCGGATTGCACCAACAAAATCTTGCTATGGTTGTCGGCAAGATAGGTGCGTTCGATAACCTGCGTGATGAATGCCCAGAGTTTGAGCGTCTTGTTGGTTGCCTTGTGGTCGAGCACAAGGTTAATACGGGAGACCTTTTTATCCTTAGTAATGAAGAATAAGCGGCGAAGAAATTCCTCCGATATGGAGAAAGATGTCTGCCATACCTCGGCGATGCCGACTTGGCCCAAAATCCATTCGAGAATGTCGGCTACCTGCACGGCATTTGAAAGGTAAGCCTGAAAAGGCGTCTCTTTCAACGGGCGAAGGATTTGGTCGATGTTGGCATTCCTTTTCATTCTGCGGATTTCTTGGTGGATTTCTTAGTTGCACCTGTGGCGGAGCGTTTGCCTCCGGGCGATCGCGAGGGAACGGCACCGGAGCTTGGTGCAACATAGTGGTCGTAAGCCTCCCAATTTGCGTGCAGCTTTTTGTCGAGCGATATAAGTTCTTTGAGGAACGGATAACGCTCGGAGTCCGGGCAGGTGGAGTTTTCAAGCGAAAGCGAGCGGAGGCGCAGATGCAGCTCGCGCATACGTTGAAGGAGCGAAAGGTTCTCAACGTACTTCGCCTTGATTTCGTCCGGGAGTGAATCGTGGTCGGCACGTCGGCCCTTTGCCGGATTTTGGTCGGCGTTAGCCGCCAGCGGAATATGTTCGGCCACGATGGTTTCCACCTGTGCCGCCATTTCCTCGACCTGCGCGTGAGTGAGAGCCTGAACGCGGAAGTTGTAATACTTCTGAAGCTGATAGTCCACGACATCGTGGCGGCGGTCAATCTGCGCGATTATGTTACGGTACATAATCTGATTACCCGACAGCTTCAAGAGGTAAAGAGCGCCGACGTTGTAGTCGCGCTCGGTTTCGGGCTTTTCGAGCCACTGTTTTATCTGTTCAGTAAATTTGTGGTCCATAAAATAGTTTGCTGATTCCTCTGCAAACTTAGTCCGTTTAAGACCCACATAGAAAGACAAAAAAACAGGACGCCGAAGCGCCCTGAAAATAGCTCTCAGAGGACTAATGCCAAGATACCCACAACCGTCGAGACAATCATAAGCACCCTGTCAAAAGTACAGAGCTACATTTTGGGTGTAGATTGAGCCACTTTTTTAGAGGGCACAATCTACACTTTCAACGAATAAGTTACCTTAATCATATACTTATGTATTTTGTGAGAACTGACCTTACCCCCAGTTCCATAGGGTTATGCAAAGTTACAAAGTTTGAGTGAAATATCACAGTTTATTGTTTATTCCTGTGAAAAACACGAGGTTTTTACCGAGTGGCATAAGCAGCTCGCGCATCGAGATCATCGTGGCGCCGGACGTAACAAAATCGTCGAATACGATGATGTTTCGCTCAGAGGGCGGTTGTGCGCCAAAGGTAAACACCGCCCCGACACGATGCTTAGAATGGCATTCGGCAACGTCTTCATAGAACGGTATGCCGAGAAGTTCTGCGAGCCGGGCAGAAATGAGCGACGCAAAATTTCTGACCTTGTGGCGACGTTTTGGCGATGTAACGATAGCCCAGTCGCCGGAGGCAAGCGAATGACCGAGAATTTGCCTGATAAGGGTATTCATGCCCTCGGCAAATTTCTCGACCATATCGGGGTCGCTCTTTATGTCGGTAAGCGTCCGGCCATAGAGCGACTTCTTCCAGAGCGATATGATGCCGAACTGCGGATTGCGGTATGAAATCCGCACCTTGTTGGGTGCGAAGTCGCAACGGGCCTCCACCTGCTGAGCCTCTTTCCATGCCGCCCGTTTCTTCTCGGCGAAAAGGTCTTTGCTTTGAGCCGAGGGTGTAAAAGAAGCGTCGAGGTCGGGGGCTTCCAACGAAGGCACTTCGATGTCGTCCAACATCTCGTCCAACGCTATCGCCCCTTTCCTGACGCTTCTGTTCGGTTCCATGCTCACGCAGCCTTACGGGAGCAGTCGATGTCGCCGTCCTCGGTTTCGAGCGTACCGACAAAGAAGGGCGCAGGCACTTCGTCGGTAGCCTCGACGTTGATAGTTGTCGAGGTCGTGCCGGTGGTACCCTGACCGAGATCCTGGGCGACAGTCGCCTTAGTGAGCCACTTGTCGTTGCCGAGAACGCGGAAGTTGCCTTTCATATCCTCGACGATGAACACATTGTCGGTGTTGTTGATATAGGCGGCAGCGGCTGAAGCCTCCGCGCCCACGCCGGGGTGAACGGCGACGAGCTTGTTAAGCTGCGTCTGCGATGGCAGCTCTCCCTGAGCCTCCGAAGTAAGCTGCGACTTGTCGGGCAGAATGTCGATATACTTCCACTTCGCATCGGCGGCGAGAGTATATTCGCCGTCAAGGATTGCGGAAGTGGGCCGCCCCAGTTCATCGCGCGGCAGTTGCGGATAGCCGAGAATGAACGACTTGGCGAGGAAGTAAATGCGACGCTTCACGCCGGGAAGCTCCGGGGTACCCTGACACCAGCCGAGGGATTTCTGAATAGAGTTACATTTGACAGCCATAGTGAAGCGGGATTAGATACTGTGATAAAATCAAAATATTTTTGAGGAAAATTTGACCAATATC
>CAJUBM010000190.1 GCA_910584735.1 uncultured Muribaculaceae bacterium
GCGCGACGTGGCCGACATCAAGAAACAGATACAGACCATAAACTCCCTGCTCGGCATCGGCACCGCCGACAACCTCTATAAAGCCTCGCAAATATCCTGTCAGGTCGTCAACGGCACGTTGCACCTTCTCGGCGCACAGACACTTACCGCCGCCGGATATGTGCCTTATCTCTTTCGGCGTGTGCGCAAGCGCAACCCCTTCAAGAACAAGTTCGCCACCGCCGAGCAACGCGCCGCCAAGAAATACTGCCCGGCCAAGAAAGGCTGGGGGCTGTACGGCTCCGTCTACGCCGTAAGGCTCAACGGCACCGAAATCCAGTTTTCCACCAACACCCACAACGACTTATGCACCGAAGCCGCCGGATGGTCTGCCGCCCCCTCGACACTCGTAACCCGGCACACCGACAAAAACGGCAACATACGCTTCGGCCTCGGTCGTAGCTCCGTGTCGCTAACCGACCCCAAGAATCCGAAAAAGCAGCGCATGATACGCCTCGTTTTCGGAATCGGCCTCGCCAAACCAATCCGCCCCGGCACCGCCGCCATAACACCGGCCAACCTCGCAAGCTCACTCGCCACCTTCACCATCATATACGACCCCGGCAGCAAACGATGGACTTTCGGCACATAAAAAAGAAAGCCCTTACGGTCAAGCCGCAAGGGGATGCTATCTTTTATACAAGCTATGACAGCCCTGAATTATCTCCCTTTCGGGAGCGTCATCCGAGGGGATGCTATCAATGAAACGCCGCCCGGATAGCCCACACGGGAAATGCTATCCGTCATACGTAGAGGTATCCAGTTCATCTTCAGCGCGGCTTTACATTGTTAAGAGGTGTCCGGGTCATTTTTAGTATGGTTTCACTTACAGATGCAAAGATAGCCATAATCCGCCACATAGCCAAATAATTACACCACAAAATATGAACCTCCGAAAACATAAGCCCACCATTCAGCTGCTCGCCGCAATAGCCCTCATCGCCCTGGGCTGCGGGCTGCTCATAGCCGGATTTATTCTGCCCCCTCCGGGCGAAATCCATAACTCCGTCCTTATCGCTTTCGGCGAAATCCTCACTTTCGCCGGGGCGTTGTTCGGCATCGACTATCATTATAAATACTCGCGGCCAAAAGACCGCGACGAAGACATAACCTCATAACCATATAACCCCATAACCTTATGCGAAGCATAGACAAAATCATCGTCCATTGCACGGCGACACCCGAAGGGAGGCCCTTCACCGTGCAGCAGATTAGAGAGTGGCATACAGCCCCGAAACCGCGCGGCAACGGCTGGCGCGACATAGGCTATCACTACATCGTATATCTCGACGGCAGCGTACACAATGGCCGACCAGTCGAGCAGATCGGCGCACATTGCTCCGGCCACAACGCACACTCCATAGGCGTGTGCTATGTTGGCGGCTGCGACGCACAGAAACGTTTGCCCGACGGCCAATTAGCCCCGAAAGACACCCGCACCCCCATACAGAAAACCGCACTCCGTCAACTTCTGAAGACCCTGAAAGCCCGATACCCCGGTGCCAGGATATACGGACACCGCGACTTCGCCCCCAAAGCCTGCCCCTCATTCGACGCAACAAAAGAATACGCCGACCTATGAAACGACTTCTCGCATACATTCTGATTTTCACCGCGCTTTTAACCTCTTGCCGAGCCAAGAAAGAAATCTCGGTGAGCGATAAAGTCGACATCGACAGCACAGCTTCGATACACACCTCCGGCTATATCCTTAAAATTGATACTGCATTGCGCAGAATCAATTTCGCCTTCGACACCCTCGACATCGCCATTGAGCGACAAGTCGCCGCTGATACAACGGAGAGAGTGCGCATCCGCGCCGTCAAAGGCTCTGTCATTGACAATCGCAAGCAGATAGTCAACGACATAGAGGGATATAACCGACTCGACACCGTGGCTTACAAACGCGCCACGGCCACATCACGAGCCGAGCACACCGCCACCACCTCCGTAGCCGACCTTCCGAACACCACCCTGATATTTACAGCCCTCGGCTGCGTGATAATCCTCGTGATCGGCATATTCGCCTACCTGCGCCGCCGACATTGACCGCATACCCAGTAGACGTTTTTTCATAAGTAGATTTTGATTTAGCAGACGGTTGCCCGTGAGGGTAGCCGTTTTGCATTATCCCCGAACCCACCCATAGCGTTGTGTGGCGGCGGCTTTACGGCACAGGTCGCTTAGACTTAATCGCTCCGGCGCGTGGCGGCTCGTTTGGCTTCCGCTCCGAGTTCTGCGCTGCGCTTGTTGCCCTCTGCCGTCGGGTGTCGGCCCCGGCACACTCCCGAATTGTTCCGCTTGGAGACCTCCGCAAGCTCCGGCCTCCCTGCGCTCCACAACCGCCTACGCAAGTGCTCCGGCTTCCGGGAGAGAGCCTTGAACACAGTTCAGACCGACACCCGGCGGCGGTGTTCAAACACTCCGAGCCTCGCCGCACTCCACATCGCCACGACCATCCGCTCACACCATCGCGCCCACAGCCGAAGCCGCCCCCGCACAACGCCCGGCAGAGGAACAACGGCCACCTGTAGCTAACACTTGAAAAGGGACCCGGGAAGAACATTTGAAAAGGGACCCA
>CAJUBM010000191.1 GCA_910584735.1 uncultured Muribaculaceae bacterium
CACGGCGAAGACCAGTCGAAGCTCACCCTCATGTCAGAGTCGCTCCGTAACGACGGCCGCATATGGGTTCCCAAAAAGAAAGAGGACGCCGAGGCCATCCGCGCAGGCAAGAAGAAACCCACCGACATACCCGACGAGGACCGCGACTTCTACCTGGAGCGCCGCTATCCGGCCTTCGGTAACCTCTGCCCCCGCGACATCGCCTCACGTGCCGCCAAGGAACGCTGCGATGCCGGCTACGGCGTAGGAACGGGCAACGCCGTTTACCTCGACTTCAAATATGCCATCAACCGTCTGGGCAAGGATGTAGTAGCCGACCGCTACGGCAACCTCTTCGACATGTACCAGATGATTTCCGATGACAACCCCTACGAGACCCCGATGATGATATTCCCCGCCTCACACTACACCATGGGCGGCATCTGGGTAGACTACGAGCTCCAGACCTCCATAAAGGGTCTCTTCGCAATCGGCGAATGTAACTTCTCCGACCACGGCGCAAACCGCCTCGGCGCCTCCGCCCTCATGCAGGGTCTGGCCGACGGTTACTTCGTACTCCCCTACACCATGCAGAACTACCTCTCGGACCAGATCAAGGTGCCGCGCTTCAAAACCGACGCACCCGAGTTCGACAAGGCAGAGAAGGACGTGCGCGACCGCATCGCCCGCCTCATGGCAATCAAGGGAACCAAGTCGCCCGACCAGATCCACAAGAAGCTGGGCCACGTTATGTGGAACCTCGTAGGTATGGGCCGTACGCTCCAGACCCTCGTGAAGGCCGTTGACGAAATCGCCGAAATCAAGAAAGAGTTCTACTCCGACCTGCGCATCGTCGGCGAAGCAGACTCGCTCAACACCGAGCTTGAAAAAGCCCTCCGCCTGGAAGACTTCCTCGAAATCTCGCGCATGATGGCTATCGACGCCCTCCACCGCAACGAATCGTGCGGCGCACACTTCCGCGAAGAATACCAGACCGCCGATGGCGAGGCCGCCCGTAACGATAAGGACTACATGTATGTAGGCTGCTGGAAATTCACCGGCGACAACGAGAAGCCCATCCTCCTGAAGGAACCCCTCAAATACGAGGCAATACAGGTGCAGACCCGTAACTACAAATCGTAAACCACCCCACACTGATATACAGAAATGGAAAATACTATTAGCGTAAACCTCAAAATTTGGCGTCAGCGTGGGCCCAAAGAACCCGGTCAGTTCGTCAAATACCATCTTGATAACGTCTCAACCGGTTCCTCATTCCTCGAGATGCTCGACATGCTCAACCAGCAGCTTGTTGACAAGAACGAGGAACCCGTGGTCTTCGACTCCGACTGCCGCGAAGGCATCTGCGGCATGTGCTCGCTCTACATCAACGGCCATCCCCACGGCCCGGTACAGGGAATCACCACATGCCAGCTCCACATGCGCAAGTTCAACGATGGCGATGAAATCACCATCGAACCCTGGCGCTCGGCTGCCTTCCCCGTAATCCGCGACCTTATGGTCGACCGCCACGCCTTCGACAAAATCCAGCAGGCCGGCGGATACGTATCGTTCAACTGCGGCGGCGCCCAGGATGCCAACAACCTCCCCATCTCCAAGGAGGTGGCCGACGAGGCTATGGACTCCGCTACCTGCATCGGCTGTGGCGCCTGCGTGGCAGCCTGCAAAAACGGCTCCGCGATGCTCTTCGTATCGGCCAAGGTAAGCCAGTTCGCACTCCTCCCCCAGGGACAGGTAGAACGCGCCCGCCGTGCAAAGGCCATGGTACGCAAGATGGACGAACTCGGCTTCGGCAACTGCACCAACACCGGCGCATGCGCTGCCGAATGTCCTAAGAACATCTCCCTGAGCAATATCGCCCGTCTGAACCGCGAGTTCATCAAGGCAAAGATAGCCGACTAACCTACTGTCGGCCATAACACCACAATCGGTCCGGGCGTCAAATCCATTGATTTGACGCCCGGACTTGGTTTATACACCCCTCGGCAATGGTAACTTTTAGAGCAGCCGGATGGTAGTGGCGCCGGACCTCCGGGACGGCAGGCCACCCGGAGTGGAGCGGCCGGTTATCTACGACAAATAGCGACATGTTTGGGAAGCAACATTAAAAATGTTTCCCATCTTGGGCTGCGTCTCTCCGGGTGGCCTGCCGTCCCGGAGGTCCGGCGCCACTACCATCCGGCTACTCGAAAAGTCACCATAGATAAAAAATACAATATATGGCCATATATGATATGGGTGGAGGCGACAAGGATAAAGGATGGAAAGAGGATAGACAAATGGCGCATTGAGGTAGCCTAACTGAATCAGATTGTCAATAAGAATATTATATTAACATCTTTTAACGCATAAATATATGTATATCTTTATTAAAATTGCATAAATTTGCAAGGACAACACAATATCACAAATATTGCCAATCTGATAGAATTTTTCTTTAACCCAATAATAGTAGTGGTGCGATAAAAATCTTACCACTGTTATTAAAATATTAATATT
>CAJUBM010000192.1 GCA_910584735.1 uncultured Muribaculaceae bacterium
CACAACCAAGACCCCGGCCCCTGGCAAAATCGGAGAAGACGGCAAATATCTATAAAATACGGCATCTGTAGACCAGCCATGGTCAGAGTGGCCCGGAGAGACCATGCCCGAAGAGACCTGGACGCAAAAGCCAAACGGAGGAAATATTTCCGGCGAACGCGAAGAGCCCGACCCGGCAATCACTCCGGCCATAGAGGAAGACGAGCAGGCAATATTCTTCGAACATGAGTCATGGAACCCCGCAACCGCATGGATCTGGTCCGCAACAAAGAACTATACCGGCGGCAACTGGCCCGGCCAGAATCTCACATATTTAGGCAACAACGTGTACAAATGGACGTACACCGGCACAGACGAGATTCCCGAAGGCTCGAAAATCATATTCAGCCAGCATGGCTCAAGCCAGACCCCCGACCCGGGCTTCGACTTCGTAAACGGAGGCTATTACACCACATCCGGCTACGTAAAGACAATCCAGCCCGCAACAGATGAGCCGATTGTGAAATTAAATCCCAAAGGCGGTATTTTCAAGACTCCTACACTTGAGATAACGGCCACCGTCTCCAACGCCACATCCGCATGGTACAGCATTGACTCAGGCTCACAGATAAGCATAACGGGCAGCTCGGCTACATTCTCCATTGGTGAAGGCGTTGAGTTCGGGAAAACCATTACCGTAAGCTGGAGCGCCACAGGCCCCAAGGGCACACGCACCGGAAAGGCTACCTATACAAAACAGGATCCCAACGCCGCCACTGTCTGGACTATATATTACGACAATCGAAACAGCACGTCCTGGTCCAATGTAAACGCATATTTCTGGGACAACGCCACTGACAAGAAATATCTCGGCGTATGGCCCGGAACAGAGATGACCTTCGACGGCAAACTCTACAAAATCACCTTCACCACCACCGACGACATCATCACACCGATGATTATATTCAATAACGGCGGAGGGGACCAGACCGCCGATCTCGCTGCCGTAAACAACGCTACTTATACAAAAAGCGGAATAGACCCCGCTGCCATAACCAATGTCGGCCAAGCTTCGGACATGAAGATTTATGCCCGTGGCAGCTACATAGTGGTTGAGTCGCCGCAGGCATCCTACGTGTCAATAACCACCATTGATGGACGTGTGCAGACCCGCGAAATCAACGAAGGCATAAATGTGTTCACCGATTTTGCTCCGGGATTCTATATCGTGGACTCCACAAAGATATACCTCCGTTAAGCCGCCAACAGCTGCCGGATATCACAAAATCACATCCGGCAGACTGCTATAATAACAAACATAGAGATTGCGCCGTCGTATCTTCCGATACCACGGCGCAATCTCTTTCCCATAAGCAGCATTGAAAACAGCACCCCGCCATTAGGGAATTATCGTCAAATAATATATCCATAACGTCCAGTGCTTACGCTTTGCCACGCCGAGAATAATCACTACCTTTGCAGCATAACACACAACTATGTCAGACTTTACCCTGTATAACGACTTCGACTCCACACCCCTGCGTGAATGGATGATGGCTAACGGAACAGAGGAGAGGGTAGCGAAGAAAGAATATTTCTCACGCGTCGGAGGTTCCACCCGTAAGATTGGAATTGTAGTCAGCGGCTCGTTCGCCATGTGCGGCACCGATGACAAAGGGCAGCGCAAGATATTCTCCGTTGCCTTCCCCAACGAGATGATAAGCAACTACCTCGCCTTCCAGACCGGGAACCCGTGTACATACAATGTGCAGGCGCTGGAGAACTCCGTTATACGCACAGCCGATGTCAGCGAGGTCGATGCATATCTCCATTCGCTCTCTCCCGACTACCATTATCGCTTCATGTCGGGAATAGCCTACGCCCTGCTGCGCCGGTTCATTTCCGTGAAATGCGACTCATGCCGAGTCCGCTACCTCAAACTGCTCGAACGCGTCCCCGACCTGCATCAAAAAATGTCAATGACCGACATATCATCCTACCTCGGCATATCACGAGAGTCCTTCCAACGAATGAAACGGGCCATTGACAACGAACGTCTATAATTATTATTGTAACGCGAACGAACGATTGTGACTTTTGTCACACTTTTTCCCATATTCTTGGTATAACTTTGCAGCCGTATTCGCAACATGCGGCATACAGTTTCATACACCAATGCTCCCGATAGAGCTTCAGCCCCTATCGGCCGCGATATACCCTACAGACATACTTCGTTCAAACATAGACTAAATCAACTTAACTAAAACCTAATACTATAGGCCACAACGCACTGACAACTATCCCCGGCGCCCCCGACACACAACAGGGCGCCGGTTGTTTTTCCCTCCTCATAAGAAATAACGGGTCAATGTAAAAAGTAGGTTGTTAAAAAGGAGAATAAATGCGAACTTTGC
>CAJUBM010000193.1 GCA_910584735.1 uncultured Muribaculaceae bacterium
CTCTTTATTTGATGATTTCTAAACTAACGCGATTTTATCGCACCAGTAGTAGTTGTGTGAATAGGATGAGATAGACCTCGTAAAGCCTATATCAGAGGTTAATATTCAATAGTGCAGGTAATTAGTTGTTTTTATAGTGTTTCTGTAAGAGGTGTTGAATCAGAGTGGCGCAAAAAAATGCTTCTACGCCTGCTTGTTTTGTGTTACATTTTTGGATTCACCCCGGCTAAAAACTCTATTTTACAGCCGAGATAAAGGGATTCACCGCCGAATCATGGAAACTTCACGCGTTCCACCGTGGCACCCCGGCGGCGGATGTATATGCCGGCCTGAGGATTCTCCACCCGGCGGCCGCAGAGGTCGAAATATTCAACCGGCGCATCGGAGGCCTCATCGGCTTCAACGGAGTCGATAGCCGTGGGTGGCCCCACGAAGAAGAAATCATGGAATGTGGGGTGGAGCGATACACTGCGGCTGCTAAGCCGGGATGCCCCGGCTGCAGTTAGAGATATGTCGGAACGATAGTTTGCCCGTACGAATAAATAATATTCATCCTTCGAGTCAAATTTGACCTCCGAGAGATCTACCGTGCCTGCCACGCTGTATTCCTTGGGATAACTGCCAACGGCGGGAGCCGTGAAGTCGGCGGCATCAACGGAACATATATATACGGCCTCCTTGTGGCCGTTTTCGGCTGTGAAATCCTCATGAGTGTTCTGGTCACCCACCACCAAAAAGCGAGGGACCATCAAAAGGTCGTATGATTCTACATAGGCATCGTTATTATTGACCTGGAAGACACATTCCACGCTCTTTAGGGTACCTGTGGTCGTGCCTTTGCACGATGTTATCTCCAAGTCAAGTGTACAGTCCGTCTCCGCTCCTCCGTCCGTCTCTACGGTATAGGCCGAGGTGCTGTGATACAACTCGCCATAGGAAGCTACGGTATGGAATACGCCGGCAAACGGCCCTATCTTCATTGATGCGCCGCGAATCACGGTGCGGCATGAGCCGGGCTTTACCCAGAAGTTGGTGTTCGATGTATGGGCTATGGTGCTTTCCCCGGTGGCGGTGCCGACAACGTCCTCAAACTCGAAATTACGGTTGGGGAAATCCGTCAGACGTGCCACCCGCTGGGAGAAATTATTTGTACGTCCGCCCATATCGGAGAGGGCCGTATGGCGTACATCCATATTCTGTCCCCCGGTAAGAATCATCGCGCCGCCGTCAATACGCCCGGTGAATGTGCCGGGAACCACGCGGTCAATCTCGTCAAAACTGCGGGTGTACCCCTTGCCGATCATATTCACGATGGAGAAGGTGCCGTCAGGGGCGACCTCCATCCTGTAAGGTACAGTCGTGGTGGTACCCTTGGTGCTGTAGCCTGAGGTCGTTGCAGGGTATTCCGTCACTTTCAGGAAGCCGTCGGGACGGAATGTCTCGATGGTGAAATGCTCTATGATTGACGGCTGGGTTATGTTCCATCCGTTCTGCTTGTCAATATAGTATCCGGCTCCATAGCCTGATGTACCCCTATATCCTGTTTTCCAAAAGATGGAGGGATTGTCAAACTCCACCACCACGTTGCCTTCGGCATTGAGGCTCATCTCCCCCACCAATTGCCTTATTGACGGGTCTCCATAAGTAGAGGTCTGTCCATATTTATATAGATAGGGGATAAAATCGAATTGCTCGAGATACCACTTGGGGTCGATTCCGTATATGGCGCCGAGCATGTAAGAGCCATCCGTGCTGACACATGATTCGAAATTGAGATAAATCATCCCGGCATAGTTCGAACCCCATGAGTCATCGTTGGGTAGTATCAGGCGTGTGCCGTCCTCCACGGCGTTGTTATCGTCATCGGCGATGGTGAAGATAAAGTCACGGTCAACATAAGATGTAGCCCCGGTGAAGCCACGGAAGCCCACGAGCTTGACGAACTTGGGGAGGATATTGCCGTTGAGGTCTTTCACATACTCGAAGTGCAGCCCTTTACTGGCACCCAACGGAGGATTCTCATACTCACATTCGCCGGTATAGAGGCTTATATATTGGTCGGCCTTGCTCCAATAGAGGTTCTCGATAGCATATATGCCATTGTCAACCACCAGATCCTCCACTGTGAATGCACTCAGTGGAAGTCCGCAGGCCAGCGCTAAGGTGGTGATAATGATTTTCATATCCATAGATTGATGATCGATTTTATCAGTTTCGAAAAGGGTGTGGAATCAGAGTGGCGTAAAAAATGGTTCTACGCCTGCTTTACAATATTATATTTTTTGATTTCTTCTACTACTGGTGCGATAAAATCGCGTTAGTTTAGAAATCATCAAATAAAGAGA
>CAJUBM010000194.1 GCA_910584735.1 uncultured Muribaculaceae bacterium
TCCCGGAGGTCCGGCGCCACTATAAAGTTACCATTGCCAAAAGTGTCATATAACAGAAGCGGTGTGTCAAAAAAATGAATTTTGACACACCGCCGTTTCTTATGCGGGGAGATGTAACTGTCAGATTCGTACCTTTGAGGCTTGTCCGTCAATTACGATGATGTATATGCCATGGGCCGGGACGTCTACGGCGTGGCCGGATGCCACGCATATGCCTTGTGCGGTGAATACCTGCAGGGGAGCCTCCGGGGAGGAGATGTGCAGACCGCTTACGGTGTACGATGCGGTAGAGGCCACTTCTCCGATGGCTGAGGAGAGGGTGCGCACATATCCGTCGGTGTTGTAGAGGCCGTAGTTTACGAGGTCGAACTCCTTGGTCTTGCCGTTGTCGCCGCCGGGGTTGAACATGCAGCGTAGTGCCGGGGCTGTCTCGTCACACTGGAACGAGTATTTATGATAACCTATCTGCGCGTCAACAGTCATGGTTGTGCCCGGCCAGTTGCCGCCGGTGTAGTTCTTGTTGGCGTTGTTCTCGTCCCATATCCAGGTATATACGCTGCTCCATGATGAAGCGGAGTTGTCGAAGTATATAACGTAGTTTCCATCGGGTGACGGCGTGGGGTCGGGCGTGGGATCCGGATCGGGAGTCGGGTCAGGGTCAGGCGTGGGGTCGGGCAGAGGAGATACCGAGCCTGTACGCAGCTTGCCGATTGAGGCAGAGGCGAAGGTTATGAAGTCGATGTCATCCTTTTCGTGCGAGGTAGAGTCGTCCTTGCCATAGACTTCGAACACGTGGTCCACCATCGAATGGTCGAACGGCAGGCAGTCTATTCCCGATTCACCACGGGTTGCTATCACGCGGCAACCGATGCCGTTGGCCTCGAGCCACTGACGGTTTATGCCTAATGCCGACAGGGGAATCTTCATTTCATAGAACGAGTCGAATGTAGTGTCGTGAGGTTTCAGTCCCTCTACAGGACCTGCCATGAGGTCGTCGTAGTTAGCCTCATCGTAGATGTTGTTGATTATGGATGGGTCGGATAGCAGCGTGGTTGCATCGGCCCACTCGGCATAGGTGTTCTGACGCCACAGGTGTGAGGGGTGGAATCCCTCCTTCATCTTATAGGTTATGCCGAGGTCGGCGAACCGATGGCATCCTCCGGCATAGTCGCTGTTTCCTGCGGCATCAACGGCGGTGAACATAGCCGGGTCGCCGAGGCCTACCTTGCCGCTCATGAAGAATAGGTGGTCAACATGTTCGATGAATTCCACACCGCTCTCCGGGACGCCCCATATATGGCGTCCGTCAGTGAGTTTGCCGCTCATAGGGGTGGAGGACGGGTCGATGCTGAGGGCTACAACCAAAGGTACATCTCCGATACGGCCAGCATCGGTCAGAGGTCCGTCGCCGGGACGCGCCCAGGTGTCGCCGGTGTTACACATCTGCCAGGCAATGTAGAGGTTGGTGTCGTCCCATGCGGCATAGACGGCATAGAGGTCGAGTACGCAGTTCTCATGGCTGCCATGGAAGGCGAAAGATACATCGTTGGCGCCGCCGGTGGCGATTATCATATCCTCGCTCCAGTCGGAGAATTCCCCGTCGATGGTTATCGTGGCGTTTTTGCCTACGGCATCTGCCGGATTGGTGGAGTAGTGTGCCCGGGTCTCTATGTTGGTGGCACCCTGAGCATGAAAAGTAGCTGCGCCGGCTGCAATCACCGCTACAGCACATAGGCTTTTAATTCCCATGGATAAAAAATAAGGTGAAGTTTTGAAAAGATGATGAATGTAAAAAGCAATGGGTATATGCCTGTCGGTCTATACGGATGCAAAGGTAACGATTTTTTGTGATATTTCGTCATTAGTGACCATATGGAATTTGGAGCCATATGGAAATGGAAAGAATAATTATCCGTGGTGACTTTTATGGATGCCGTATGGTAGTGGCGCCGGACCTCCGGGACGGCAGGCCACCAGAAGAGGCGGAGCCGAATTATACATAATAAACCAGTTGTAAATAGTAGCCTACGCTTTCCCGCTCCGCCTCTTCTGGTGGCCTGCCGTCCCGGAGGTCCGGCGCCACTACCA
>CAJUBM010000195.1 GCA_910584735.1 uncultured Muribaculaceae bacterium
TAAACCGACGACGGGAGCAATCCTGTCCACGAGTTCGAATCTCGTCCTCTCCGCCAAAACAAACCTAACAAATTGATTTTCAGTTTGTTAGGTTTGTTTGTTAAAAACAACTCGGACAAATTTCGGACACCGATTTTGCGAGTAAAGCAACATATCTACGAACCGTAACATTCTTAAACTCACAAAGAATGTTAAAAAAATGTGTTCCACCGGCAAAAAATCTGCCCCGCGTAGTGTAATACTACAATTCACCTACCCCCGCCTTCATACTAAAAAATCGTGGTACGTCGATTTTATGAGCTTCGACCCCGGAGCCGGTAAAATGCGCCGTAAAAAATTCATGCTCGACGGAATCCCGAAGATTACCGACAGACGCAAACGAGCCGCCGAACTTATCGAGGTGCTGACAAAGCAGCTCCGCGCCGGTTGGTCGCCGTGGGTCAATGTGGACGACAATCGCGGTTATACTGCCCTTTCCGACGCTTTGGATAAATACGAGGCATACGTTGAGCGAATGGATAAATACAAAACCCGTAAATCCTATTCGTCAAGGCTGGCCGTATTCCGCGAATTTCTTGCCTCTCGGCTTTTACCGCCGAAATATGTTTACCAGTACGATAGCGGCCTTGTGTCCGATTTTCTCGACTGGATATATTTCGACCGGGAGTGCGGAGCGCGTACACGAAACAATTACCGGGGCTGGTGCAGTTCGTTGGCTGTTTTCTTTATAGAACGCCGCTACATATCAAGTAATCCGACCGAGCACATCAAGACGCTGACGGAGGCCCCAAAGAAACGCCAGCCGTTAACCGACTCCATGCTCCGGCGAATGTCTGTGTATCTCGCCGAACACGACCCGCATTATCTTCTTGCTTGCCGCATGGAGTATTATACTTTTATCCGTCCTACTGAATTGAGTTTCCTCCGAATATCTGACATCTCAATAAAAGAACAATCGGTATTTATATCGGCGGAGGTATCAAAAAACAAACGCGACGGGAAAGTCGGCCTTAACGACGATATTATAAAATTAATGCTCGATATAGGTATTTTCAGTAATCCCGGCGATTATTATCTGTTTGGCGAGGATATGAGGCCAAACAGGGAGAGGGCCTCGAGTGAGATTTTTCGACGAAAGTGGAAAAAACTACGTAAGGCCCTCGGTTGGGGTGATGAATACCAATTCTACAGCCTGAAGGATTCAGGGTTGCGCGATTTGGCGAATAGCCAAGGGATAGTGATAGCCCGCGACCAAGCGAGGCACACGGACGTATCAACGACAAATAAATATCTTCAGGGGCGCGACCTGCCGGTTCACCCCGAAACGAAACATTTTACCGGTTCGTTATAACTCGTATTGGGAGTAATCGACGGCGTTTTTCGCTTCGATTCCTGCGGC